>JBPPMV010000067.1:0-4915 GCA_051306235.1 Mycobacterium sp. | reverse complement strand
TGGGTCCCCCGTGCCGCCGTCGCGCTGATCGCGGTGCAGCTGCTGATCCGGTCCGTGCTGGCCTTCGGCGGCGACTTCTACTGGGATGACCTGATCCTGGTCGGCCGGGCCGGCACCAACAGCCTGCTGTCGGCGCAGTACCTGTTCGACGATCATGACGGGCACGTGATGCCCGGTGCCTTCCTGCTGGCCGGGGCCATCACCCGGTTGGCACCCCTGGAGTGGGTCGGCCCGGCGCTCAGCCTGATCGTGCTGCAGCTGCTGGCCTCGGCGGCCTTGCTGCGGGCGCTGCACGTGATCCTCGGGTGGCGACCGGTGCTGCTGGTGCCGCTGACCTTCGCGTTGTTCACACCGGTGACGGTGCCCGGGTTCGCCTGGTGGGCGGCCGGGCTGAACTCGCTGCCGATGCTGGCGGCGCTGGCCTGGGTGTGCGCCGACGCGATCCTGTTGGTGCGCACCGGGAATCGGCGCTATGCCGGCACGGGTGTGCTGGTCTATTTCGGCAGTCTGCTGTTCTTCGAGAAGTCCGCGGTGATCCCCTTCGTGGCGTTCACCGTCGCCGCACTGCTGGCCTGGGTGACCGGGGCGTCGGTCGCCGACGTGTGGCGCCGGGGCAGACGGCTGTGGCTCGGGCTCCTCGCGGTGACGGGTGCCTGGATCGGGCTGTACCTGGTGGTCGTCGACCAGCAGCGGTGGACGTTGGACCTCGGCATGACCTGGGATCTGCTCCTGCGTTCGGTCACCCACGGCATCGTGCCCGGTCTGGCGGGCGGGCCGTGGGAGTGGCAGCGCTGGGCGCCGGCGTCACCGTGGGCCACACCGCCGGTGACGGTGATGATCCTGGGCTGGGTGGTGCTGGCGGCGGTGCTGGCGGTGTCGTTCGCGCGCAAGGAGCGCATCGGCCCGGTCTGGCTGGCCGCCATCAGTTATGCGGTGGCCTGCCAGGTGCCGATCTACCTGATGCGCTCATCGCAGTTCACCGCCCTGGAGCTGGCCCAGACCCTGCGCTATCTGCCCGATCTCGTGGTGGTCCTGGCCCTGCTCGCGGCCGTCGCGTTCTGCGCCCCGAATCGGCCGTCCGCCCAACGACTCGACGCGTCGAGGACCCGGTCCGCGGTCGTCATCGTCCTGGCGGCCGCATTCGTGGGCAGCAGCCTGTACTCGACCGTCACCTTCCTTCGGGTCTGGCGCGACAGCCCGGTTCCGGCGTACCTGGACAACGCGCGCGCCGGTCTCGCCGCGGCGGCCGCCGGCCCGCAGGCGGCACCGATGCTGGACCAGGAGGTCGACCCACTGATCATGCAACGGGTCGCCGCACCGGAGAATCTGGCCAGCCACATGTTCGCCTTACTGTCCGACCGTCCCGAATTCAGCAGCACCACAACGGATCTGCGCACACTGGACACCCAGGGCCAGTTGCGTGACGCGCTGGTCACCTGGGTGCGCACCATCACCCCGGGGCCCGCTCCCAACTGCGGCTATCTGGTGCAGACCGATGCCGATGTCGTCATGCCCCTGGACGGCCCACTGCTGCCCGCGGACTGGACCGCCGAGATCAACTATCTGGCCAACAGCGAGGGATCGCTGACCATGTCGCTGTCCGAGGGTCTGCCGGTGAAGGTGCCGGTGCACCCCGGCCTGAACCGGGTGTTCGTGCGCCTGGCCGGTGCCGGTGACACCGTCGCGGTGTCGGCGAACACCGCCGCGCTGTCGGTGTGCATCGCCTCCGGGCCGATCGGATTCGTGGCGCCGCGGTGATTCCACCGGCGCGGTGGCAGAATAGTAAGTATGACTAACTTACCGGCCACGGACCTGCGCACGGCGGGCCTGCGCGTTTTTCGCGAACTCCTCCCCGGCTCGCTGCCCGACAGTGACGAGGATGTCGATTTCAGCGACGGGTTCGCCCCCGATCTGATGGATATCGGACTGCAGAACGTCTTCGGCACGCTGTGGACCCGTGAAGGTCTGGGCAAGCGGGAGCGCAGCCTGGTCACCCTCGGCATCCTGATTGCGCTGCGCGCCACCGACGAACTGCACCACCACTTCCTGATCGCCCGGCAGAACGGCCTGACTGACGAGGAGATCGCCGAGGTCATCTACCACGCCAGCGGCTATGCCGGGTTCCCCGCGGCCAACACCGCCAGGAGCGTCGCCGCGGAGGCGCTGACCGAAAGCTGAACGGCGGCGTGTGCAGACCCGACTTGTCGGACCCGATCCATAGTCTGAGCAGATGGATTGGCCAGACTCCCGACCGTCAGTGGTCGCACCGTGTCGGCACTGCGGCACCGACACCGTCTGGCTGCAGATGGCCTATGGCGGCTGGCGACTGTTCGACGCCGATATGTACCCGACCGTGGACAGCGCGGAGGGCAACCGCTTCGCCATCCGGCGCCAGACCCGGCAGGTGATCGACCTCTCGGACGAGCTCGACACCCGTTGGCCGGTGAAATGCCTGCAGCTGCACCGGTTTCGCTGCCCGGCGAGCCACGACGATTCGCTGTTCCACCAGCGCAGGCCGCGCCAGGCCAACGATATCGATCTCGAGGATCTGTGGCGGCGGCTGGCCGAACGCCGAGAGGCTCAGCGCAGGGCCGGTTAGGGGCGCGTCGCGATCAGCCGACGTGCGGCGTCGACCGCGACGGCACGTCGGTGAGTAAGGATCGCGGAATCGTCGGTGATGGCGTCGGGGTGCGGAGAATGCGCCCAGGACAGCCCGATGGCGAACAGCAGCACGATCAGATCGTCAGGCCGCCAGGCGGAATCGACATGCCCGGCATCCTGAGCCACCTCGATGGCCCGGATCGCCTGATCCGGAAAGGGTTGGCCCTCGACTTCTGGCGGACCGAGGGCGAACCCCTCGAGCTGGGCCCAGGTGATCATCCGGAGATGGGCGGGTTCGCGGCAGGCCAAGTCGAAGATTCCGCCGACGAACTCCTCGACGGCCTCCGGCCGCAGCGTGACCGAGCGGTAGAACTCGGCGGCATCGGCGGCGAGGACCTCCCTGAACAACGTCTCCTTGTCCCCGAAGTGGGCGTAGAGCCGTTCCTTACTGGCCTGGGCGGTGCGCGCGATGCGATCGATCCGCGCGCCGGCCAGTCCGTGCTGCGCGAACTCGGTGCGCGCCGCGGCGAGGATCTCGGCGCGCAGTTCGGTCGTGGTTCTCACAGGGAAAGCATAACCAGACGAACCAGTTCGTTCGGTACTGTGAAGCCATGACAGTCATGACGAACACCGAGAGTTTGATGGACCAGCCGGGTCGCATCCAGGCGATTCGGCGGGTGGTCGAGACGGTCGCCGACAACGCCGCCCCGCTCATCGACCTCTGGCGGCCCTTCGTCGACGGACTCGAGCACCTCCCCCGCGACGGACGATTCCTGTTGGTGGGCAATCACACCCAGTCCGGCACAGAGGGATTCCTGATCCCGTACATGGTCCGCCGCGAAATCGGCACGTTGGTTCGCCCGCTGACCGATCGCCGGTTCGCCGGCATGCCCGGGCCCGCGGCCGACCTGCTGGCGGCCTGCGGCGCGACGGTCGGTTCCCCGGAATCCGCGGGCGAGCTCATGCGCCATGACCAGACGATCCTCGTGTTCCCCGGCGGCGGACGTGAGATCGCGAAGTTCAAGGGCGAGGAGAACACCCTGCGCTGGCAGGACCGGGCCGGATTCGCGCGCATCTCGGCCGAACACGACTACCCGATCGTGCCGGCCGGGCTCATCGGCGGCGACGACGTGTACCGCAGCCTGACCTCACGCGACGGGCTGTTCGGGCGGTTCAGTCAACGCCTGGCCACGGCGCTCGGCGCCCCCGGCGATATGGCGATGCCGCTGCTGCGCGGTATCGGCCCCACCCTGATCCCACGGCCGCAGCGGATGTACCTGCGCTTCGCCGAGCCGATCGACACCACCAGACCGGCCGGCATCTCCGCGCCTGACTGGGCGGACACCGTGAAGCAACGGACCCAGACATCGCTGGAATCAGTACTGGCCGACTTGCAGGAGATCCGGGCAGGCGACCCCTACCGCGAACTCAATCCGCTGGCGTGGCGGGACGCCGTGTAGCCGTGACGACCGCGGTGAACGAGAACGTGGAGCCACCCAGGGGAATCGAACCCCTGACCTATTCATTACGAGTGAATTGCTCTACCGACTGAGCTAGGGTGGCGCGCCTGCCGAGGCAGGCGGGACGAGTCTACGGCAGCGCTCTCCCACCACCCAATTTGATCCCCGGGTCGCTGCCGCTCCAGCCCGCCGAATCTCAGTTGCGCAGCGCCTGTCCCACCGTCGCCACCATGGCGTCGACGGCGAACTTCGGCTTCACATTGGTGGCCAGCGCCTCCCGGCACCGCAGCACCGCCTCGATACAGCGCAACAGGTTGTCGGGCGGGACATGGCCGGCCATCGCGCCGACCTTCTCCGCCATATCCGGATGGTTGGCGACCACCCCGCCGGCGCCCGCCGACACCACCAGCGCATCGCGGAAATAGGTCGCCAGGTCCATCAGTGCCCGGTCCAGCGCATCGCGGCCGGCCCGGGTCTGGCGGGACTTCTGCCGCGCCTCGAGCTGCTTGATCGCTCCGGTGGCACCGCGGATCGAGCCCGCGGTGCCTTTGCCGGTGCCGCCGGCACCGAGCGCGGTCCGCAGTTCCTCGACCTCGTTCTCATTACGCTCCACGTTTTGCGCCTTGGCCTCCGCGTCGGCGCTGATGACCAGCTCCTCGGCGGCGCCATACGCCCGAGACGGTGTCGCGGCATCGCGGGCCAGACTCAAGGCCCGCTCACGACGCAGCCGGGCATCCGGATCGGTCGCCAGCCGTCGGGCCCGGCCGACGTGTCCGCCGCTGACCGAGGCCGCCCAGGCCGCCACATCCTCGGCGATCCCGTCCCGCTCGGTGAGCACCTGGGCGATCGCCGCC
>JBPPMV010000066.1:0-2902 GCA_051306235.1 Mycobacterium sp. | reverse complement strand
CGCTGCGACGGCCCGCGGTTGTGTGTCCGTGCGCACGTCACCCTTTCTCGTCCCTGGATGAACGCGATACATTCCCCCAGGTTATCTGGACTGCCGGTTCACCTATTTTGGCGCGCGTGTCAGCCGCCGCTAGGCCGGAAGTAGCCCTCGCCGATCAGTGAGGCGGCGGCGCTGTCCCAGCGGGCCAGCTGCTCCGGCGCGTCCAGAGGCTGGTGCAGGTTGCGTTCGATGTGGCTGCGGAACATGATCACACCCACAGCCAGGACCAGCGGGTTGATCGCCGCCCACAGCTGGTCCGGGCCGTGCTCAATTGCAGAGTCCGTCGTCGACGGAGCGTGTTCAGCGGTGATCTCCAGGAGCCGGTCGAAGATGACCGCACCGACCGGTGCATCGTCGCCCAGGGCGCGCGCCAAGTAAGTCAGGGCGTCCGGCTCATGCACCAGCAGTTGCGCAAAAAGGTTCTGCAGCTGCGCGGGCCCGCGCCGGTCCCCCTCCTTGCGGGATTGCATGGCCTCCGTGACGACGGAGAGTACAAGCTCGTCGACCGCGGCGACTAGCGCCGCTTTGGTCGAAAAGTAGTACTGCACCAGGCCCAGGCTGACACCACAGCCGGCCGCCACTTCGCGTAGCGACATGCACGAAACACCCTGGGCGGCAGCGATCGTCAATGCAGATCGAGCGATGAGCGCGCTCTTGTCGGGTTCACATCCTGCGGCGGCTTGCACTTTCGATCTCCGTTCTACCCTGTCCTCGTCACGGCTTGAATCAGATGTTGTACCACCGATCTAGGCCGCGGCGATGCGCCGCAGCGTCAGCTGGGCGACCTTATCGGCGAGGTCCTCTGACACAGCGGGTCCGTCATCGCGGTAGTAGGTCACGCTGACATCGACGATGCAGTTGGCGCCCACAACCACTACGCGCTTGATGGTGGCGTCGCCGGCGAGCATGGTGCGGAATTCCACGTCGGCGGTGAGCTGTGCCGGTTCGGTGTCCACCGCGGTCACTCGGTAGGCGAGATCGTGACCCGAGCCGGCGGCGTCGACAACACGCAGATCCGCATCCTGGCACTGCTGCCATTGGTGCCCGAACGCAGCCACCGCATCACGTGCTGCCGTATCGGAGCGCAGTGCGACCGCTGCAACATCGATGAACACATTCGGCGGCATGAACCCTTCGCTGTCCCAGCTGCTCGTCGCCACTGCCCAGATCGGCAAGGTCCCGTAGGCGCCGAACGGGGCCTCTTTGACCACCCCGACGCATGCAGCGTCCCCGCTGTAGTCAGCCCCGGTGCCCAGTACCTGCGCACCGCCGACAGTGGGCGGGAAGTCCTCGGTCTCGATAGCGATGCCGAGTGCAGTGGACAGTTCATCAGAAGAGGGCAGCACATCGGCGATATTGCGCCCTATCCGCACATCCGGAGTGCCCTCAATCGCCGCTGATCCGCTCACCGCCATCGTGCACCCGCTGATCATCGCCGCAGCGACCGCGAGTGATGCTGCAGCGCAGTGCGTTTGCCGGACGATCATTCGTCGATCCCCGGGTAGGACAGGCAGTAGGTTCGCGGTATTGACCGGTAGCGCATCGCACGTGAGGGGTCGGTGCACGCGTTCGCATCGCTGACCTCGAACCGTTCCTCGATCCGGATGACAGCCACCCCCGCGCCTACGCAGTCGGTCTGGCCAAAGATGCCGGTGGGGATCCCAAACTCGTAGCAGTGGCTGACCACCAGATTCGGGACGAGGCACAGCCGCGCGGTGAGGCGGTCGGCGAACGGCTCGACGAACACGGTCCCGTCTGCCGGTGGCGGGCAGTTGCCGGCTACGTCGGTGTGCGTGGCCACGGTGTAACTCATGCCGCCGTCACAGTCCACCGCGGCGGCGCTCAACGGGTCCGCACGGCCGTCGCCGTGCAACACAACGCACTCGCCCACCGGCACGGGTCCGCTC
The DNA here is from genome assembly GCA_051306235.1 of Mycobacterium sp. GTDB lineage: Bacteria > Actinomycetota > Actinomycetes > Mycobacteriales > Mycobacteriaceae > Mycobacterium. The sequence continues at coordinate 956 of JBPPMV010000066.1, read as the reverse complement.
GCCGTCGCAGCTCCAGAGTCCTGCTGCCGGGCTGGACTGGCCGCGGCACACCCAGCGACCACCGCGGCCGCCAGTGCATCGATCACGCTGGCGGCGGCGCATTGATGTCGCAGCTGCAAGACCCGGGCAGCGCGTGCGGTCATGATGTCTATTGTCGCCGCTGCGCAACCGCGTGCGATGCACCAATTCGCGTCCTGGCCGGTGTCGCGCGCACGGCCACAATTGGTGCCAGGCACCAGCTGTCAGGTCACTTAGGGTCAAACCATGCCTCGAATCACTTCGGTTCTCATCATTGCAGCCGCACTGCTGACCGGGTGCTCCGATCCCACACCCGGCGCTGGGCAGGTACCTGACCGCCTCGCAGTGATTGACGGGTTGCGCACCGTCGACGTATGCGCCCTCTACAACGATGCGGATGCTGTCGACGCACGACCGCTCACCGTGTTGGGGTTCAGCTCTTCGCTCAACTGCGACGCCACGATCGAAGATCCCGCCGGTGAGGCCGACGCGACGATCGCGCTGAACATCGGTCCCGTACAACCTGCCAGCGACGAGTCCAGTTGGGTCCGCCATGAGGTGATCGACGGCGTAGACGTCAGCATCGCCTCAAGCGCCGAGAATCCCGACGCGCCACCGCGGGACCAGGTGTCGTCCTGGTCATGCGAGTTGGCTGCCCGCTATCCCGACAATGCGCGGCTCACAGTATCGGTATCGGCGGATCCCGATGTCGAGGGCTGCGCCATCGCCGATCAATTGATGCGGACGGCGATAGGCGCATTCGAGCAACGGCCACAACGCGGTACAGGCGAGACGGCGTCGATCCTATCCGGCGCCGACCCCTGCGCGCCCGCCGAACGGCTGCGAGGCGCCCACACCGTCGACATCGCCGCAGAGGACGTCACCGTCAACAGCTGCATGTTCACCGTGGACGGCGGTCCGCTGGTCGATGTGTCGTT
>JBPPMV010000065.1:0-6212 GCA_051306235.1 Mycobacterium sp. | reverse complement strand
CGTGTGGCCGCAGCTGCTCACCGGCGAGCTGTCGGTGCAGCGGGTCAACTGCGATCACGACTCGGTGGTGCGGGAGCCGCATGTCGGCCGAATCGTCGACATGATCTCCACCGAGCGGGCCCGGTTCTGACGCTGAACCCCTGAAACGACGCGCAGCCCCTGAAACGTACTACGGCCCCCTCGTGAGAGGGGGCCGTAGTCGTTGCGGTGGAGATTACTCGCTGCTGCTACCCGAATTGCTCGACGAGCCGCTGGAGCTGGTGCTGCTCGACGTGCTGTCCGACTTGGCATCAGCCTTGCTGTCAGACTTGCTGCCCGACTTGGCATCAGCCGTGCTGTCGGACTTGGCGTCAGTCTTGGTGCCTTCCTTGGTATCCGCCTTGGTGTCTGCCTTGGCGTCTTCCTTGGCGTCGCCGGTCTCGGCCGCCTCGGTGGCCGACTCGTCCTTGACAGGCTCGGTCGCGGTCTCCGGCGCGGTCTCGGTGGCGACCGGCTCCGTCGGAGCTTCGACGGGAACCTCAGCCGGCACGTCAGCTTCGGCATCGGTGACGGTCTCGGTGACGACCTCGGTGACGACCTCGGTCTCGGTGGTGTTGGACACCGACTCCGCCGGGGTGCCGGCCTCCGCTGCCGTATCGACGCTCAGCGTCACCACGTTGGCATCGGAGACGACCTCAGTCGAGGACACCTTGCTCAGCGCTTCGATCGACGCGTCGGCAGGCACCTCCGCGGTCTTTGCCGTCTTGGGAATCAGACCCAGTGCCTTGGCGATCAGCGTCGGGTACTGCACCAGGAACGAATCGATGGGTCCACCCGGGGTCAGAATTCCGGGGAACACATTCCAGTCCTCGGCGATGCTCGGGCTGTACCCGTTGAGGAACGCGCCCAACACCTTCACCGGAAGGTTGATCATGTGGCTGAGCGCGGTCACCACATCGCCGGCCTGGGTCGCCACGTGGATCTCGTCGAGGCTGTCGGTGAAGCGGAAGATGGCGCTGACGAATGGCACCAGGATCGCGTGGGGGTAACCCGCGAGCGTGGTGTCACCGACGAGCAGGGCGTCCAGGATGGCCCCGATGGCCGGTCCGCCGACATCGCGGGCTACCTGGCCCGGGACGGCGAAGCTCGGGTACAGCGGCCAGCCGGCCGCTCCGATCCCGAAGATGAACCAGTCGTTGATATGAGCGAAGGCCTCCGTGAAGTGCCCTGCCAGCAGCTCGGTCTGGGCACGCTCGAGCACCCCGGGGAGCAGCTCGTTATGTGCCGCCCAGCCGGCCTGCGACTGCTCGTAACCCAGGCGCAGCGTCTCCTGGTGCTCGGCCAGCCGATCCTGCAGCTGCTGCGCCACCGTCTCGGGCCGGAACAGGATCACCGAGAGCTCGCGCTGGAGCTCCTTGTTACCGAGGATCGCCGACAGGTTCGGGATCAGGGTGGCGTTGATCTCGCCGCCCCGATTGCTCAGGTTGCCGAACGCCTGCCCGAACGTGCTACCCAGTACGGCAAAGGGGTTCTCGAAGGCAACGAGATCGACCGCCCGCTGCTGAGCGATCTCCAGTGCGGGCAGATTGGACGCGACGGGCGTGACGGCGACGACCGACGCTCCCGTGATCGCCACCGAGGCGAGCAGCAACCTCTTCTTCAGAGGAGCGGATGACGAAGGTGCAGACCAGAAGTCGCGCCCCGAGTCCGCTTGCACAGCGAGTGACACGGTTCTCCTAAAGTTACTTGAGGGGTGATAGCCATAGGTGGCTGAGGCGAATGCTATTGCAGGACAGTGCAGGTGACAATAGCTACCCCGAGACGTTCGAGGATTTTGCTGAAAGTTCTTTCAGGAAGCGCGATCACATAGCCAGGAACCGCAATTCCACGAGCCGGGGGTGCGGCCAGGGTTGTACCCGACGGCGGCCGGATCGGCCGAGATGAATTGCGCTGCAGTTAATTTCTACCGGTCAGCCGATGACCTTCGCCGCACTGAAATGATCCAGCACAGCACAATCGAAGAGCATCAGCGTCTCGTCCCGGATGAGGGTGTCCATCTTCTTACCCGCGACCGCCCCGTACAGGGACGAAAGACCGCCCGATCCCGGCAGCATCCAGTCATGCGGCTCGATCATGATGCACGCGAAGGAGGACACGGATTCCGGAGATGCTTGGCAGACTTCGGATTCCGCACCCTCGATGTCGAGTTTCACGATGAACGGCGCGGCACCGGGGATCTGGGCGATCAGCGTCTCCAATGTCACCGATCGCGTGGTTCCGCTATCGGTCACCCGGTTGGCCCATGAGCCCTCATTCCGGGTGGTCAGGTCCACCCCGTTCTCGTGGCTCCACACCGCCGCATGCACCGGGATGATGCGAGGGTTGGCACCGCAGTTCTGTTCGATGAGATCGACACAGTTCCGGTCGGGTTCGACCGCGAGGATGACCGCGTCCGGGAAATGTTCGGCGAGATACAGCGCCGAATAACCGACGTTCGCGCCGGCATCGATGATGAGCGGGACCTGCCCGGCCTGGCGCATGCCCGCCGCGACCGCGTTCAACCGTTCCATCCAGAACGGGTGCGCGTCATATTCACGTTCGGTGAAGATCTGCGCGAGCACAAACGGGTCGCTGTCGCCCGGGCGCACAGTCAGACGATGCATACCGCATGCGACCGTCACCGGCTTGGGCAGCCCCAGCGAGCGGCGGATGACGAGATTGAGAGCCGATGCAAGACCGATACTTTGAGCGAGCGAGAGCGTGTGGCCGACCTTCTCCCGCAGTTTGCTCACCGCGAGACTGCCGACGACTTCGCCGACACCGTGGCGGCACGGTGAAGTCGGCGTTCACGACCGATCGTGCGCAGCACCCGCAGACCGTCTGTGACGGCATTGAGATTGCTGCGCCCATAGATGCGCTTACCCTCGAAGCTGCTGACTTCCTTGATCTTCAACCCATTACGTGCCACGCGGACGTTGATCACGGTTTCGATCTCGAATCCGTCGCCCCACTGCGCTTCGTGGACATCCGTGGACGGGAGGTCGAGCACCGTCAGGTGTCGACGCCAGAATGCGTTGTACCCGTAGCACAGATCGGTGAAGCTCGTATCGAAAAGTTGGTTGACCAGCCAGTTGAGACCTTTGTTCCCGACTCGGCGCAGGTGCGTGATGTCGTCGCTGCCACCGGAACTGGTGAAGCGGCTACCCTTGGCGAAGTCCGCACCTGACACCAGTGCCGCGACGAAACCCGGGATCTCGGCCGGATCGGTCGACCCGTCGGCATCGATCATCACCACGATGTCGCAGGTGCTGACCTCGAACGCACATGCCAAGGCGTTGCCCTTGCCACGCCGAGTCTGGTTGATTATCAGTGCATCTGGCCACAGTTCACGGGCCACTTCGATCGTGTTGTCCACCGATGCGCCGTCGACGACGATGATTTCGTTCACTGCCGGCATCCGTTTTGCGACATATGGCAGGTTCAGCGCCTCGTTACGCGTCGGGATCACGACGGTGACGGTGGGTAGACCTGCACCGTTGTCACTGTCATCGGTCGAACCGATATCCGTATTGCGCAAGCAGCCGCAATTATCGCGATGCCCAATGTGTTTGCTGGAACATGCAGCCGAGTCGACGGCGACAAGCTTCGCCATTCGCTCCACACCAGTGCCCTCCACGGTATCTGTCAAGGGATTCATCGCCTTTCATGCAAGGAAGAGACCGAGTCAGCCAGCGCAGAAGGATGTCCGCGGTTGACCCGCCACTGGTGATTGTGATTGCGAAAGTTACATTAGCGAGCCTTGACAGGTAATTGGCAGCTACGTCGAATGATATGACGCAGCCCACAGTTCAGCGGACGGCTCAGTGGGTACTCCGCGAAATTGCTTGCCTTGCAATGGATCAGATGAATTCAAAAGGCTAGTTTGAATTCATCTGAGGCATCCGCAGGTCACCGATGACACCAAGATGATCGGACCCGGGCAGATCGATCCGATCGAACGACAACGGCACCGGGCCCCGACTCAGGATCCGATCGATGGCGAGTATCGGTGGAAGGAGCCGATCGGCCGGAAAGGTGGGAACCACTCCGGCACCGACATACTCGGCGGCATCCACCAACGGCGAATTGCCGGCCCTCGTCGAGTGCGCAAGCAGTTCGCGGTACTGGCGGTGGTCATAGGTCGAGTTGAAATCGGCCCCGATGATCATAGGGAGGGGCTCGGACTCGAAGATGGGTCGGAGCCGCTTCAGCTCGAACACCCACTTCCAGGCCGGCTCCGGATAGGGCGGCAGCGGGTGCAGCGCGTACACCGCCGTCGTAGCCGCCAAGGGGATATCGGCAACCGCTCGCAGGTTGTTGAGCACGAACCCGTCCAACTGTGCGCAATCGCGAAGCGGGAAGCGCGAATAGATGCCCGCTCCCCCGCCACCGGCCCGAGGGTGACCGCACGTGTACGGCAACACGTCACCGAGTCCGGCCTCGTCCAAGTGCGTGATCGCCGGCTCCGTCAGCTCGATCACCGTCAACAAATCGACACCTCGGGTCTCGACCGACTCCACCAGGGCGTGCAGATCCGCGCCGCCCAATCGGATGTTTGCCTGCATCACCCGTACCGAAGGAGCCGGCGATTCCTCCGCCGGAGTGCTGCGGTAGAGCGGTGCCTGTGTCACGACACCGATGGCGACCACCACGGCCGCCGCGGCCGCCGCCCATCGATATCCGCTCGCGAGTAGCAGGAACAGCGCGGCGATCGCACCGATGATGGCCACCGGGGTGAATGCGGCGATCCAGGCTATGACCGTGCTGGTGGCTCCCACGAAATGCGCACCGACGCCGAGGGCGGCCATCAACAGCAGCGCGCCGCCCGTCACACCGGTGAAGACGCGCAATCGGTGCACCGTCAACAGAACAGCCGCACTGTCAGGCAGTTCGGAACAGCGCTGACCAAGTGGTCTCATCGGCGGCGTCGAGCACTTCGCGCGCTGCGCGTGCTGCGGCGGCCGCGCGCACGGCTGCGGGGGCGTCACCCTGCAGCGGGGCCTCCACGCTGATCGGAACGCCCGGGGGCAGCGCACGCAGCATCGAAATCAGGTCGATGCCGCCTGCACCGGGCAGCAGGCGAGCGCAACGGCCTTGGTGCATCATCTCTTCCACATTGGCCGGCCGCTCTGACGGTGCATCGCAGATCTGCGCGTAGCGAATCCAGTCGCCGGGCAGGGCGGCCAGGTCGGCCGGGGTGTTCAGCGCGCGGTCATAGTGGATGGCATCCACCAGCAGACCCACCGCGGCCTGGCACGCAGCGACAATCGCGACGCCTTGACGCAGATCCTTGACCTCGGTCCACGGCATCGGTTCCAGATTCGGGATCAGATTGAATTCGGCTGCCAGCAAAGATAACTCGGTGAGGTTGTCGGTGATCCGCGAATGATCCGGATCGTTGCCGGTCACCAGAATCTCGCTGGCGCCCAGAAACGCACCCGTTTCCAGGAAGGCCTCGAAGTCGGCGCGAACCCGGGTATCCGGGCGCAGCCGGAGCACCTCGATATCCAGCAAGCGCAACCCCGAATCATCAAGACGTCGCTTGGTTTCCCGGATCAACGGTGTCTTACCGATGGTGGGACGCGGCGGTTCCTGTGTGGTCGCCCGGATCAGTCGCAACCCGACAGCGTCGTATCCCGCCTGAGCGGCACAGTTGACCAGTTCGGCCGGATCCAGTTCCAGGACGGTCAACGGCGCCAGCGAAAGAATCCGTCCCTCACCCTGGCCTCGGGACTCTGCCGATGCGCTCATCACCATCTCCTTGCCGACCCGCCGACGTCCGCGGGAAACACCGCTCCGTCGACCATCATCACGGATCAGCACCCAGAAGTGGGGCCTACCTTCGAGCGTCGAGGGCAGCCTTCGGGTGGGGATGTGTCAGCTGGATTGCGAATTCAGCAAATCAGCAGCGTTCGAGCCCGCGGACCATGATCTTGGGTGCGCGCGAGTAGCTGGGCTGCTGGGGGCCCATGCGGAGTACGCCGAATACCAGCGACTTGAAGTTCTGTGGGTTGACCGGCCCACTCGTGAGCCAGTCCTGCAGGGCAGTCATGCTCGTCGTCCTTTGTTAGTGCTCTCCCGTGCGACTCATCGGTGAGAACGCTTTGGCCGAAGTCTACCCGCGGCGGGCACGCAACGAGGGGTCACAACACTCGGCGAATGCCGCTCCAGCAACGGATTTGGACGTCACAGCG
>JBPPMV010000064.1:0-5599 GCA_051306235.1 Mycobacterium sp. | reverse complement strand
GCGACCTCCCACAGCGGCGCCAGTGCGGGCAGCGAGTGGTCGAGCGGGCTCAGCACCACCTCGGTCGCGCCGGCATCCAGGTACCGGCGCAGATGCTTGCGCACGGTCTCGGCGTCACCGACGGCCGCCAGATCGGCGATCGAGTCCAGCCCTTCCCGCTCGATCACCTTCTGATACGACGGGATCGTGGCGTAGAAGGCCAGGGTTTCCGCGGCCAGCGCGCGGCCCGCCTCGCCATCGTCGGTGACCAGGGCCGGGACCATCGCAATGGTCTTGGGCACGGGCCGTCCGGCGTCGGCCGCCGCCTTGTTGATCGTCGGCACGATGAACTCGTCGATGGTGCGCGGCCCGGCCAGATAGGGCAGGGTGCCGTCGGCTAGTTCGCCGGTGACCTGCAAAGCCTTCGGTCCCATCGCGGCCACATAGACCGGGATCGGCGTGCCGCCGGCGACGGACACCGGCCATTCCGGTTTGGCCGTGAACTCGTCGCCGTGGAAGTCGACCGCGCCGTCGTCGAAGATCGACCGCAGCACCTGCAGGTGCTCACGCAGTCGGCCGACAGGGCGGGGCCAGGATGTGCCGAACGCATCCTGCTCGGGTTTGTGCGCGCCCAGCCCGAGTCCCAGGCTGAAGTGCCGTGCGCGGCAGCCTGCGCGGTCTGCGCCTGCGCGGCGACGATCAGCGGATGGCGCGGGTTGACCGGCACCACCGATGTCCCGACGCCGAGGCCGGGTACCGCGGCGCCGATCAGACCGGCCAGGCCGATGGCGTCGTGATCGAACTGCTGCGCGAGCCAGATCTGCCGAACGCCGGCATCGAACGCCTGGCGCGACTGGGTGATCGCGTCGTCGACGTGATTGCCGGCCTGTCGGTTGGGGACGAGAACGATTCCTGTGGGCATATGACGGTCAGCGACCCGGCGCCGCGGAACATTCCGTTTCGCTCAGACTGATTCGCGCTAGCCATGGAATCGGGTGACCCGGATACGCAACCGGTCCACGGCCGCGTCGAGCACCATCTTCTTGGCCCGGCGGATCAGAAACTCCGGAATGGGCGCCACCAGATCGATGATGAGGTCGAACCGGACGCGGGTACGGTCCCCCTCGCGGACCAGCTTGTACTCACCGTGCTGGCCGCGCTGCTGGAAGGTGTCCTGGGCGTCCCACACCATCCAATCCTCACCCCAGTGGTACTCCAGCATCTCCTTGTCGGCGATCCCCATGATCTTCACCGTCGCTTTGACGTGATGGGGCCGGCCGTCGGGATGGCGGTCCACCACTTCGGCGGACCGGTACAGGGTGGACCAGGTCGGCACCTCGTCGACGGCGGCGAGCGCATCGAGGATCGCCTCCGGCGAGGCGTCGAAGAGTACTTCCCTGGACGCTCTGACGGCCATCAGGCAAATATAAGACTTCCCTTAGACTGCGGCAAGCATTTCGGCGATCTGCGTGTTGCCAATTGACGGACACGCTGGCAGCAAACGGGTCACCAATTCACCTCATCGAGCGCCGTCGTCTGCTGGGGCGGCCGCCCGACCGGCCCGGACGGCGTGCGCGAGAACCGCGGCGCCGGCGCGGCCTGACGCACTCCGTGCGCGTCGACGAGGGTGCCCCTGGACCGCAGATGCTCGCTGTCGGCGGCCTCGGCCCAGTTGAGCACCGGGGTGACGCACGCGTCGGTGCCGGCGAAGGTCTCCGTCCACTGCGCTCTGGTGCGCTCGGCGAACCGGGCCTCGAACGTGGCACGCAACTCCGGCCAGCGTTCACGCTCGAACTGGCCGGGTACCTCATCGGCGTGCAGCCCCAGACCGGCCAGCAGGGCCGCGAAGAACTGCGGCTCGATGGACCCGACCGCCATATGCCCGCCGTCGGAGGTTTCGTATACGCGGTAGAACGGCGCACCACCGTCGAGCAGGAACGATTCCCGTTGATCGGCAAGCGAACCCGTCGCCTTCATGGTCCACATCACCTGGGCGAGCATGCTGACCCCGTCGACCATGGCCGCGTCGATGACCTGCCCGACTCCGGACTTCTCCCGCTCGAACAATGCGGCGACGATCCCGACCAACGCCAGCATGGAACCGCCACCGAAATCGGCGACCAGGTTCAGCGGCGCCACCGGTGGCCGGTCCCGATAGCCGATGGCGCTCAGCACCCCGGTCTGCGACAGGTAGTTGATGTCATGACCGGCGGTGCCCGCGAGCGGTCCGTCCTGGCCCCAGCCGGTGATGCGCGCGAAGATCAGCCGGGGGTTGACTGCCGCACACTCCTGCGGCCCGATACCGAGGCGCTCGCAGGTGCCCGGCCGGAAGCAGTCCAGCAGCACATCGGCCTTCGCGGCGAGGTCCAATAACGCCTGCGGGTCGGTTTTCACGTCGAGGTCGACGACACGTTTGCCGCGGTGCAGCAGGTCGACGTTCTCCGCGGGCATCTGCAACGGTCGCTTTTTCCCGTCGCTTCGCTCGCCTGGATCGGGCCTACGCACCCGCACGACGTCCGCACCAAGGTCGGCGAGCATCATTCCCGCGTGCGGCCCGGGCCCGATGCCACCGAGCTCGAGGACGCGGACCCCGGCCAGCGGGCCGGTGCTCAACCCTTCTTGACCTTCAGCACCTGCTTGCGCAGGCCGCTGGTAGCGACATCGATGGCGCCCTTCATGACCTGCTTGAGGATGAAACCGGGCAGCGGGATGGCCAGGTCGATGGTCATATCGAACCGGACCTTAGTTCTCGGGGAGCCGTCCTTGTCGCCCTCAGGGGTCAGCGTGTAGCTGCACTCTTGGGATTTCAGCTGGCTGGCCTTGACGAGAACCCAGCTGACCTTGTCCTCTTCCCAGGTGTAATCGATGGTCAGCTCATCGCTGATACCGACCGTCTTGATGGTCTGGATGACGCGGTGCGGACGGCCCTCGGCATCGCGGTCCACCACCTCGGCCTTCTGGTACTGGGGTGACCAGGTCGGGGTGGATTCGACGTCGGCGACGACGGCGAAGATCTCCTCCGGGGACGCCTCGATGACCACTTCACGGGAAACGCTGGTTGCCATGGGCTGACACTAGCGATGTCGCGCAGCGTTAACGTGCGGATGGCAACATCCCGAACATGGCCACCGAGAACCCGCAGACCATCGCCTACCCCGCACCGGGTGCCCGCCCGCACCGACTCGACGACGAAGCGCTCGCACCGCACGTCATCGTGTTGTTCGGCGCGACCGGCGATCTCGCCAAACGCAAACTGCTGCCCGGGATGGCGCATCTGGTGCTGTCGGCTCTGGCGCCCAAGATCCGGGTGGTCGGCACATCGCTGGAGGATCTGACCGAAGACGAGTTCCGCGCCCTGACCCGAGAAGCCGTCAACGCATTCGGCAGCCACAAACTCAGCGATGAGGAGTGGGCCAACTTCGCGAGCCGGATCAGTTATGTGCCGCAGGGTGCGGGACCCGATGCGCTGGCCGCCGCGGTCGCCGAGGCCGAGGGCGAACTCGGCGCCGATGTGCAACGGCTGCATTATCTTTCGGTACCACCGAAGGCGGCCCGCGCGGTCATCACCATGCTCAAGGACGCCAATCTGGTCGAGCGCTCCCGGGTGGTGATGGAGAAACCGTTCGGCACCGATCTGGCCAGTGCAATCGAACTCAACGATTTCGTGCATCAGACCTTCCGGGAGCGGCAGATCTTCCGCATCGACCACTTCCTGGGCAAGGAGGCCGCGCAGAACATCCTGGCCTTCCGCTTCGCCAACGGTCTGTTCGAGCCGATCTGGAACCGCAACTTCATCGACCACATCCAGATCGACATCCCCGAGACGCTCGGCCTGGATCAGCGCGCGAACTTCTACGAGAGCACCGGCGCATTCAAGGACATGGTGGTCACCCACCTGTTCCAGGTGATGGCGTTCGTGGTGATGGAGCCGCCGACAGCGCTGGAACCCCGTGCCATCAGCGAGGAGAAGAACAAGGTCTTCCGCTCGATGCTGCCCATTCCGTCCGGTGACGTGGTTCGCGGCCAATACCAGGGCTACCGCGAAGAGACCGGTGTGGCAAGGGATTCCGATACCGAAACCTTCATCGCGCTGAAGGTCGGCATCGACAACTGGCGCTGGGCGGGCGTGCCCATCTATCTGCGCACCGGCAAGAAGATGGCCGAGGGCATGCGGATCATCTCGATCGCCTTCAAGGAGGCTCCGCGCACCATGTTCCCGGCCGGCTCCGGCGTCGGATCGCAGGGCCCCGACCACCTCACCTTCGACCTGGCCGACGCCTCGAAGGTCTCGCTGTCGTTCTACGGGAAGCGGCCCGGTCCGGGTATGAAGCTGGACAAGATGTCCATGCAGTTCTCCACCCAGGAGACCGCTCAGCTCGGCGATGTGCTGGAAGCCTACGAGCGGCTCATCCTGGATGCCATGCGCGGTGACCACACCCTGTTCACCACCGCCGAGGGTATCGAATCCCTTTGGGAGCGTTCGGCACAACTGCTCGACGACCCGCCGCCGGTGAAGTCCTACCAGCCCGGCACCTGGGGCCCGAACGCCATCCATCAGCTGATCGCCCCGAACGCGTGGCGGCTGCCGTTCGAGCGCGCCTGGCGGGAGAAGAAGGCCTGAGAGCCCGTTTGCGCAGTTGACCAGGGCCGGCTCAGTAGACTCTGAGCCGTGGACGTCGACCCTGCCAAACCCCCGAGCGGCCCCGGCTGCGTGGAATGCGACGCGGACGGCGGTTGGTGGGTACACCTACGCCGGTGCACGGCCTGCGGGCACATCGGCTGCTGCGATGACTCCCTGGCCAAGCACGCCGGGCAGCATTGGCGCGAAACCGGGCACCCCATCATCCGTAGCTTCGAGCCCGGTGAGGACTGGTTCTGGAACTACAGCACCGACCAGTACTACGACGGCCCAGATCTGGCCGAGCCGCAATCTCATCCGGCTAACCAGCCGACGCCGGGCCCGCGGGGTCGGGTGCCCAAGGACTGGATGGCACAGCTCCAACGTCGAGGTGACTGACCCGCGGTGGTGAAAGCCGAGGGCGACAGCACGGTCACCGTGGTGGTCGCATTCACGGCGAACCTGGCGATCGCCGTGGGCAAGAGTTTTGCCGCGGTGCTGACGGGCTCGGCGTCGATGGCCGCCGAGGCGGCGCATTCCTGGGCGGACACCGGCAATGAGGTTTTCCTGCTCATCGCCAACCGCCGCAGCGCCCGCAAAGCCGACACGCGGCGCCCGCTCGGCTACGGCCGCGAGGCCTACGTCTGGTCACTGCTGGCCGCCGTCGGCCTGTTCGTCGTCGGTGCCGCGGTGTCGATCTGGCGCGGTGTCACCGAACTGCTGCACGGCACCGACGGCGCCGAGGACTACCGACTCGCCTATATCGTCCTCGCCATCGCGTTCGTCCTGGAAGGCATCTCCTGGTTGCAGGCCGTGCGCCAATTACGCCGCGATGCGGACACATTCGACAGCGATGTGCTGCGCTATGCGTTCGAGACGTCGGACCCGACGGTGCGGGCGGTGTTCGCCGAGGACAGCGCCGCGCTGATCGGCATCGTCATCGCGTTCGGCGGAATCCTGCTGCACGAGCTCACCGGCGATGTCGCCTGGGATGGCATCGGT
>JBPPMV010000063.1:0-7853 GCA_051306235.1 Mycobacterium sp. | reverse complement strand
GAGGTCGCCGGTGCGTGGGTGCTGGCCCGTTACGAGGACGGCCGGCCCAGCCAGCTGCGGCTGGACACCAAGGTGCAGGGTATGGACGGCACCTATATCCAGGCCGTGTACTACCCGGGCGAGAACCAGATCCAGACCGTGATGCAGCAGGGCAACCTTTTCTCCAAGCAGGAGCAGCTGTTCGCCGTCGTGGACATGGGTGCGACGAGCCTGCTCACCGTGGACATGGACGTCGAGGTCTCGATGGCCGGGATCCCGGCGATGATGGTCAAGAAGGTCGCGGGCGATGCCCTGGACCACCTGGCCGGGAACCTGAAGAAGCGGGCCGAGGAGCTCAACGCGTAGTCAGGTCCAGAGACCGAGATCGTCGAGCAGGCTGGTGAGCCGCCGCGCGCCGTCGTCGAACTGGCTGCGGGTCAGCCGCACCACCTCGTCCACATCGCGTCGCCGCATCGCCGCCACCAGTTGGCGGTGGTTGGCCACCGCCTCGACACCCCACTGGGGGTCGGACGCGTAGATGTGCGGCGGAAGATAGCGCGCCGCGTTGAGTAAGAACCAGGCCAGCTTCATCCGGTTGGTCGTGCGGTTGAACGCCCGGTGGAAGTTGAACTCCGCCAGCGCTATCGCCTCGACCTCAGCACTGCCCACGGCGCTTTCCAGGGCGGCGGTCAGTCGTTCCAGCCCGTCGATATCGGAATCGTCGGCGCGCTGGGCCGCCGTAGAGGCCAGTTCCGCGGCGATGGCTCCCTGCAGCCAGAAGATGTCGGCAATGTCGTCCCGGGTGAACGGCGCCACCACATGGCCGCGGTGGGGTTCCAACTGCACCAGGCCCTCGCCGCGCAGCGTGCGCAGTGCCTCGCGCACCGGGGTGATGCTGACGCCCAGCTGCGCGGCGGTCTCGTCGAGCCGGACGAAGGTTCCCGGCCGCAGCGTCCCGGACATGATGGCGACGCGCAGATGAGCAGCGACCTCATCGGAGAGCTGCTCGCGGCGTCGCGATTTCACGGGTGCGATCACGGGGCCTCTTCTAGGAGTGGGCTTGTTGGACTGGCGGCAGTCGTCATAGTGTGACCGCGACGACACAAGATTTGATCAAATATAAACATTGCGCAAGCCCCGTTGCGGATCCGCAGGGAAAGAGCCTCCGCTTGACCGTTCACACAGAGCCGACCGTTCACACCGAACAGCCCTATCTGGCCCGCCAGCAGAACTGGTCCAACCAGCTCACCCGGCACGCGCTGATGCAACCCGGGAAGACGGCGCTGCGGTTCCTCGGTCACACCACCACCTGGGCCGAGCTCGACGAGCGCGTCACCAAGCTGGCCGGTGCACTGCAGCGCCGCGGCGTCGGCTCCGGTGACCGGGTGCTGATCCTGATGCTCAACCGCACCGAGTTCATCGAGTCCTTCCTGGCCGCCAACCGGCTCGGCGCCATCGCGGTACCGGTGAACTTCCGGATGACCCCGCCCGAGATCGCCTTCCTGGTCGCCGATTGCGCCGCCGCGGTCGTCATCACCGAATCGGTGCTGGCCCCGGTGGCCACCGTGGTCCGCGCCCTGGACGCCACGCTGTCGACGGTCATCGTCGCCGGTGCCGGGACCGAGGATGGTGTGCTCGGCTATGACGATCTGCTCGCCGAACCCGGCGAGGCACCCGCCCTGGCCGATATCCCCAACGATTCGCCTGCGCTGATCATGTACACCTCGGGCACCACCGGCAGGCCCAAGGGCGCGGTGCTCACCCACACCAACATCACCGGGCAGGCGCAGACGTTCCTGTTCACCAACGGTGCCGACCTCAACCACGACGTGGGCTTCATCGGCGTCCCGCTGTTCCACATCGCCGGTATCGGCAACATGATCCCGGGGCTGCTGATCGGACGGCCGACGGTGCTCTACCCGCTCGGCGCCTTCGATCCGGGGGCGCTGCTCGACGTGCTGCAGGACGAGCAGGTGACCGGCATCTTCCTGGTGCCCGCGCAGTGGCAGGCGGTCTGCGCCGCGCAGCGCTCCCAGCCGCGCAAGCTGGTGCTGCGCGTCCTGTCTTGGGGTGCGGCACCGGCGTCGGACACGTTGCTGAAGGATATGGCCGAGACCTTCCCCGGTGCCGGCATCCTGGCCGCGTTCGGGCAGACCGAGATGTCACCGGTGACTTGTATGTTGTTGGGCGAGGATGCTATTCGCAAGCTCGGCTCGGTCGGCCGGGTCATCCCGACGGTATCGGCCCGGATCGTCGACGAGAATATGAACGACGTCCCGGTCGGCCAGGTCGGGGAGATCGTCTACCGCGCCCCGACCCTGATGGCGGGCTACTGGAACAACCCGAAGGCCACCGCCGAGTCGTTCGCCGGTGGTTGGTTCCACTCCGGAGACCTCGTTCGCCAGGACGAGGAGGGTTACATCTGGGTCGTCGACCGTAAGAAGGACATGATCATTTCCGGCGGCGAGAACATCTACTGCGCTGAGGTGGAGAACGTTCTGGCCGCTCACCCTTCGATTACCGAGGTCGCGGTCATCGGCCGCCCGCACGAGAAGTGGGGCGAGGTTCCGGTCGCTGTTGTAGCTTTATCGACGGCGGGACTCACCCTTGCCGAACTCGATGATTTCCTCACCGAGAGGTTAGCCAGGTACAAGCACCCGAAGGCTCTCGAAATCGTCGACGCGCTGCCCCGGAATCCCTCCGGCAAGGTGCTCAAAACGGAACTACGCTCGGCCTTCGGCGGGTAAAGTCCCATTGACGTTGGCGAAAGTTCCACTGCGGCAACTGTTTCCTGCGTGGCTCGGGAGAGGTAACTGGACGGGATGTCTTTGCTAACAGTTGCGGTGGGAATAAAGCCGATGCGCGACACCGCCGGTACCGCATCGGGTACAGTCCTGTGGTCTGGCTTACCACCAACCGGTAGGTAGGCCAGGATCACAGGCCATTGGACGCGGGGTTCCGAACAAGTGTGAAGGAGGGGGCGTGCGACAGGTCATGGCGCCACGCTATGAGCTCGGCTCCGAGGTGCGCCGGTGACGGCGGGCGACGGGCTGGTCGACTACGTCAAGGAACAGCTCGACAAACCGCTGACCATGTTCGGCGGTTTCTTCAAGATGAGCGTGCTGACGGGTAAGGCGCTGATCAGCCGGCCGTTCCAGTTCAAGGAATTCGTGCTGCAGAGCTGGTTCCTGATCCGGGTGGCTTTCCTGCCGACCCTTGCGGTGTCCATCCCGCTGACGGTGCTCATCATCTTCACGCTCAACATCCTGCTCGCCGAATTCGGTGCGGCCGACGTCTCCGGTGCCGGTGCCGCGCTCGGTGCCGTCACCCAGCTGGGACCGCTGGTCACCGTCCTCGTCGTCGCGGGCGCGGGCTCGACCGCCATCTGCGCCGACCTGGGCGCCCGCACCGTCCGCGAAGAGATCGACGCGATGGAGGTGCTCGGCATCGATCCCATCGAACGCCTCGTGGCGCCCCGCGTCGTCGCCGCGACCTTCGTGGCCTTCCTGCTCAACGGCGCGGTGATCACCATCGGCCTCGTCGGCGGGTACTTCTTCGGTGTCTACATCCAGAACGTCAACGCCGGCGCCTACGTCTCCACACTGACGCTGCTCACCGGATTCCCCGAGGTGATGATCTCGGTCATCAAGGCCACCCTGTTCGGACTCATCGCCGGACTGGTCGGCTGCTACCGGGGCCTGACCGTCGCCGGCGGATCCAAGGGTGTGGGCACCGCGGTGAACGAGACCCTGGTGCTCTGCGTGGTCGCCCTGTTCGCGGTCAACGTGGTGCTGACCACCATCGGCGTCCGCTTCGGAACGGGAGGCTGAGCGCATGAGTACAGCTGCAGTCATGCGGACACGCTTTCCCCGCGCGTTCGACCGCACCCGCGGCTTCGCCGGCGGGCCTGCCCGATTCCTCGACAGCATCGGCCATGTCGCCTGGTTCGTGGTTCAGGCGGTCGGTTCACTTCCGCACGCGTTCAAAAACTACCGCCGCGAGGCGCTGCGCCTGGTCGCCGAGATCGGCATGGGCACCGGCGCGATGGCCGTCATCGGCGGCACCGTGGCCATCATCGGCTTCGTCACCCTTTCGGCGGGCTCCCTGATTGCCATCCAGGGCTTTGCCTCTCTGGGCAATATCGGTGTCGAGGCCTTCACCGGATTCTTCGCCGCCCTGGCCAACATCCGGGTGGTCGCGCCCGTCGTCACCGGCCAGGCCATGGCCGCCACCGTCGGCGCCGGCGCCACCGCCGAACTCGGCGCCATGCGCATCAGCGAGGAGATCGACGCGCTGGAAGTGATGGGCATCAAGTCGATCTCGTACCTGGTGTCCACCCGGCTGATGGCAGGCGCGATCGTCATCGTCCCGCTGTACGCGATGGCGATCCTGCTGTCCTTCCTGTCCGCGCAGCTGGTCACCACGGTGTTCTACTCGCAGTCGGTCGGCACCTACGAGCATTACTTCCACACGTTCCTCCGCGTCGACGACGTCATGTGGTCGTTCCTGGAGGTCATCATCATGTCGATCATCATCATGTTGAACCACTGCTACTTCGGCTACTTCGCCAGTGGCGGCGCGGTCGGCGTAGGTGAGGCGGTGGGACGCTCGATGCGCACCTCGCTGATCGCCATCGTGGTGGTGGTTCTGTTGGCCTCGTTGGCGCTGTACGGCACCGACCCGAACTTCAACCTGACGGTGTAGCGCCATGGCCGCTGAGCTGAACAAAGCGAAAACCCCGCCCTACAAGCTGGTCGGGCTGGTGCTACTGCTGATCAGTGCACTCATCCTGGGATTGACCTGGCTGCAGTTTCGCGGCTACTTCGAGGACCGGGTGCAGTTGACGGTGACCGCCGAACGTGCCGGTCTCGCAATGGACCCCGGTTCCAAGGTCACCTTCAACGGGGTGCCGATCGGGCGCCTGGTGGAAGCCGGTGTGGTGACCGTAGGGGAGGTCCCCAAGGCCAAGCTCACCCTCGATGTCGACCCGAAGTACCTGCCGCTGATTCCCTCCAATGTGGAAGCCGAACTGCGGGCCACCACCGTCTTCGGCAACAAGTACATCTCCTTCCTGTCGCCGAGTGACCCGGCCTCCACCCGGCTGCCCGCCGGCGCCACCATCGAGGCCTCCGGCACGACGACCGAGTTCAACACCCTGTTCGAGACGATCATGGGCATCGCCGAACAGATCGATCCGGTGAAGCTCAACCAGACGCTCACCGCCGCCGCCCAGGCGCTCGACGGGCTCGGCGACAAGTTCGGTCAGTCGATCGTGGACGGCAATGACATTCTCGGCGAACTGAATCCGCGGATGCCGCAGATCCGCCGCGATATTGCCGGCCTGGCCGACCTGGGCGAGGTGTACTCCGATGCGGCGCCGGATCTGTTCGACGGCCTCAGCAATGCGGTGACCACCGCGCAGGCGCTCAACGACGAGCGGGGCAATATCGACGCGGCGCTGATGGCGGCCGTGGGCTTCGGCAACACCGGCGCCGATATCTTCGAGCGTGGCGGGCCGTACCTGGTGCGAGGTGCGCAAGACCTGCTGCCCACCTCCAAACTCCTGGACTATTACAGCCCCGAGTTGCTCTGCACGGTCCGCAACATCCACGATGTTGCGCCCAAACTCGCCGCGGCACTGGGCGGTAACGGCTACTCTCTGTTGACGAGGTCGTCGGTGCTCGGCGCCGGAAACCCTTATGTGTTCCCGGACAACCTGCCCCGCGTCAATGCCAAGGGCGGACCCGGGGGCCGGCCCGGTTGCTGGCAGCCCATCACCCGCGACCTGTGGCCGATGCCGTACCTGGTGATGGACACCGGCGCCAGCATCGCGCCGTACAATCACTTCGAACTCGGCCAGCCGATCATGAGCGAATACGTCTGGGGACGCCAAGTGGGGGAGAACACGATCAACCCATGAGCGACGTTTACGGAGCGAATAGACAAACGGCATGCGTGACCCGAGCCTGCGAGGGACCCGCATGAGCATAAAAGGGACCCTCTTCAAGCTCGGTGCGATATCCGCGGTGCTGCTCACCTTCACGGCGGTCATCTTCGTGGTGTTCGCGCAGCTGCGATTCGACCGCACCACCGGTTATTCGGCAGTTTTTCAGAACGCCAGCGGCTTGCGAGCCGGGCAGTTCGTCCGCGCCTACGGCGTCGAGGTCGGCAAGGTCGAGGACGTCGTCCTCATCGACGGCGGCAACCAGGTGCGGGTCGACTTCGCGGTGGAACGCAATCTGGAGCTGTTCCAGGAGACCACCGCCGCGATCCGCTACCTGGATCTGATCGGTAACCGCTATGTGGAGTTGCGCCGTGGCGACAGCGACGCGGTGCTGCCCGGCGGCGGGACCATCCCGGTGGAGCGCACCGAACCCGCGCTCGATCTCGACGCGCTGGTCGGCGGCTTCCGTCCGCTGTTCAAGTCCCTCGATGCGGACAAGGTCAACAACATCGCGACCTCGATCATCACGATCTTCCAGGGTCAGGGTGGCACCATCAACGACATCCTCGACCAGACAGCGGAGTTCACCTCGGCGCTGGCCGATCGGGATCAGGCGATCGGCGAGGTCATCACGAACCTGAACACGGTCCTGGACACCACCGTTAAGCACCAGAAGCAGTTCGATGACACGCTGAAGAACTTCGAGACGCTGATCACCGGGCTCAAGGACCGTGCCGAGCCGATTGGTTCCTCGGTCGCCGACATCAGCAATGCCGCGGGGTCGCTGTCGGATCTGCTGGCCGACAACCGGCCACTGCTGCGGGACACCGTCGGGTACCTGGAGACCATCCAGCAGCCGCTGGTCGATCAGATCGTGGAGGTCAGCGACATCGTCGCGCAGGTCCCGGCCGCGCTGCGGATCATTGGTCGTTCCGGCGGCATCTACGGAGATTTCTTCAACTTCTATGCCTGTGATCTGTCGCTGCGGCTCAACGGCCTTCAGCCTGGCGGACCGGTCCGCACCGTTAAGTTGACCGGCCAGCCGACGGGTAGGTGCGCACCGCAATGAGAACAATCCAGGGATCTGACCGCACCCGTAGGGGTGTGATGGGCGTGGTGACGGTGGCACTGTTGATTGGAGTCGGTTCCAGCATCACCAGCGTGCCGATGCTGTTCGCGGTGCCGACCTACTACGGGGAGTTCAACGACACCGGCGGGCTCAACGTCGCCGACAAGGTCCGCATCGCGGGCGTGGACGTCGGCACGGTGCAGAGCATGGAGATCAGGGGCGACAAGGTCGAGATCGGCTACACCCTGGGCGGCATGCAGATCGGCACCGAGAGTCGCGCCGCCATCCGTACCGATACGGTGCTGGGCCGCAAGAACATCGAGGTCGAGCCGCGAGGCGACACCATCCTCAAGCCGCGCGGTTTCCTGCCGGTCGAACAGACCCAGACGCCGTACCAGATCTACGACGCGTTCATGGACGTCACCGAGGCGGCGTCCGGTTGGGACACCCAGGCCGTCAAGCAGTCCCTGAACGTCTTGTCCGAGACCGTCGATCAGACCGCGCCGCACCTCAAGGCCGCCCTGGAGGGTGTGCAGCGGTTCTCCGACACCCTCGGCAAGCGCGATGACGACCTCAAGGTGCTCCTCGCCAACGCCAACAAGATCGCCACCGTCCTCGGTGACCGCAGCGGGCAGGTCAACGCGCTGCTCGTCAACGCCCAGACCCTGCTGGCTGCGGTGAATGAGCGCAGCCAGGCCGTCAACCTGCTGCTGGAACGCATCTCCGGTGTGTCCGAGCAGATCAACGGGTTGATCAACGACAACCCGAACCTCAACAAGGTGCTCACTCAGCTCAACACAGTCAGCGACACCCTGGTCGAACGCAAGCAGGATCTCGCCGACTCCCTCAGCATAATAGGTA
>JBPPMV010000062.1:0-2954 GCA_051306235.1 Mycobacterium sp. | reverse complement strand
GTGGCCAGCACCCGGTCATAGGCCGTCGGGGTGCCGCCGCGCTGCACGTGCCCCAGCACTGTGGTGCGAACTTCCTTCTTGATGCGCTTCTCGATCTCGACACCGAGCTGGTGCGCGACACCGGTGAACTTCACATGCCCGAATTCGTCGATACCGCCGTCCCGCAGCTGCATGGTGCCCTCGGCGGGTTTGGCGCCCTCGGCGACGACGCAGATGAAATGCGAATCCCCCCGCACGAAGCGCTGTTTGATCAGACGGCAGACCTCCTCGACATCGAAGGGCTGCTCGGGGATCAGCGTCATGTGGGCACCAGAGGCCAGACCTGCGCTCAGGGCGATCCAGCCGGCGTGACGGCCCATCACCTCCACGAGCATGACCCGCTGATGGGATTCCGCGGTGCTGTGCAACCGGTCGATGGCCTCGGTGGCGACCTGCAGTGCGGTGTCGTGGCCGAAAGTCACGTCGGTGCAATCGATATCGTTGTCGATCGTCTTGGGCACCCCGACCACCGGGACGTTCTCCTCGGACAGCCAGTGCGCCGCGGTCAGCGTGCCCTCACCGCCGATCGGGATCAGCACGTCGATCCCATTGTCCTCAAGGGTCTGCTTGATATGGTCCAGGCCGGCCCGCAACTTGTCGGGATTGACCCGGGCGGTGCCCAGCATGGTGCCGCCCTTGGCCAGCAGGCGGTCATTGCGGTCATCGTTCTTGAGCTGGATCCGGCGGTCCTCCAACAGACCCCGCCAGCCGTCCTGGAATCCGACGACTGTCGAGTTGTACCGCACGTCACTGGTGCGCACCACCGCCCGGATCACCGCATTCAGGCCTGGACAGTCGCCACCACCGGTCAGTATTCCGATCCGCATGCGCTAGATCCTGCCAGCTTCGTCCAGTGCAGGCTCACCGACGGCGAAAGTGCATGTCAAGCGCTTAGGGTGAACGTATGACAACTGTTGCCGATCACGTCATCTCGACACTGCAGGCCAGCGGTATCACGCGCATGTACGGGCTGCCCGGGGACAGCCTCAACGGGTTGACCGATGCGATCCGGCGCGCCGATGACTTCTCCTGGGAACACGTCCGGCATGAGGAGGCCGCCGGTTTCGCCGCGGCCGGCGATGCGGCGCTGACCGGCCGACTCGCGGTCTGCGCGGGCAGTTGCGGGCCTGGCAACCTGCACCTGATCAACGGCCTCTTCGACGCCCAGCGCAGCCGGGTGCCGGTGCTGGCGATCGCCGCGCACATCCCGCAGTCCGAGATCGGCTCGGAGTACTTCCAGGAGACCCGACCGCAGGAACTGTTCCGCGAGTGCAGCGTGTACTGCGAGATGATCAGCACCCCGGATGCGGCGCCGCGGGTGCTGCAGATGGCGATGCGCGCCGCCGTCGAGGAGAACGGGGTGGCCGTCGTCGTCATCCCCGGGGAGATATTCCTGCACAAGGTCGGTGATCTGCGGGTCAGTCCCGTGCTGCCCACCCGGTCGATCTGCCGGCCCAATGATGATGAATTGCGCAGCGCGGCAACCATTCTCAACAACTCACACAAGGTCACCATCCTGGCCGGCGCCGGGGTCGAAGGTGCCCACGATGAGCTGGTGACCCTGGCGGCCACCCTCAAGGCGCCGGTGGTGCATGCCCTGCGCGGTAAGGAGTTCGTCGAATACGACAACCCGTACGACGTCGGCATGACGGGGCTGCTCGGATTCGCCTCCGGCTACAAGGCCATCAAGGAGGCCGAGGTGCTGCTGATGCTGGGCACCGACTTCCCGTATCGGCAGTTCTACCCCGAGCGCGCCACCGTCATCCAGGTGGACATCCGCGGCCGCAACCTGGGCCGGCGCACCCCCGTCGACCTCGGGCTGGTGGGCTCGGTGGACGACACCCTGGCCGCCCTGCAGCCGTTGCTGAGCACCGAAACCGACACCACGCATCTGGACCGGTCGCTGACCCACTACCGCAAAACCCGGCGCAAGCTCGACGATCTCGCCGTCAACGACCGCGACAAGACCCCGATCCGGCCGGAATACCTTGCCGCTGCGGCAGATCGGCTGGCTGCCGACGATGCGGTGTTCACCGTCGACGTCGGCTCACCGGTGGTGTGGGCGGCCCGTTACCTGACCATGAACGGGCGCAGGCGCCTGCTCGGCTCGTTCAACCACGGGACCATGGCGTGCGCGCT
This sequence comes from Mycobacterium sp., assembly GCA_051306235.1. Classification (GTDB taxonomy): domain Bacteria; phylum Actinomycetota; class Actinomycetes; order Mycobacteriales; family Mycobacteriaceae; genus Mycobacterium. The sequence continues at coordinate 776 of JBPPMV010000062.1, read as the reverse complement.
GCCGCTGGCCATCGGCGCGCAGACCGTCGACCGCAATCGGCAGGTGGTGGCCTTCGCCGGCGACGGCGGGCTGACCATGCTGTTCGGCGAGCTGATCACCCTGAGTCAGAACCGGCTGCCGGTGAAGGTCATCGTGTTCAACAACTCGTCACTGAACTTCGTCGAACTGGAGATGAAGGCAGCCGGCATCGTCACCTTCGGCACCGACCTGCAGAACCCCAACTTCGCGGCGGTCGCCGAATCGCTCGGGCTGTTCGGCCGACGTGTCGAACAACCCGGGGACCTGGAACCGGCGCTGGCCGCGGCCTTCGCCCACGACGGGCCGGCGGTGATCGATGTGGTGACCGCCCGTCAGGAACTGTCCATCCCGCCGGCCATCACCATCGAACAAGCCAAGGGCTTCTCCCTGTACGCGATCCGCACCATCCTGGCCGGCCGGTCCGATGAGCTGCTGGACCTGGTCAGCACCAACGTGGCGCGCCGGATCCTGGACTGACGGCTTATAGCGCGGTGGGCAGTGCTCCCCGGGCCGTCTCGTACGCCGCACCTACCCGGTAGAGGCGGTCATCGGCCAGTGCCGGCGCCATGATCTGCAGACCGACGGGCAGGTTGTCCTCGGCCGCCAGACCCGAGGGCACCGACATCCCGCAGTGCCCGGCCAGGTTCAGCGGCAGTGTGCACAGGTCGAACAGGTACATGGCCAGCGGGTCGTCGACCTTCTCCCCCAACCGGAACGCCGTCGTCGGCGTCGCGGGTGAGACCAGCACATCGACCTT
>JBPPMV010000061.1:0-29076 GCA_051306235.1 Mycobacterium sp. | reverse complement strand
TCCCCGGCAGAGCTGCGGGTCGGCGATGTGGTGGTGATTCGCCCGGGTGGAAGCGTTCCCGCCGACGGGACCATCGTCGACGGGCGCGCGGACATCGACGAGTCGATGGTCACCGGTGAATCCCGACCGGTTAACCGCAGCGTCGGCGATGCCGTCACCGCAGGCACGGTCGCCACCGACTCCGGTTTGCGGGTGCAGATCACCGCGACCGGCGACGATACCGCCCTCGCCGGTATCCAACGTCTGGTGACCGAAGCGCAGAACTCGTCCTCACGAGCCCAGCGCCTGGCCGACCGCGCCGCCGGCTGGTTGTTCTGGTTCGCGGTCGCCACCGCGGCCATCACTGCGCTGATCTGGGCCATCGTCGGGGATCCAGACGCTTCGGTCGTTCGCGCCATCACCGTCCTCGTGATCGCCTGCCCTCACGCGCTGGGCCTGGCCATCCCATTGGTCGTGTCCATCGCCACCGAGCGGGCTGCCCGCGGCGGCGTGCTGATCAAGGACCGGCTCGCACTAGAGGGCATGCGCACCGTGAACGCGGTGCTCTTCGACAAGACCGGCACCCTGACAAAAGGGGAGCCCATTGTCACAGCGGTGCAGACCGTCGCCGACCACGATGAAGCAACCGTCCTCGCGCTGGCCGCCGCGGCAGAAACAGACAGCGAACATCCACTGGCCAAAGCAATCGTCAAAGCCGCCATCGACCGAGGCCTCGATGTTCCACGCGCCAGCGGCTTCACATCCTCGCCGGCCGTAGGCGTCAGCGCATCCATCGACGGTCACCAAGTACGGGTGGGCGGCCCTCGACTGCTCGAAGAACTTGGTGAACCCGAAATCGAAGCAGCCGAGCAATGGCGCGCCCATGGCGCCATCATCCTGCACGTGGTCCGCGACGGGGCCGTCATCGGTGGTCTGAGCCTGTCCGACGAGGTTCGACCAGAATCTCGCGAGGCCGTCGATGCGCTGCACAAGCTCGGCGTCGAAGTCGTCATGATCACCGGCGATGCCGAAGCTGTCGCCAACACCGTCGGACAGGAACTAGGTGTCGACCGAGTCTTCGCCGGCGTCCGCCCAGAAGACAAAGCATCCAAAGTGGCGGCGCTGCAACACGAAGGCAAGAAAGTCGCCATGGTCGGCGACGGAGTCAACGACGCTCCCGCACTCGCACAAGCCGACGTCGGCATCGCCATCGGCGCTGGAACAGATGTCGCGATCGCCTCCGCCGGAGTCATCCTCGCCAGCTCAGACCCGCGTTCGGTGCTCTCGGTGATCGAGCTGTCTCGCGCCAGCTACCGGAAGATGAAACAGAACCTCTGGTGGGGCGCGGGCTACAACCTCATCTCGGTACCGCTGGCCGCCGGGATCCTGGCACCCGTGGGCTTCGTACTGCCGATGTCGGTCGGAGCGATTCTCATGTCTCTGTCGACCATCGTCGTCGCGCTCAACGCACAACTGTTGCGGCGTCTAGACCTTCGACCCGAGGCCAGCACCCAGGCCGTATTGCAGCGCTAGCCGCACCGCGATATTGCTAGTGGTCGTGGCTGCCGTGATCATCCAGTGGCTGGGCCGGCACTTCGATAGTCGGCGGTGCCGCGGGAGCGACGGGGGCTTCGCCAGCCGGCGGGGCCTGCGGTGGCTGGACTGGTTTGAGGTTCAGCGGAACTACCGGTGCCGGATCGGGCTCGTGGCCGTGCGGATCCTCGGTGTGGCCGGCTTCGGTTCCATGATGGCCGGCACCCGCCTCAGCAGGACCGTGATGGTCGCCATGCCGCTGCCCAGAAACGACGCCCACCGTCGACGCCAGCACGACGATACTGACCGCTCCCAGTAACACCCCAGCACTCGTCAGCGCTGAAATCGGCGCGCCTTGCAGTCCGCGATACCAGATCCAGCCAGCGCCCATCACGATGTAGATCTGAAGCAACAAAGCGCACAAGTCGGCGCCCTGAACCAGTTCCGGCTGACCGGCATGCGGTCCGAACGGTGCCCCGGCAGTGCGGGACAAAGCCCACAACGCGACGGCGCCCACGTTGAGCAGGATTCCCGCGGCGAGTACCGGTGTCGTGGTTCTGACGAGCACGACCCGCGCCCACATCAGTTGAAGCAGGGCAAGCGCGGCAAAGAACAGCCCTGATAGGGGCCATTCCTGCCAGTGCGCCGGCACCACCGCAAAATGAACGACTGCGGCCCCGAGAGAAGCCAGTGCGGCGCAACGAGCAGCCAACCTGCTGTCGGTTCTGGGTGCCGCCTTGATAGCCACCGTCCGATGATGACAGCGTGTTCGGGGTGTTCAGCCCGTTGACATCACATCTCAACCCGACCGAGATTCTTCTGTCACGCCACCTGTGCTCCGGTTCCGCGGCCATTCATGCTGAGGCCTTGGAAGTCGTCGAGCGAGTGGACAAACTCCTGGCGCTCCGTGAGGAATTCCAGGCCATCGTCCGCGGAGCCAGAGTTACCGCTGCAATGGGGTCACGGCCGTGGCGATGCGTTGCAGCGCTTCGTCATTCACGCGGTAGTACGCCCATTTGCCGCGCTGTTCGCGGCTGACGAGACCGACGTCGACAAGCAGTTTCATGTGGTGCGAGACCGTGGGCTGACTCAGGCCGAGAGGGTCGGTCAGGTCGCAGATGCAGGCTTCGCCGCCTTCGGAGGCGGCAATGAGGGACACCAGCTTGACCCGCGCGGGATCGCCGAGCGCCTTGAACACCGACGCGAGACGTTCGGCGGCAGCGGAATCCAACGCGCCACCGGTCAGCGGCGAGCAGCAGGCAGTCAGATCGTCGGCGGTCACGGAGGTGGTCACGATTTCCATCATGGCACACGCATTGACAAACTTCGATGGGTCGCGCACGATTCTTATATCGAAGGTTATCGATGAAAGGATTCAGGATGTCAGAGTTGCCCGTCGTGGTGATCGGTGCCGGACCGCTGGGTTTGGCAGCGGCTGCGCAACTGCTGGAGCGTGGACTCGTTCCCCTGGTGTTGGAGGCCGGCACAGGTGCGGGTTCCGCGGTCGAGCAGTGGGAGCATGTACGCACGTTCTCGCCGTGGCCGGAACTGGTGGATCCTGCGGCCGCTCGGCTGCTCGAAACGACAGGCTGGACCGCTCCCGCCTCCGGGTTCCCGACCGGCCGGGAGTGGATCGACGAATACCTTGCGCCGCTGGCAGATGCGTTGGGCAAACGTGTGCAGTTCGGATCGCGGGTGCAGGCGGTGTCCCGCCTCGGCCGTGACCGCCTGGTCACCCCGGGCCGCTCGGAGGCACCGTTCGTTCTGCATGTCACCAACGCCTCGGGCACCGAGTGTCGGGTCCAGGCCCGAGCCGTCATCGACGCATCGGGCACGTGGGGTCAGCCCAATCCAGCCGGTGCCGATGGGATTCCCGCTATCGGTGAGAGGGCTGCTGCGTCCGCCGGTGTGCTCAGCTACATCCCGCCGACGCCGGCGCAGGCGTCCGCGCTGGCGGGCAAGCACGTCGTGGTGGTCGGCAGTGGGCATTCGGCGATGACTGCGGTGATCCAGCTCGGTGAGGTGGCGCGCAGGGATCCGTCGACGGCGGTGACGTGGGTGCTGCGTCGCGGTGTCAGCGATGACACCTTCGGCGGTGGCGCCGCCGATGAACTTCCTCAGCGCGGAGCCTTGGGGGTGCGGTCCAAGGAAGCGGTTGAGGCAGGGCTCGTTTCGTTGCTCACCGGATTCCGCAGCGAGCGCATCGAGTTGACGGACGGACGCGCGGTCGTGACGGCTGAGGATGGGCGCGCGTTGGCGCCTGCCGATCATGTGGTGGTGCTCACCGGATTCCGGCCCGACCTGTCGTTCCTGTCCGAGATGCGCATCGAGCTTGACCCGATCTTGCAGGCACCGGTCAAGCTGGCCCCGTCGATCGATCCGAACATGCACTCCTGTGGCAGTGTGCTGCCGCATGGCGCAGCTGAATTGGCCCACCCCGAACCGGATCTCTTCATCGTGGGCATGAAGTCCTACGGGCGGGCGCCCACATTCCTGGCGATGACCGGCTACGAGCAGGTTCGCAGCATCGCCGCTGAGCTGGCCGGAGACTACGAGGCGGCCGCCCGTGTCGAGCTCACACTGCCCGACACCGGGGTGTGCAATGGCGCGGGTCTGTTCGACAGCCCGGAAGGTGAGAATGCCGGCGGCGGCTGCTGCGGGGCGGCACCGTCATCGCCGCAACCGTTATCGCTGTCGCTCAACCCTGTTGGCGGATGACAGGAACAACTCGTCGAACGGCATCCAGCGCAGCCCACGGACTGCGCTGGGTGCTGCTGACCCTCTGCATCACCGAGATCACCAGCTGGGGCGTGCTGTACTACGCCTTCACCGTGCTCTCGGGGCAGATCAGCGTTGATACCGGGTGGTCGGCGCCCGCGGTGACCGCAGCATTCTCGGCAGGTCTGGTCACCGCAGCGCTGGTGGGGATCCCGGTCGGGGGCTTGCTGGACCGTGTCGGCCCGCGCTGGATCATGACGACGGGGTCGGTTCTGGGCTGTGTGTCTGTGCTGGCGGTGGTGGCTGCCCCGAACTACGGCTGCTTCGTGGCGGCCTGGGTGCTGGCCGGCATTGCGATGAGCGCGGTGTTCTACGCGCCCGCGTTCGCGGCCCTGACGCGCTACTTCGGTACCGACGCGGTACGTGCCCTGACGGTGTTGACGCTGGTCGCAGGATTTTCCAGCACGGTGTTCGCGCCGCTGACTGCGGCATTGTCGACTCAAATGAGTTGGCGCCAAACCTATCTGGTACTGGCGGCGGTGATGGCTTTGATCACCATTCCGGCGCATTTCTTCGGGCTGCGCCGGCCGTGGCCTTCCGTGATCACCAGGCACGAGGTGGAGTCCCCGACCCGCACCGCCCGCAGCGTGCCGTTCCTCGCGCTGGTGGCGGCGTTCGCGCTGGCAGGTCTCGCGTCCTACGCGGTCATCGCGAACCTCGTGCCGTTGATGAGCCAACGCGGAATCGGCACCGGCGCCGCGGCGGTCGCACTCGGGCTCGGCGGTGCCGGCCAGGTGCTGGGACGCCTCGGCTATCAAACGTTGGTGCGACGTGTCGGCGTGGTACCCCGGACGGTGATCATCATGGCCGGCGTCGCCGCCACCACCGCGCTGCTCGGCGCATTCAGCAGCTATGCCGCGCTGCTGGTCGTGGCCATCGGAGCCGGAGTGATGCGCGGCATCATGACGCTGCTGCAAGCCACCGCCGTCCCAGAACGTTGGGGCTCAACCCATTACGGCCATCTCAGCGGCCTCCTGAACGCGCCGGTGATGATCGCCACCGCCGTCGGTCCATTCGTGGGTGCAGCATTGGCGAGCCTGCTCGGTGGATACGCTGCGATGTTCATCGCCCTGGGTGCGATTGCGGGTGCCGGGGCGTTGCTCGCGGTGGCAACCACGGCACGCGTGCCGTCATCGACTCCGACCGTGCCGGTCCAGCGGAGTGGTTAGCGCGCTTTCGTCAGTTCCCGAACCACTGCTTGCAGCGGGTCGGACGATGTCGCGATCTCCCCGACGTAGGGGTGTGACAACTGAAGGACCAGATAGAGATTCATCGCGATGATCGCACCGACGATTGCCACGATGGGGTAATGCTGGCCGGGCTTCTCGACGCCGTAGATGATCACGGTGCCGAGCACCATCGCGCTGGTCAGAAAGATGACCGCCCACAGCGGCCACGGGGGTCCAACGTCTGACCGGGCAGTCGAGATTCGGGCGGTGCGAGCCTGACTCATCTTGTCGAGATTGGAAAACGACGTCGAGAGGAAGGTCTTCTGCACATCGGTCTTGCCCTGAACCTGTTGGTAGACCGTGTACACCTCGGCGAGGGCTCTGTCGGCTTCTTCCGAGACTGCGGTATTGGCATTGGTCCATTCCTCGACGGCGGCCTGCTCGTAGGTCAGCAGACTCTGCCGAATCCGGTCTTGGTCTGTCTGCTCGAACACGGTGAGATCTCTGGCCATCTGCACGGCCGCGGCGCCTTCAGCGCGCGCCGCCGTGTCAGCGCCACTGATCTGGCCCCACATGGCAGAGACGACGAACCCGATGAAGAAGGCGTAGACAAAGCCGATGAAGCCGTAGGTGAATTTGGTGACGTCGTTGTGATCGCCTACTGCGAGTTGAGGATATCGACGTCTTATCAGCTTCTGGCTGAGCACTGCTCCACCGGAGATGATCACGATCAGGCCGATGAGCAGAGCGAGGGACGGGATGTGGCTTACCACCCATTGACTCATCGGTGAAGTACCGCCTCGTCCACGAGATCAGCCATCCGGCTTATCTGCCCGTTCGACGTCGGCCGTCACAGCACCACCTCTTGCTCCGGTCGGCACAAGGTGTAGCCGTCTGCTGCCAATGTAGGGTGCTGGAATCGACGCCGCAGGGCATCGACCTATTCGGTCTCGCATCGGTCGTTATTCGACCCGAGCACGTTGCATCCTTACGCCGAGTCCGGCATCAGCGCCGGAACGGGTGTATCGCCGACTCCTCAGATGGTGGTCTGTGTCAGGGTGGCGCGAAGCTGCTGCACGCGAGCGGCGATGTCGTCGCGGACCAGTCGGTGTCCCAGTTTTGCACCTGGGTGTCGGGTAGCGGATCGAGTTGGGCATCGCGGCCGAGTACGACCACCAGGTCGACGTCACGGGCGAGCTGATAGTCGACCAACGTGGGCTGCTCACCGGTGATATCGACGCCCCGCTACGCAGCCTGATGATGACAGGCTCGTTTGCGGTCATGGACGCGCGAATCCTGGAGATGTTGGGAATCGAACCGACCCGCGCGCAACGCTTCAGCGTCAGCGCACACCGAGTCGTGTGGCGCGCCACTCCACGCGTTGTCACGCGCAATTTGTTTGGTGCGTACATCCCGCGGGCGGACCCGGTGAAACCGAACGTGCCAGTACCCGAACGCACGTCGTCGCAGTCGCCTCATCTGGAGAGTCAGATTTGGCCACAGTGCATCTGATGGGACCGAGCATCTACGATCTCACCGCAGAACTGATGGCGTGGGTCGCGCGACAACTCGCTACAGAGCTGGCGAACACCGCCGGGGTGCTCGGCCCTGTTGAAGCCTTCGGTCTCGACACCGTGCGCGATGCGTGCGCCGAGATCGGTCTCGCTGCACCGACGCGGCGCCTCGGGCGCCGTGGGCTCGGGCCCGCGACCCCCGATCAGGTTGATCGCCGCAGAAAACGCGCGATGGCGTCAGTCCACCGCCGCGGCTCCTGCTCGTGGCACTCGCAACGCTGACCCATGGGAACGCTGCGCATCACCTGATCGACATGCTGACCGCAACCGGCCCAGGTCGTCTTCCCGCACGTCTTACAACTGACCGTCCGACACATATCTCATTCCTCCTCCGGAAGCCGCATGTCGACGCCGGTCCGGCTCCGACTGCTCGACAAAAAATACCTACGGGGGTATTGTAACCCTCAGGGTATTAATACCCCCTCCGGTATAGCGGGGAGCGACAGTGATCGGCGACGCCACCTGGCTGGTCTTCGCCGTCGCCGCCTACGTCCAACTCGACACCCTTGTTTCTCCACTGACGCCAAAGCCGCAGAGAACCAACGCAAGAACACGCGCCTCACTCCCACGCGGGACACCGGACGCATGAAGGGAAAGGAACACCATGAACGTGTCCATCATCGACACCACCGGACTCGGCGACCGCAGCTACCTGATCACCGAAGGTGATGTCGCCGTGGTTGTGGACCCGCAACGCGATATCGACCGGGTCCTCGACCTGGCCCGCGAGCACAACGTCCGGATCACCCACGTCCTGGAGACCCACATCCACAACGACTACGTCACCGGGGGCCTCGAACTCTCCGATGTCACCGGAGCCGAGTACGTGGTCCCCGCGGGAGACGACGTCGCCTACCAACGACGGGCCATCCGCGATGGTGACGTCATCGACGCCGGGCCCATCAAACTCCGGGCCATCCACACCCCCGGTCATACCCACAACCACATCAGCTACGTCCTGCACGACGACAAGGGCGAAGCAGTGGGCGTCTTCACCGGCGGCTCGATGCTGCATGGCACCACCGGACGCACCGACCTGCTCGGTGAAGAACATACCCACGACCTGACCCACGCCCAGTTCCATTCGGTTCGCCGCCTCGCCCACGAACTTCCCGACAGCGCCGAGGTGTACCCCACCCACGGCTTCGGCAGCTTCTGCTCCGCGACCCCCGGCAGCGGTGACACTTCCACCATCGCCGAGCAACGCACGAACAACCCGGCGCTCACCCAGGACGAACAGAGCTACGTCGATGAACTCATCGCCGGTCTGTCCGCTTACCCCGCCTATTACGCCCACATGGGCGTCATCAACAGCCGAGGACCTGCACCCGTCGACCTCTCGACCCCCGCAGCCGTCGACCCCGAGGAGTTGCGGCGCCGCATCGAGGACGGGGAGTGGGTCGTCGACCTGCGCAACCGAACCGCATTCGCAGCGGGACACCTCGACGGCACCCTCGCCTTCGAGCTGTCCACCTCCTTCGTCACCTACCTCGGATGGCTCTACCAATGGGGCGCACCGTTGACCCTGATCGGCGACGACCAGGATCAAGTCGCCACTGCCCGGCGGGAACTGGTGCGCATCGGAGTCGACAACGTCACCGGATCAGCAGTCGGGGACGTGTCCGGCCTGGCAGACGGCGTCCCCCTGCGGTCCTACCGAGTTGCCGACTTCGGTGACTTGGCGCACGCATTGGTCCACAGTGACCTCACAGTGCTCGATGTCCGCCAACAGGGCGAGTACGAGAGCGGGCACATTGCCGGAGCCGTCAACATCCCCCTACACGAACTCGCCGGCCGGACCAGCGAGGTTCCCGCGGGTGAGGTCTGGGTGCACTGCGGATCGGGGTATCGCGCATCGATCGCCGCTTCGATGCTCGACGGTCACGACTGCGCCATCGTGCTCATCGACGACATGTTCGTCAATGCCGCGAAGTCGGATTCGTTGCCCAAGCACCCGTAGCGTCGACGTCATAGCGGGCGGACCGGCACGGGATGGGCTGGACAACGGGTTTTCCGAGAGTGACGCCACATGGTCTTCGCCACACTGCCTCGAGGCGGGTCAGCGTTCTGGCCCGCCAGTACGCAAGTGGCCCCGACCGGTTGAACCGGATCAGGGCCTCTTGTCTGCATTTACGCGGTCGGGGTGACAGGATTTGAACCTGCGACCTCTTCGTCCCGAACGAAGCACGCTACCAAGCTGCGCCACACCCCGCGTGAAGCCTCGACAGCGTATCGCACCCGACGGTGGGAAAGCCAAACGGTTCGGCGGCACGGGAAGGATGTCGGACCCCGGTGTTGTTATAGACAGCGAGGGCGCCGATCGGGGGCGGCCCATAAGCGAATCGAGGCAGTTATGACCGGATTGGGCGCGGCGATCTACATCGGGTTCTTCGTTCTGGCTGCGCTGTGGCTGTATCTGACCGGACGCCGCGAGGATCAGACCCAGAGTCCCGAGGATTCGAACTCGACCAGCGCTTCGGCGGGTATCGAGGGGTTCAGTCCGTGGCTGGCCAGCCACTCCGCGTCGAAGTAGGTGTCGGTGTAGCGGTCGCCACTGTCGGCGAGCAGCGTGACCACCGAGCCGCTGCGCTGCTGTGCGGTCATCTCGGCCAGGAGTCGGAACGCTCCCCACACGTTGGTGCCGGTCGATGGGCCGACCCGACGCCCCAGGACCCGGCTGACATGCTGGGCCGCGGCCACCGACGCCTCGTCGGGCACCGTCAACATACGGTCCACCACACCCGGCAGGAACGACGGTTCCACCCGCGGCCGCCCGATCCCCTCGATCCGCGATGATGCCCCGGTCTCCACATGACGATCGCCCTGAGCGTAGGACGGGAAGAACGCGGAGTTCTCCGGGTCCACGACGCAGAGCCGGGTCGGGTAGCGGCGGTAGCGTAGATAGCGCCCGATCGTGGCGCTGGTGCCCCCCGTACCGGCGCCCACCACGATCCAGTTCGGCACCGGGTGGGACTCCTCGCCTATCTGCTCGAAGATCGACTCGGCGATGTTGTTGTTACCGCGCCAGTCGGTGGCCCGTTCGGCGTTGGTGAACTGGTCCAGGTAATGCCCGCCCGTCTGCACTGCCAGCCGCTCGGCCTCGGCGTACACCTCGGCCGAACGCGTCACGAAATGGCAACGCCCACCCTGAGATTCGATGAGCCTGATCTTCGAGGGACTGGTCGTGGACGGCATCACCGCGATGAAGGGCAGCCCCAGCAGGGCCGCGAAGTACGCCTCGGACACCGCGGTGGACCCCGATGACGCCTCGATGACGGTGGTGCCCTCGCCGATCCAGCCGTTGCACAGCGCGTACAGAAACAGCGAGCGTGCCAGTCGGTGCTTGAGACTGCCGGTGATATGGGTCGTCTCGTCCTTGAGATACAGCGCGACGTCGAACTTGTCGGCCCATGCCGAGGGCAGTGGATAGCGCAGCAGATGGGTATCGGCGCTGCGGCGCGCATCGGCCTCGATCAACCGGACGGCATTGTCCACCCAGTCCCGCGGCCGGCTGCAGGCGATATCGCCGCCGGTGTTCACCGTGCCGATACGGTCGGATGTGCTTGTCCGGCACGGGTACCCAGCTGCGGCCCCTTGGTGGGCGAGGCCACCAAGGTCAGCAGCGTGGCTTCCGGACGGCAGCAGAAACGGACCGGCGCATACGGGGAGGTGCCGATGCCCGCCGACACGTGCAGCTTCATATCGGCACCCCACTGCGACGGCCCCTTGGCGCGGGAGCGGTCCAGTTCGCAGTTGGTCGCCACGGCGCCGTAGAACGGCAGGCACAGCTGGCCGCCATGGGTGTGCCCGGCCATCACCAGCTGGTAACCGTCGGCGGCGAAGCGATCCAGCACCCACGGTTCGGGGGAGTGGGTCAGGCCCAGGGACAGGTTCGCGGTCGGGCTCGGCGCCCCCGCGATGGTCTCGTAGCGGTCCCGCTTGAGGTGCGGGTCGTCCACGCCCGCCGCCGCGATACGCAGCCCGGCCACATCGAACTCGCGGCGGGTGTGCGTCATGTCCAACCAGCCGCGCTCGGTGAACGCGGCACGCAGGTCCTGCCAGGGCAACGGGTCGCCGTGGATCCGGCGTTTCTTGTTGAACAGGTAGTTCGTCGGATTCTTGGGCCTAGGCGCGAAATAGTCGTTGCTGCCGAACACGAACACCCCGGGCACCGACAGCAGATCACCGAGTGCCTGGACGACGGCGGGCACCGCCTTCTGATGCGACAGGTTGTCACCGGTGTTGACCACGAAATCGGGCTGCAGCGCCGTCAGCTCCCGCAGCCAAGCCTGCTTGCGCCGCTGACGCGGCAACATGTGCAGATCAGACAGGTGCAGCACGCGCAGCGGGGTGGAGCCCGGTGTCAGCACCGGCATGGTCAATTCCCGAAGTGCAAACGCGTTGCGCTCGATGAGCGACGCGTAGCCGATTCCCGCGGCAAGGGTGCCTGCCGCAATCGCGGCGGTGTTCTTCAGGTGCGACGACATGAAGAGCAGCTTACTGCGCGATCACGGCACCGGAGGGGGTGGCGGTGGAGGGGGCGGCCCGAGCACCGGCACCGTGATCGGCGGTAGGCCCGGGATCTGGATGACCGTCTCCCCGACCGGCGGCGGGAGGCCCGGTATGCCGATCGGTGGTGGCGGCGGCGCCGGCGGGATGCCGTTGCTGACGAGGATGGTGATGATGGAGCCGGGAATGGTCTGTCCCGTCGGCGACGTTCCCACCACATAGCCCGACGGCGAGCCGCTGTTCACCGAAGACGGCTCGGCAGCCACCTGGAAACCGGCCTCGCGGAGCCGCTGACGGGCCAGGTCGAGGCCCATCCCACCGACACTGGGCACCCGCGACCCCGGTCCGCCCTCGACGTAGCGCGGATCGGTCGGCGGCAGCACCACGGTGTCCGGGGTGATCGGCTTCATGGCGGCGAACCAGGTCCTGGCCGGCTCGTTGCCGCCGAACAGGTTTCCGGACCCACACTGGCGCAACGGGAACGAGCACAGCTCGCTGGGCGTGGTGGAGTCGTCGTAGATGTAGTTGGCGGCGGCGAAGTCACTGGTGAAACCGAGGAACGCCGAGGACCGGTTCGACTCGGTGGTGCCGGTCTTACCCGACATCGGCAGCGACCAGCCGGCCGAACCGGCAGCCCCGGCCGCGGTACCGGCACCGGTGTCGTCCTTGCTCAACGCGTTGGCCAGGGTGTTGGCCAGCCCCTCGGGCACCACCTGCTCGCAGGTCTCGGTGGTCACCGCGACCTCGGTGCCGTTGCGGTCGAACACCTTGTCGATCGGGTTCGGCGGGCACCACGTGCCGCCCGAGGCGATGGTCGCGGCGACATTGGAGAGTTCGAGGCCGTTGACCTCGATCGGCCCGAGGGTGAACGAGCCGAGATTCTGGCGTTTGACGAAGTCGGCCAGGCTCTCATTGCTGTCCGGGTCGTAATCGCGCGCGGTGCCGGGCAGGGCATAGGAGCGCAGACCCAGGCGCACCGACATGTCGACGGCCTTCTGAACGCCGACCTGCGAAATCAGCTTGGCGAACGCGGTGTTGGGCGAGGTGGCCAGCGCGTCGGTGACGTTCATCGAATCCCGGTAGCCGCCGGCATTACGCACACACCAGGTGGCCGGCGGACAACCCGGCGAGCTGCTGGAGCCGAGTCCCTTGGCCTGGAAGGCCGGGGGCACCGCCAGCTGTGAATCGATGCCCATGCCCATCTCCATGGCGGCGGCCACGGTGAAGATTTTGAAGACCGAGCCTGCGCCGTTGCCCGCCAGCGAGAACGGCTGCGGCTGCATCGTCTCGCCCGCATCGGTGTTCAGGCCGTAGGTGCGGTTACTGGCCATCGCCAGCACCGGATGCGCCTCCCGGCCCGGCCTGATCACGCTCATCACGCTGGCGACGCCGTTGACATCCGCCGGGGCGTACTCGTTGACCGCCGACTTGATGTTGTTCTGCACATCGGGATCCAGGGTCGTCTTGATCATGTAGCCGCCCTTGGCCACCTGCTCCTTGCTGATCCCGGCCCGGGCCAGGTAGTCCAGCGCGTAATCGCAGAAGAAGGCTCGATCGCCGGCCGCGATGCAGCCGCGCGGCAACTCGTTGGGCTGCGGCAGCACACCCAGGGGCTCGGCCTTGGCCGCCCGCAGCGCCTCGGCCTCCTGCGGAACGTTCTCGATCATGGTGTCCAGCACCACGTTCCGGCGGGCCAGCGCACCCTCGGGGTTGGTGTAGGGGTTGAGCACGCTGGTCGACTGCACCATGCCGGCCAGCAGTGCGGCCTGCTGCCAGTTCAGCTCGGAGGCGTTGACACCGAAGTAGGTCTGCGCGGCATCCTGGACGCCGAACGCGCCGTTGCCGAACGACACCAGATTCAGGTAGCGGGTCAGGATCTCCGGCTTGGCCAGCGTCTTGTCCAGCGTGAGGGCCATCCGGATCTCGCGCAGCTTGCGGGCCGGGGTGGTCTCGATCGCCGCGCGCTTCTCGGCGTCGGTCTGTGCGACCACCAGCAGCTGGTAGTTCTTCACGTACTGCTGCTCGATGGTGGAGCCGCCACGGGTGTCCAGGTTCCCGGAGAGATACCCGGACAGGCCGGTCAGCGTGCCCTGCCAGTCCACGCCGTTGTGCTCGGCGAACCGCTTGTCCTCGATGGAGACGATGGCCAGCTTCATGGTGTTGGCGATCTGCTCGGTCGGAACCTCGAACCGGCGCTGGGTGTACAGCCAGGCGATGGGGTTGCCGCGGGCGTCGGTCATGGTCGAGACGGCCGGGATGTCACCCTCGACCAACTGGGCCGAACCGTTGGCGACGACATCGGAGGCGCGGTTGGACACCAGGCCGAATCCGCCGACGACCGGGAACATCAATCCGGCGGCGATGACGGCGGCCAGCAGGCAGCACCACATCAGTTTGATGACCGTCACCGCTACCGGCGGACGGGTCGAGTGCTGCTCGGGCATGAGGTACAGAGTAGCCAGCGGGTCCAATCGGGGCCCGCGAGCGGTGTGAATGCCCATTTTGGGGGCCTGACGGCACGGTCGTCCCAAAAAAGCGTGATCTGACTGTTGCGTAAAAGGCTACTGACCACCTAGCTTGGACACACAATGCGATTCAGGTAACACTCTGGACGCAATGTGGCGCAGATTACATCTTCATGTTATGTAGTCCAGAACGAAGGGATTGCTGGTGTCAGTTACAACGTCGGCCACGCACAAGATGGGCATCAGCTCGCAAACCCAGGACCACCACACCGTCGCGCCGGGAGCCGAGGCCGAGGCGAGGATCGCATGGGTCTCGCAGGCACGCTGCCGCCAGGCGGATCCCGATGAGCTGTTCGTGCGTGGTGCCGCCCAGCGCAAGGCCGCAGTGATCTGCCGGCACTGCCCCGTCATCGCCGAATGCGGCGCCGACGCGCTCGACAACCGGGTCGAGTTCGGGGTCTGGGGCGGGATGACCGAACGTCAGCGTCGCGCCCTGCTCAAGCAGCACCCCGAGGTGGTGTCCTGGGCGGAATTCTTCGCCGCCCAGCGCAAGCACCGCAGCGCCGTCTAAGCGGTCTCGGCCACGCCGGCCAGCTGATCGCCGATGGCACGCAGCGCTTCCAGGTCCGATACGTCGAACGGAAGCGACGGAACCCCGACGATGCCCACGTGCGGGTTGGCGCCGGTGAACCGGGACAGCAGTCGAACCTCCCGCTTGGCGGTGGCCGCCCTGGCCGCGTGGATGCGCAGCACCGCCGCGGTCAACCCGCCCGCACCCTGACTGTCATCCAACTGATCGGCGGCCTCCTCGGCCTTCTCTCCGGCCAGATTGGTCAGCGTCGGGTGGGTGCGGTTGAGGATCAGGCCGGCCAGCGGCATCTTCTCGCTCGACAGCCGATCCACGAAGAACGACGCCTCGCGCAGCGCATCCGGTTCGGCCGCCGACACCACCACGAACTGGGTGCCCCTGCGCTTCAGCAGCTCGTAGGTCTTGTCCGCCTTCTGCCGGAACCCGTCGAAGGTGGCGTCCAGCGCCTGCACGAAACCCGCTGCGTCAGAGAGCATCTGGGAACCCAACACGGTGGACAGTGCTTTCATGGCCAGGCCGACGGCCCCGGTGAGCAGCTTGCCGATACCGCGTCCGGGTGCCAGCAATAGGCGCCACAGCCGGCTGTCCATGAAGCTGCCCAGCCGCTTGGGGGCGTCCAGGAAGTCCAGCGCGTTGCGCGACGGCGGGGTGTCCACCACGATCAGGTCCCACTTGTCCTCGGCCAGGAGCTGGCCGAGCTTCTCCATGGCCATGTACTCCTGCGTGCCGGCCAGCGACGTCGCGACGGTCTGATAGAACTGATTTTCCAGAATCGCCTCGGCCCGTTCGGAATCCGAGGAGTACTGCAGCACCATCTCATCGAAGGTGCGGCGCATATCGAGCATCATGGCGTGCAGTTCGCCGGTCACCTCGGGAGCCAGCGGAACCCGCTGCGGGTTGTTGCCCAGGCTCTCGATGCCCAGCGCCTGCGCCAGTCGCTTGGCCGGGTCGATCGTCAACACCACCACGGTGCGGCCACCTTCGGCGGCCCGCAAGGCCATGGCCGCGGCAGTGGTCGTCTTGCCGACACCGCCGGCGCCGCAGCAGACGATCACCCGGTTACTGGTGTCGGCGAGGATCGCACCCAGGTTCAGGGCGGGAGGAGTGGTACTCATGATCAGCGAACCCCCTGGGCTGCAAGTGCTTCGGCAAGTTCGTAGAGGCTGCCGAGGTCGACGCCATCGGCGATGGCGGGCAGCGCCAGCCTGGATACGTCGAGATCTTCGAGCAGTTCCGCGCTCTCGGCGCGCGCGGCGATCCGGGTGGCGTGCTGGATGGACTCGGTGAGCAGTCCGGCGAAGTCGTTGTCGGACAAGGTGATACCGGCCTCGGTCAGGCCCGCGCGGATGGCGTCGGCGTCGATGTCGCCCTCGGCTGCCTTGGTCAGGTCCTCGGCGGGCAGATAGGACGGGATGTTGCGATTGACGATCACACTGCCGATGGGCAGATCCAGCTCACGCAGTTCGCTGATCGCCTCGATGGTCTCCTGGACGGGCAGCGCCTCCAGCAGGGTGACCAGGTGGATGGCGGTCAGATCCGAGTGCAGGATCTTCACCACGCCATCGGCCTGGGAATGCACCGGGCCGCCCTTGGCCAGCTCGGACACCGCCTTGGTGACATCGAGAAAGCGTGAGATGCGGCCCGTCGGGGGAGCGTCGACCACGATCGCGTCATAGGCGGTCTGGCCGGTCTTGGCCGGCTTCTCGTTGCGCACCACGATCTCTTTGATCTTGCCGGTGAGCAACACGTCGCGCAGGCCCGGCGCGATCGTGGTGGCGAATTCGACCGCACCGATGCGGCGCATCGCGCGCCCGGCGATGCCGAGGTTGTAGAACATGTCCAGGTACTCGAGGAACGCCGCCTCGGTGTCGATGGCCAGCGCGTTGACCTGGCCGCCACCGTCGGCGGTGGCGATCTTGACTTCCTGGTAGGGAAGCGGGGGTACGTCGAAGAGTTGGGCGATCCCCTGGCGTCCTTCGACCTCTACCAGCAGCACCTTGCGACCGCCGGCGGCCAGCGCCAGCGCCAGCGCTGCCGCGATGGTCGATTTCCCGGTGCCACCCTTGCCGGTGACGAAGTGCAGCCGTGCCTTGGTCAGGCGGGACGGCCAGCCGACCTGTTTGCGGTCGTTGGATTCTTGTTCCACGACTGCATGCTATCCATGCGTCGCGCGCGGCCGGATAAGCTCGGCCACATGAGCGAGTTAACCCGTTGGGAATACGCCACTGTTCCGTTGCTGACGCACGCCACCAAGCAGATCCTGGATACCTGGGGTGTAGACGGTTGGGAACTGGTGTCGGTGCTGCCCGGCCCCACCGGTGAGCAGCATGTCGCCTACTTGAAGCGGCCCAAGTGACGGTGTCCGGCGGGCAGGAGCGAAGCGACCGGGGCGATGTCTCCGCGAAGCTCGCAGAGCTGGGCATCGAACTGCCCGCGGTCGTCTCGCCGCTGGCGGCCTATGTCCCCGCGGTGCGCACCGGAAACCTGGTCTACACCGCCGGGCAGCTGCCGATCAGCGACGGTGAACTCCAGGCGACCGGCAAGGTCGGCGCCGAGGTCAGCGCCGAGCAGGCCAAGGAGCTGGCCCGGCAGTGCGGACTCAATGCGTTGGCGGCTGTGCACTCCCTGATCGGTATCGACTCCGTCGTGAAGGTGGTCAAGGTCGTCGGATTCGTGGCCTCTGCGCCGGGATTCGACGGTCAGCCCGGCGTGATCAACGGGGCCTCCGAACTGTTCGGTGAGATCTTCGGCGACGCCGGGGCACACGCCCGGTCCGCGGTCGGGGTGTCCGAGCTGCCGCGCAACGCCCCGGTGGAAGTGGAAGTGATCGTCGAGGTCGCGTGACGACCCATCCCGCGTACGGCGTACTGAGGCCGGTCACCGAATCGGCCTCCGTTCTACTGTGCGACAACCCGGGCATGATGACGCTGGACGGGACCAACACCTGGGTGCTGCGCGGACCGCGCAGCGACGAAATGGTCATCGTGGACCCCGGGCCCGATGACGTCGAGCACATCGACCGGATCGCCGCGCTCGGCAAGATCGGTCTGGTGCTGATCAGCCACAAGCATGGTGATCACACCGACGGTATCGACAAGCTGGTCGAGCGCACCGGTGCGGTGGTGCGGGCGGTGGGCAGCGGATTCCTGCGCGGTCTCGGCGGGCCGCTGACCGATGGCGAGGTCATCGATGCGGCCGGCCTGCGGATCACCGTGATGGCGACCCCCGGACACACCGTCGACTCGCTGTCCTTCCTGGTCGACGACGCGGTACTGACCGCCGACACCGTGCTGGGCCGCGGCACCACCGTCATCGACGACGAGGACGGCAGCCTCGCGGCCTACCTCGAGTCGCTGCGCCGGCTGCAGGGGCTGGGCCGGCGCACCGTCCTGCCCGGGCACGGCCCCGACCTCCCCGATCTAGCCGATATCGCCACCAGATATCTCGCGCACCGCGAGGAACGACTGGACCAGGTCCGGGCGGCGCTACGGGTGCTCGGTGAGGATGCCACCGTCAAACAGGTCGTCGAACACGTCTACACCGATGTCGACAAGAAGCTGTGGCCGGTGGCCGAGAAGTCGACGCAGGCCCAGCTGGACTACCTCAGACAGTGATTTGTGGAGCCCCACCCGGAACCATTCCGGGTGAGACTCCACAAATCGCAACGTTTAGCGAGCTCGGCGGGCCAACCGCTCGGAGTCGCTGATCAGGACGCTCTTGCCTTCGAGCCGGATCCAGCCGCGGTGGGCGAAATCGGCCAGTGCCTTGTTCACGGTCTCCCGGGAGGCGCCGACGAGCTGGGCGATCTCCTCCTGCGTCAGGTCGTGGGTGACGCGCAGTGCACCGCCCTCCTGCGTACCGAAACGCTGGGCGAGCTGCAGCAGCTGCTTGGCGACCCGGCCGGGAACGTCGGTGAAGATGAGGTCGGCAAGGTTGTTGTTGGTGCGGCGGAGGCGACGGGCCAGCACGCGCAACAGCTGCTCGGCGATCTCCGGGCGGTCGGCGATCCACGCGCGCAGCGCCTCGCGGTCCATCGACACGGCGCGCACCTCGGTGATGGTGGTGGCGCTGGAGGTCCGCGGACCCGGGTCGAAGATCGACAGCTCGCCGAACATGTCCGACGGGCCCATGATGGTCAGCAGATTCTCCCGACCGTCTGGGGAGCGCCGGCCGATCTTCACCTTGCCGGACGTGATGATGTAGAGCCGATCACCGGGCTCGCCCTCGGCGAACACCGTGTGTCCGCGCGGAAAGTCCACGGGCTGCAACTGTTTGGTCAGTGCAGCGACCGCGGTGGGTTCTACCCCTTGGAAGATTCCGGCCCTGGCCAGGATCTCGTCCACGTTGCCCCTCTTAAAATCATCGGCTGATGTGACATGCGTAATCAGATATGCGGTGGCCAACGGCCTAACTGGTTAGCGCAATCAGTCTAGATGTTGGCCCGCCTACGACGAGCCAACGCTACACACGATTGGGTTGGCGAGTCGCCGGAAACTGCGGATTGCTCCCGCTGGACGTCGCGAGCCGGGTCGGCAGGCGGGCGTGTTCGTGTGCGTCACGGCGCGCCGGGCGGGTCTGTTTCAGCAAATCGGTGCCCACATTGCGTCGCAGTGTGGTGCTGTCATCGCATTCCAGGCTCGCTTCCAGGCGCTCGAGCCCGAAGGTCGCCAACATCAGCAACCCGGGGATGAAGGCGACCAGCAACCAAGACACACAGGTGAGTAAACACGGCGAAGGTCTCAGCAGCGTCACGGTTTGTCACCGGTCGGTACCGCGGTGGCTGTGTCTTCTCCCCGTCGCTTCGCTCGCCCCGGGCGCACGTCTCCCCACCGCTTCGCTCGCCTCTGCCCATGTCAGTACGCTGATTCGGGTGAGTGCGAGCATCGTCCGGAGCAAGTCGTCCGCGGCCTGGGACCGGGAGACCCATCTCGGGCTGGTCCGGCGGGCCCGGCGGATGAACCGCACCCTGGCGGTGGCCTTCCCGCACGTCTACTGCGAGCTGGATTTCACCAACCCGCTGGAGCTGACGGTGGCCACCATCTTGTCGGCGCAGTGCACCGACAAGCGGGTCAACCTGACCACCCCGGCGCTGTTCGCGCGATACCGCACCGCGCTGGACTACGCCCAGGCCGATCGCACCGAGCTCGAGGAGCTGATCCGGCCCACCGGCTTCTACCGCAACAAGACCAATTCGTTGATCAACCTGGGTCAGCAGCTCGAAGCCCGTTTCGACGGTGAGGTGCCCGGCAACCTGGCGGATCTGGTCACGCTGCCCGGCGTGGGCCGCAAGACCGCCAATGTGGTGCTCGGCAATGCGTTCGACATCCCCGGCATCACCGTCGACACCCACTTCGGCCGGCTGGTGCGCCGCTGGCGCTGGACCGCCGAAGAGGATCCGGTGAAGGTCGAGCACATCGTCGGCGAGCTCATCGAACGCCGTGAATGGACGTTGTTGAGCCACCGCATCATCTTTCACGGCCGCCGGGTCTGTCACGCCCGCCGCCCGGCGTGCGGGGTGTGCGTGCTCGCCAAGGACTGCCCGTCCTTCGGCGAGGGTCCCACCGATCCGTTGACGGCGGCGGCACTGGTCAAGGGCCCCGAGACCGAGCACCTGCTGGCGCTGGCCGGGCTGTGAGCCGCTCGGCCCGCTGGACCGCCGCGGTACTGATCCTTCTGGTGGCGCTGGGCTACGCACTGTGGCGTGAGCTCGACACGGATCCCTCTGGTCCGGCCGGGAGCGCCGATGCCGGCCGGCCCGCCGCCCGGGACCATCGCGATGCCGACACCCCCGAGGCGCTGGCCGAACCACGGGCCCGCGCCGATCTGCCGCCGTGCCCGAGCGCCGGCGCCGGTTCCGGCCCGCAGTCCCTGCGCGGGATCACGCTGGAATGCGCCGGCGACGGTGACATGGTGGATCTCGCGCCCGCACTGGCCGGTCGCCCGGTGGTGCTCAACCTGTGGGCCTACTGGTGCGGGCCGTGTGCCGATGAGCTGCCTGCCCTGGTCGAATATCAGCGGCGGATGGGTGATCAGGTGACGGTGCTGACGGTGCATCAGGACGAGAACGAAACCGCGGGGCTGCTGCGGCTGGCGGAACTGGGCGTGCGGTTACCCACGTTGCAGGACGGTCGCCGGCTGGTGGCCGCCGCACTCAAGGTTCCCAACGTGATGCCTGCGACGGTGGTACTGCGGGCGGACGGTAGCGTGGCCGAAATTCTGCCGCGACCGTTCACCAACGCCGATGAGATCGCTGCGGCGGTGAATCCTGCGATAGGAGTTGCCAGTGGGTAGGCACGGCATCAGCACTCCCGATGGCACTCCCGCCGTGACTCCCGATGCCGCGCCATCCTGGTTGCGGCCCCTGGTGGACAACCTGTCCGCCGTTCCCGACGCCTATCGCAATCGGGTTCCCGCCGACGTGCTGGCAGCAATCAGCGCGGCCAACGAATCCGCCGACCGGGCCGGAACCGGGCGCGATGCTGCGGTGCTCGTACTGTTCTCCGGTCCGGCCGAGACATCCGGCGGCGGACCGCCGCCCGATACCGACCTGCTGGTCACCGTGCGCGCGTCGACACTGCGAAACCATTCCGGCCAGGCCGCTTTTCCCGGCGGGGTGTCCGACCCGGACGATGACGGCCCGGTCTTCACCGCGCTGCGCGAGGCCCGTGAGGAGACCGGGGTCGACACCGACCGGTTGACCCCGCTGGCCGTCCTGGACCGGATGTTCATCCCGCCGACCGGCTTTCACGTCGTGCCGGTGCTGGCCTACTCACCGGACCCGGGGCCGGTCCGGGTCGTCGACACCCAGGAGGCGGCTATCGTCGCGCGGGTTCCGCTGCGCGCGTTCATCAATCCTGAGAACCGGTTGATGGTGTACCGCGAGGCGAACACCAGTCGTTTTGCCGGCCCGGCCTTCCTGCTCAACCAGATGCTGGTGTGGGGTTTCACCGGCCAGGTGATCTCGGCGATCCTCGATGTGGCCGGTTGGGCGCAGCCGTGGGACACCGGCGACGTGCGGGAGTTGAACGAGGCAATGGCACTCGTCGGGCAAGCCAGCCAGTACCGTGAGGCCCAACAATGACACCGTCACAGTGGCTCGACCTCGCCATCCTCGCCGTCGCCTTCGTGGCCGCGGTCTCCGGTTGGCGTTCCGGTGCGCTCGGGTCGTTGCTGTCGTTCATCGGTGTGGTGCTCGGCGCTGTCGCCGGTGTGCTGCTGGCCCCGCACCTGGTCGGCAACATCGACGGTCCCCGCACCAAGCTGTTCGCGACCCTGTTCCTCATCCTGGCGTTGGTGGTGATCGGTGAGATCGCCGGTGTGGTTCTGGGCCGGGCGGTCCGCGGTGCCATGCGCAACAGCGGTCTGCGCGTCATCGACTCGATCATCGGCTCGGCCCTGCAACTGGTGACCGTGTTGGTGGCCGCGTGGCTGCTGGCCACCCCGCTCACCAGCCAGCCCACCCTGGCCGGCGCGGTGCGCGGCTCCAAGGTGCTCAGCGAGGTCGACGCACTCGCGCCGGAATGGCTCAAGAAGGTTCCCGCCCGTCTCGCCGGTCTGCTCGACACCTCGGGGCTGCCCGCGGTTCTCGAACCCTTCAGCCGCACTCCGATCGTCGCGGTCGACGCACCCGACGCGGCACTGGCCGCCTCGCCGGTGGTGGAGGCGACCAGGAACAGTGTGGTGAAGATCCGCGGTGTCGCGACGAGCTGCCAGAAGGTGCTGGAGGGCAGCGGATTCGTCATCGCGCCGAACCGGGTGATGTCCAATGCACACGTGGTCGCCGGAGCGGAGACCGTCACCGTCGAGGCGGCCGGCCAGACCTACGAGGCCACCGTCGTGGCCTATGACCCGCACCAGGACATCTCGATCCTCGCCGTCCCCGACCTGCCGTCGGTACCGCTGATCTTCGACGACTCCGAGGCCGAGCCGACCACCGACGCCATCGTGATGGGCTATCCGGGCGGCGGCGATTTCGCCGCGACCCCGGCACGTGTCCGGGAGACGATCGAACTCAACGGCCCCGACATCTACAACTCGACGACGGTGAACCGCACCGTCTACACCATCAGAGGTACTGTCCGACAAGGCAATTCCGGCGGACCGATGATCGACAAGGACGGCAGGGTGCTCGGTGTGGTGTTCGGCGCCGCCGTCGACGATGCCGACACCGGATTCGTCCTGACCGCCGAGGAAGTGCTGCCGCAGCGGCTCAAGGTCGGCAACACCGTGCCGGTGCCCACCGGCACCTGCATCGGTCAGCCGGGATAAACCTCGCCGAGGAACCGCGTCAGCTGATCGTTGACCTGTGCCGGGGCCTCCTCGTGCGCGAAATGGCCGGAGCCCGAGACGGTCAGGAAGCTGCCACCGGGTGCGAACGTCCGCGTGCGCCGCACCGAATCGTCGAGCACATAGGGGTCGGCATCGCCGCGCAGATGCAGTACCGGGATGCTCAGCGGCCGTTTCATCGAGTGCATGAACCGGCGGCCTTCGCCGCGTAACTGGCTGCGCACCGCCCAGCGCTGATACTCCAGCGTCGAATGCGCGGCGCCCGGAATCTGAATCGCCTGCCGGAGATGCCGGACCGTCTCGGCGAAGTCCTCGGAGGCCAACCAGGCGTTGCCTGCGCGGCGGCGCACCACCCGCTCGACCTCGATCGCATTGTGGCGCATCAATTTACGTTCTGGCCAGATGGGCAGCTGGTAGCGCAGCAGCCAGGGCAACAGGGCACGGCGCTGTGCCGAGTTTGCCAGCACCGATTCGCGCAGTGCCACCGGGTGCGGGGAGCTCACCAGGGCGACGGCATCCACCGCACGCGGATGCAGGATCGAGGTGGCCCAGCACACCAGGCCGCCGTCGGCGTGGCCGACGAGCGTCGCCGAACTGTGGCCGAGCGCGCGAACCAGGCCTGCGGTGTCACCGGCCAGCGTCCAGCCGTCGTATCCGCGGGGCGGTTTGTCACTGCCGCCGTAGCCACGCAGGTCGACGGCGACGACTCGGGCGCCGGTCACGCCACGGAGTTGATGGCGCCACGACCACCAGAACGAACCGAAACCGTGCAACAGGATCACCAGTGGCAGGTCGGGGCGATCGGCGCCGCGTTCGGCCTCCACCACGTGGAAGCGGATGCCGTTCGCATGCACCTGCAGGTGACGCCACGGTCCGTCGATACGCACAACCGACGGGTCCGGCCGGGCTGGCATGGGGTGGTGGGCTACCAGCCCGACGGGTCGGCGGGCAGCGCTGGACGCGACGCCTCCGGCGACCTGTCATGCCCGGGCGTCAACGCCTCCTTGGTTTCCTTCACCGACTCGATGGTCTGCCGCGGGCCTCTGATGCGACGCACCTTGAAATAGCCGAACAATGCCAGGGCGATGGTGACGAGCACCATGATCCCGAACACGATCAGGAACGCGGCCCAGCGCCACAGCCAGGTGTCGAGCAGCTCGGCGATGAAGAAGAACAGGAAGAAGGTCGAGTAGAACAGCACCACCAGCGCCGCGATGAAGAAGACGCTGCCGGTGAGGCCCTTCTTGACGTCGCGGGTGATCTCGGCCTTGGCCAGTTCGACCTCGGCGCGCACCAGCGTCGAGACCTGCGCTGTCGCATCCTTCACCAGGTCACCGATCGACGGATCGACCTTCGGTGCGTGCGGATCGACGAGCGGAATCGATGTCACGGTGGCAGGCACGCCGTTCTTGCGGTCCCCGGTGCTCTGACTCATGGGGGCTATGTTGCCATGTCTGTCCCCTGCGCTCATTCGTGGCCGACATAGAATGGCGGCCACCGAATGAACGGGGAGATCTTGAGGCACCGCTGGCAGTATCTGGCGCGTTTGCTTTCGCTGGCGGTGCTGGGTCCCGTGCTGATCGCCGGAGCCCTGCTGACCGGACCGGTGGCGCATGCCGACGGCCCCGTGGACCTCGGCGGTGGATCGGGCATCGTGATCGATGGTCAGGCCTTCTGCACACTCACCGCGATCGGCCGTGACGCCGGCGGCAAGCTCATCGGATTCACCTCGGCACACTGTGGCGGTCCGGGCGCGGTGGTCGCGTCCGAGGCGGCGCCGACCGCGGGAACGCTGGGGGTGATGGTCGCAGGTAACGACGGCCTGGACTACGCCGTCATCGAGTTCGACCAGCAGAAGGTGCGCCCGGTGAACACCGTCAACGGATTCTCGATCTTCGGGATCGGTCCCGATCCGGCATTCGGCGAGGTGGCGTGCAAACTCGGCCGGACCACCGGCTACTCGTGCGGGGTGACATGGGGGCCGGGACAGGATCCGGGCACCATCCTCAACCAGGTGTGCGGGCAGCCCGGCGATTCGGGCGCACCGGTCACCGTGAACAACCGGCTCGTCGGGATGATCCACGGCGCTTTCACCGAGGAACTCCCGACGTGCGTGGTCAAGTTCGTGCCCTTGCACACGCCTGCCGTCACCGTGTCGATCAACTCCGTGCTGGCGGACATCACCACCAAGAACCGGCCCGGCACTGGGTTCGTCCCGGTTTCCTGACCGATTCCCCGGGCTACTTGCTGGCGCGGATCGCCTCGAACACGCTGGGGTCCACCAGAGTCGAGGTGTCACCGAGTTCGCGGCCCTCGGCCACATCGCGCAGCAACCGGCGCATGATCTTGCCGCTGCGGGTCTTCGGCAGCTCCGGAACCACATGGATCTCACGGGGTTTGGCGATCGGGGAGATCTCCTTGGCCACTTCGGCACGCAACTCGTCGACCATCCCCTCGGCGCCACCCTGGGCACTGGCCTTGAGGATGACGAAGGCGCAGATGGCCTGCCCGGTCTGCTCATCGGTGGCGCCGACGACGGCTGCCTCGGCGACCCCGGCGTGCCCGACCAATGCGGACTCGACCTCGGCGGTGGAGATGCGGTGCCCGGAGATGTTCATGACATCGTCGATGCGTCCGAGGACCCAGATCTCGCCGTCGCTGCCGTACCGCGCGCCGTCACCGGCGAAATACCAGCCCTGCTCGGCGAATCGCGACCAATAGGTCTCCCTGAATCGCTCCGGGTCACCCCAGATGCCGCGCAGCATCGACGGCCACGGCTTGTCGAGCACAAGGTAACCGTTGGCCTGCTCACCGTGATCGGTTCCCGGCTTGAGTTCGTTGCCCTCGTCGTCGACGATCTTGGCCGAGATACCCGGCAACGGCCGCATCGCCGAACCCGGTTTGGTGGATGTCACGCCGGGCAGCGGGGAGATCATGATGGAGCCGGTCTCGGTCTGCCACCAGGTGTCGACGATCGGGGTTTTGTCATCGCCGAATACGGTGCGGTACCAACGCCATGCCTCGGGGTTGATCGGCTCGCCGACAGAACCCAGCAGGCGCAGGCTGGACAGGTCGTGTTCGGCCGGGATCTGGCGCCCCAGTTTCATGAACGTGCGGACCAGCGTCGGGGCGGTGTAATAGATTGTGACACCGTACTTTTCGATGATCTCGAAGTGGCGGTGCTCGGTGGGCGAGGTCGGGGTGCCCTCGTAGACCACCTGGGTGACGCCGTTGGACAGCGGTCCATAAACGATGTAGGTGTGCCCGGTCACCCAGCCGATATCGGCTGTGCACCAGTAGACGTCGGACTCGGGCTTGACGTCGAAGACGTTGTGGTGGGTGTACGACGTCTGGGTCAGGTAGCCGCCGGTGGTGTGCACGATGCCCTTGGGCTTCCCGGTGGTGCCCGAGGTGTAGAGCAGGAAGAGCGGCTGCTCGGCATCGAAGGCCTCGGGGGTGTGCTTGGTGGAGGCCTTGGGCACGGTCTCGTCCCACCAGAGGTCGCGGCCCTCGGTCCAGTTGACGTCGATACCGGTGCGGCGCACCACGAGTACGTGTTCCACGGACTCGGATGCTTGAACCGCTTCGTCGACGGCCTCCTTGAGCGAGGCCGCCTTCCCGCGGCGGTACTGGCCGTCGGTGGTGATGACGAGCTTGGCCTCGGCATCGTCGATACGGGCCCGCAGTGCGGACGCGGAATACCCGGCGAACACCACCGAGTGCATGATGCCCAGCCGCGCGCAGGCCAGCATCGAGACGATGGCCTCGGGCACCATCGGCATGTAGATTGCCGCCCGGTCCCCGGCCCGCAGGCCCAGATCGGTGAACATGTTCGCGGCCTGGTTCACCTCGTCCTGCAATTGGGCGTAGGTGATGTCGCGGGCATCGCCGACGGGCTCGCCCTCCCAGTGGATGGCGACCCGGTCGCCGTTACCGGCTTCCACGTGACGATCCACGCAGTTGTAGGCGACGTTGAGTTTTCCGCCGACGAACCACTTCGCGAACGGGGCTTCCGACCAGTCCAGCACCTCGCCGAAAGGTGTCTCCCAGGCCAATCGATTCGCCTGTTCGGCCCAGAAGGCCAGCCGGTCGCGCTCGGCCTCGTCGTACAGGTCGGCGGTGGCGTTGGCGGCCGCCGCGAAGTCGGCGGGCGGGGGATATGAAGCAGGAACGCCGGCCGGCGCGGCTGTGGTGTTGCTCATGGGTGTGAGCCTAGTCACCGATGGTTGCAGTGGCGTTGGGGCGTCACGACATGCGCTGCGGGCGGTGCGCGTGCTGCGCCGAGCGTCGAAGATTGCGAGCCCAGCGGTCGGCTAGCGTTATCGCAATGACTGATCCACTCGCCCCGCTGGTGGCACTTGAAGGGGTTTCGGCCGCCGGCGAGGATGCCCGCGCCGAGTTGGGCCGCGCCCACCGGCACCGCACCAACCTTCGCGGGTGGCCCGCGTCGGCGTCCGAAGCGGCGTTGCGGGCGGCCCGGGCGTCCTCGGTGCTCGACGGGGGCTCGTTGAGTCTGTCCGAGAGCGGCGAGCCCGATGCGGTGCTGGCCGGTGCGCTGCGGGTATCCGAGGCCCTGGAGGGTGGGGCGAATGCGCTGACCGGGGTGTGGCAGCGGGCACCGCTGCAGGCGCTGGCTCGGCTGCACGCCCTGGCGGCCGCGGATCTGGTCGATGATGACCGGCTCGGCCGGCCGCGACCGGAGCCCGAGGTGGGGCCGCGCCTGGAGACACTGGCCGATCTGGTCACCGGCGGCACCAATGTCCCGGCTTTCGTGCTGGCGGCCGTCGCGCACGGGGAGATTCTGACGCTGGCACCGTTCGGCACCGCCGACGGCGTGGTCGCGCGGGCGGTGTCCCGGTTGATCACGATGTCGAGCGGGCTGGATCCGCATGGTCTCGGCGTGCCGGAGATGTTCTGGATGAAGCAGTCCGGCAACTATCGAGCGGCCGCCCGCGGTTTCGCGTCGGGAACGCCGAACGGGCTGGGTGCCTGGCTCGTCCTCAGCAGCCAGGGGCTGCAAGCCGGTGCGCGTGAAGCGCTTTCGATCGCGGAGGCCGCGAAGGGGTAGTCCAGCGCATGAAGCGGGCGACGCTCCGTCATCAGACTCTCGTCTGAGTCGGCGCGCCGCCCGCTAGCACGGACTCCGGTTACCAAGCGTGCTCTGGTGGGTTGTGTGGGTGGCCTCGGCGTTCTCCCGGTGCGCTACGGCTGCAACCCCACCCAAGGGGTCGTCGACGTCGTTCGCTTCTCGCAATTCCGCAGGCCCACAACGCTTCTGCCTATATCGCGGCATGTGCTCCGCGTGGGTTCCGGTAATCCGTGCTAGGACGCTCGACTCGGGAGATCACACCTTCTCTTCTGGTGTGGCCTTGGCCTTACCGAGCTTCCGTGACTCCTTTGTACTCCGTGACCGCGGTCACATCAAGTATCAATCGGTGCCGATTCCGGATCGTTATGGCATACGTCGCCGCTACCGGCGGGTATTGCTGCGCGACAGCACCTTACGGAGCAGTGAGTATGTCAGTGCGCCGCCGGCCAGCGCGCTGAGTCCGACGGCCAACGTGGTGGCGACCGCCGCGCCCGACGGGGCGGGCAGTCTGTCGCGTAGTGACACCGGGCGGTTGAATGTCAGAACCGGCCACTTCCGCGCAGTGGCCTCCTTGCGGAAACCGCGGTCGGGATTGACCACCGAAGGGTGGCCCACGGCTTCCAGCATCGGCAGATCGGTGATCGAGTCCGAGTAGGCGTAGCAGTGTTCGAGTGAGTAGCCCTCACGCGCGGCGAGTTCGCGGATAGCCTCGACCTTGCCTTCGCCGAAACAGTAGAAGGAAACCTCCCCGGTGTACTTTCCGTCCTCGACGACCATCCGGGTGGCCATGGCGTGGGTGGCGCCCAGGGCCCGGGCGATGGGCGCAACGATCTCTTCGCCGGAGGCCGACACCACCACGACATCGCGCCCACAAAGTTTGTGGTCGGCGATCAGGTTGGCGGCCTCGGCGAACACGAGCGGGTCGACGATCTCGTGCAGGGTCTCGCCGACCACCGAACGGACCTGCTCGACGTCCCAACCCGTGCACATATCTGTCAGGTAGGTACGCATCCGGTTCATCTGATCATGGTCGGCACCCGACATCAGGAAAAGGAACTGGGCGTAGGAGGACTTGAGTACGGCGCGACGATTGAGCAGCCCCTGA
>JBPPMV010000060.1:0-18683 GCA_051306235.1 Mycobacterium sp. | reverse complement strand
ACCACGGCGGACAGCAGGTTGATCTGCTCGGCCGGCAGGTCGATATGGGTGCGATCGAAACCCTCGGATTCGGCATCGGCGGCCAGCCCGAGGAACACCACCGCGGTATCGGCCTCGGCCGCCGCCGCCAGGGTGTCGGCGGTGAGATCCTCGGCGTGGCTGACCTGATGATCGCCGACACGACTGCGGATCTCCTCCAGCGGTACATCCACCCGGGTCGGATTGACGTGGGAGCTGCCGCCACCCTGATAGCGTGGCGTCACCGCGAACGCGCCGATCACCGCGACCGAGGACGGCACCAGCGGCAGCAGATCGCCATCGTTCTTGAGCAGCACGATCGACCGTGCGGCGGCTTCGCGGGCCAGATCATGATGGGCATCGACATCGAATGTGTCGGTGCCACCGATGTTCTCGGTGACGCGTTCGGTCAGGGTGGCAACCCGCTCGGCGGCGCGGGCCACCACGGTCGTGTCCAGGGCGCCCGCCTCGACCGCGGCGACCACATCGGTATCGGTGAGTCCGTCGGACGCCGGCATCTCCAGGTCCAGTCCGGCGGCCACCGCGGCGACCCGGTCGCGGACCGCACCCCAGTCGCTGACCACCACACCGTCGAAACCCCACTCATCGCGCAGGACGGTGGTCAGCAGCCAGCGGTTCTCGGCGGCGTACACCCCGTTTATGCGGTTATAGGAGCACATCACCGTCCAGGGCCGGGCTGCGGTGACGACATGTTCGAAGGCGCGCAGATACAGCTCACGCAGGGTCCGCTCGTCGACATCTGAGCTCGACCGCATCCGGTCGTCCTCGGCGTTGTTGACGGCGAAGTGCTTCAGCGAGGCGCCGACACCGCGGCTCTGCACGCCGCGGACCCATGCGGCCCCGAGGGCCCCGGCGATCAGCGGATCCTCGGAGTAGTACTCGAAGTTCCGTCCGCACCGCGGGTCCCGCTTGATGTTGACCCCGGGGCCGAGCAGCACCTGCACTCCCAGCGCCCGGGACTCGATACCCAGTGTGGCCCCGACCCGTTCGACGAGCTCGGGATCCCAGCTCTGGCCGAGGCCAACCGCCGGGGGGAAGCAGGTGGCGGGTTCGCTACTGCCCAGGCCCAGGTGGTCGGCGGCATTACCGGCCTGTCTGCGGACCCCGTGCGGTCCGTCGGTCAGCAGGATCGCCGGGACATCGCCCACCGCCTTCGTGGTCCAGAAGGTGGCACCGCTACCGAGGGCGGCCTGCTCTGTGAGGGAGTCAGTCACCCCACCTATTCTTCACCCTCGCCGCGTGGCGCAATTGGTCGAGAAACTCGTCAGCGTCATCACTGCGCACCAGATAGTGCGAGATTGCCACCCGGATGGCGGTGGCAGCGGCCACTTCGGCGTCTTTGCCGGGGGTGAGACGCTCCAACCGCTCGCGCATCAGCGGGATGAACTGTGCCAGTCGCGCGATGACGTGCGCCGGCTCGATATCGACCATCCGGAGCCCCGGATAGGAGCGCTGGTAATCGACGATGATCTGCAGGGTGGCGTCCAGCCGGTCAGCGCCGGTCAGGGCCTGGTCCACCTCGGCCACTGCGCGGTCGTAGTGCTTGCGCTCCCAGACCACGAAGGCGTCCAGCAGCTCATCCTTGGACGCGAACCAGCGGTACAGCGTGGGGCGGGAGACCCCGGCCTGTGACGCCACCTCGGACAGGCTGAGCTTGGTCATGCCGTAGTTGCCGAGCACCTCGGCCGTCGCGGCGAGAATCCGCTCACGGGTGCTGTTCTCCGCATCGGGCGGTGACGCTTCGGCCATCGCGATAGCTTTACAAACTATCGACGAACTGTCACGCTATTTCTGCCGCGACGTCGTTGTCGCAAGCCCGCAGGAGGGACCACCGGTGACAGTTGCCAGCACGCCGCAGGCACGCGAATACAGCCCGTTCGACATCACCTCACACGACTTCTGGAGTCAGCCGTTCGACGTCCGCGATCAGACGTTCGCTCAGCTGCGCGCGCTGGACGGCGTGAGCTGGCACCGGCCGTTGCCGACGCTGTTCGATATCGAGGAGCCCGGATTCTGGGCGCTGACCCGGCGCGCCGACATCCAGTTCGCCAGCCAGAATCCGGATCTGTTCACCTCGACCCTGGGGGTCGCACTCGATCCGATGCCCGCCGAGGTGCAGAAGTTCGCCACCTTCTTCCTGGGCATGGATCCGCCGCAGCACACCACCTACCGGCGACTGATCAGTTCTGCGTTCACACCGCGCAACGTGCGCCGGATCGAGGAACAGATACGCGCCAATGCCGTCTCGATCGTCGACGATCTCATCGGCGCCGGGGATATCGACTTCGTCGAGGCCTGTTCGGCAGAGCTGCCGATGCGGACCATCTCCGACATGCTCGGGGTGCCTGCAGCCGATCAACCGGCGCTGGCCAAGGCTGCCGAGAAACTGTTCAGCATGAGCGATGACGAGTACTCGTCGCTCGAAGAACGCGCCATGGACACCATCAACGAGATCATGCTGATCTCGAGTACCGGCGTGGAGCTGGCCAAGTTCCGGCGGGCCAACCCCGGTGACGATCTGATGACCAGCATCGTCAACGCCGAGGTGGACGGGCATCGTCTCACCGACGAGGAGATCGGCGCATTCCTGATCCTGCTGGCCTCGGCGGGCAATGACACCACCAAACAGTCGACCACACACGGCATACTCGCGCTGGCGGCCAATCCGGATCAAAGGGATTGGCTCATGGAGGATTTCGACGGCCGGATCGGGATGGCCACCGAGGAGTTGGTGCGCTGGTCCACCCCGGTGCTGCAGTTCGCTCGGTTCGCCACCCAGGACATCGAGATCGCCGGCCAGCTGATCAATGCCGGTGACAAGGTGGGCATGTTCTACTGTTCGGCCAACCGCGACGAGAGCGTGTTCGCCGACCCACAAAAGTTCGACCTGAGCCGTTCACCCAACCCGCAGGTCGGTTTCGGCGGGGGAGGCCCGCACTTCTGCCTGGGCAACCAGCTGGCCAAAAGTGAACTACGAAACATTTTCCGCGAGTTGCTGACCCGGCTCAAGACCATCGATCTCGGCGAGCCCGACCTGTTGTACAGCAGCTTCGTGCACGGCATCAAACGGCTACCCGCGCACGTGCAGTGAGGTTGTCGAGATGAGCGCGCGGCACCTCGTCACGGAGCCGATCGACGGCGTCGATGACGCGACGATCGCGGCCGCTCTCGATCAACTCTCGGTGTCGGCGCTGATCGCCTCGGTCGTGCAGATCACCGGCGACCCGACGTTAATCCGGGGACCGATCCGGCCGGTCACATTCGTGCAGAACGAGTTTCAGGGAATGCTCGACGAGGAGAGCAAGGTCTTGCTGCGTCGCAGCGCATGCGAGGCGATCTGCGCCTGGCGTGATGCCGGCTGCCCGGTGCCCCCGGCGCTGAGCATCGAACTCATCCGCGAGCTGATGGACTGGATCGCCTGTGAGCCGGTGCCCGATGACAACGCGGCGCTCTACCTGGAGGAGATGGACCTCGAGGGTCGCAATCCGCGCGCGATCGCCGGTCCCGGCGGATTGACGCCGCCCCCGGGTTTCTCGGTGCTGATCATCGGCTTCGGCGCCTCGGGTCTGCTGGCCGCGATCCGGTTGCAGGAAGCCGGAATCCCGTTCGAGGTCGTCGACAAGAACTCCGATGTCGGCGGAACATGGTTCGAGAACAGCTATCCCGGCTGCCGGGTCGACGTCGCGAGCCACTTCTACTCCTACTCCTTCGAGCACGTCGGCGATTTCAGCGCGTACTACACCCGGCAGCCTGAGCTGTACGACTACTTCCGCTCAGTGATGAAGGACCACCAGATCGACACCCACGTGACCTGGGGCCGCGAGGCCACCGGTGCGCAGTGGGACGACGAGACGGGGGAGTGGGCGGTGACGCTGCGCGACGCCGACGGAGCCACCGAGCAGCGGACGGCCTCGGTCATCATCTCCGGGGTCGGCTTCCTGAACCGCCCGCTGATTCCGGACCTGCCCGGCTTGAACGACTTCCAGGGTCCGGTCTTTCATTCCGCTCAATGGGACCACTCGGTGGACCTACGCGGGAAGCGGGTCGCCCTGATCGGTGCCGGCGCCAGCGGCTTCCAGATCGGGCCTGCCATCGTCGACGATGTCGAGTCCCTGGTGGTTTTCCAGCGGACACCGCAGTGGATGGCGCCCAACCCGCGCTATCACGCCACGGTGACCGACGGGGAACGCTGGGCGATGCGGCACCTGCCGGGCTACTCGCGCTGGTACCGCTTCATGCTGATGTGGCAGTCCAGCGACAAGATGCTGGAACTGGTTCGCGCGGACCCGGATTGGCAGGATTTCCCGCGCACCGCCAACGAGGCCAGTGCCGCCCGGCGCGAGTTCTTCGCGAAGTGGATCGAGGACCAGGTCGGCGATATCCCCGGGCTCGCCGCCAAGGTCACCCCCAACTATCCGCCGATGGCCAAGCGCATGCTCCAGGACAACGGCAGCTGGTTGCGCTGTCTCAAACGCGAGCATGTGACCTTCGTCAACGACCAGATCACCGGTATCGACGAGACGGCGATCAGCACCGCCGACGGTCGCTACGAGGTCGACGTCATCGTGCTGGCCACCGGGTTCCGCGCCTCCGAGGTGCTCTGCCCGATGGAGGTGATCGGGCGCGACGGGGTGCCGATCTCGGAGGTCTGGGATGGCAAACCCGGTGCCTTCAATGGTGTTTCGGTGTCCGGATTCCCGAACTTCTTCATGATGGCGGGACCCGGCACCGGGCTCGCCCACGCCGGCAGCGTGATCTTCATGCTGGAATGCCAGATGCGCTATATCGGCGCGGCCCTGCGGACGGTGATCGAGCGGGGCAAGCGCACCATCGAACCCACCGCCGAGGCCTTCGCGCGCTACAACCGCGAGTTGCAGGACGAGGTCGCCACCTTGATGTGGGGGCATCCCTCGATCGAGCATTCCTGGTACAAGTCACCCGATGGGGGTGTGTACGTGTTGAGCCCGTTCGGGTCGGTGGAGTATTGGAAACGCACCGGGGTTCTGGCGGATGCGGATCACCTGCTGGGTTAGCGGTTCATGCTGCAATATGCTGTTTTTGCGCGGAACGCGGCGCCAGTCCGGCCTCCGGAAACTGCGGCCCCTACTCGGCGCAGAACGTCGAGACCGCCTCACGGGGCCGCGTCATCAGGCCACTGCGAGATCGCCATACGACGCAAGGATCGATGGGTTCATTGACAGCCACCACCCACACTCTGAGGCAGAAGTGTCACACCAAGACCCTTCAGACTGTCACCGATGTCTTGGTAGATAACCCTTGCAAGGTTCGCCGGCCCGGCGTACTATCGAACACAAGTTCGAATGCGACGGAGCTCCCACTGCTTCACGGTGAGCTTCAGACCGCGACTTCGGTCGCCGCGAGGTTCGACGGTCCCGCGGGACTGTCGAACCGCCTTGCCTGATCGTGCACCGTGTGCACTTCCGTGAAAGTCGGTATCCACCATGGACGCCACCTACCTAGAGACTGTTGTCGATGCGCTGATCGATGACCTCACCCCCTCGACCGTGCCCGAGGCGGATGCCGACCGGACGCTGTTTCATTTGTTGGACTGTCCGCGCCGGGTGATCGATGAACCGCGGCTGTTGTCGGTGCTGGTGGCTGCGGTCAGCGTGCGTAACCTGGCCGATCATGTGATCGCCCAGGCGGTTGCGGCCACGGAGCGGCTCGGGATCTCGGCCCGTAAACACCTGGGCTCGGGAGCTGATCTGCTCACAAGTCTGGGTGTAGCTCCCGGTGCGGCGCACAGAGCGGCCCGGGTGGGTCGCGCCGCGCACACGCTGCCCGCGTTGACCCAGGCCCAGCGCCTTGGTGGGATCGGCATCGAATTCGCCGACGCCATCGGTAAAGGCGTCAGCCACATCAACAGCCGGGTCGCCCTGTCCGAGCAGGACAGAGCAGCCGTGGTCACGAAGTTGATGATTCAGACCACCCCGGCGCAGGTGGACAAGAAAGCCCGGGAGATCGCCATCGAGAAAGCGGCCACCCAGCCTGTCGACGACGGCGCGGTGCCGGTCGCCGAAGACACCGACCTCAACGAGATGACCGTGGTGCAGACCGATGACGGGCGGGTCAGTGCCACCCTCGATCTCGATGGGCTCACCGGCGAGGAACTACTCACCGCCCTGGATCCACTGTGCCGGCCCGTACCACTGCCCGACGGTTCTCCTGACCCACGTGCGGCGGGTAAGCGCCGCGCCGACGCGTTCGGCCAGATCATGCGGACCTACCTGTCGAATTCGCGGCGGCCGACATCTGGTGGGGTGCTCCCGCACGTCACGTTGATCCGCAGCGACGGGCGCGTGGACACCCTTGGATTCACCGGGCCTGTCAGCGCCAGCACCGCCGACCTCATCGCCTGCGACAGCACCCTCACCTCGGTGCTCGTCGACGGTGCGGGGGTGCCACTGGATGTGGGGCGCGCCGAGCGACTGTTCACACCCGTGATCCGGAAAGGGTTGGCCGTACGCGACTGTGGCTGCGCATACCCCGGTTGCGGCCGACCCGTCTCCTGGTGCGACGCCCACCACATCACCCCCTGGGCCAATGGTGGCAGCACGAGCCTCGACAACGGGGTGCTGCTCTGCCGGCTGCACCACACCGCGATTCACCACGGCGGCTGGCAGGTCTACCTCGGACCCGACCGCCATCCCTGGTTCATCCCACCGCATGACCCGACTGGACCCGAACCCGCGCACCTGCGCTCCCATGCCCGACGCACCATGACCGACCTACCGGCAGCCGCTTAACCCGAGACTCAAGCACCTTGAAAACTACACAGAGGAACACGCGGCGGGAACCGGCGCAGATCACCGAGCCGGACCCGCCACGACGAATCCGCCTGGGGGCCTGTTCAACCGACCTTGACGACCGGGTGTAACTAGCGGCTCTGCCGCCGGCGCACCAGGACTGACTGCTGGATGGCGCCGACGGCGCCCTTCTCGTCGAACAGCGTGCCCAGGGTGGTGCCGATACCGTCGGGCCCGTAGTTCGTTTCGGCACGGATGCCGATCCACTGCCCCTCGGGCACCCGGTGGATGTGCACCACCAGATCGGTGTTCAGGAACGTCCACTGCCGGATGTCGATCTTGGTGCCGATGCCATTGGCGTCATCGGCCACCGCGAACAGCCGTTGCAGCGGTGTCATCGACTCGCCTTTGACCACATCGACGGTCGGGCTCAGCCAGGATTCACCCGGTCCTTCGGCCAAAGGCTTTGTCAGCCAACGCCAGTCGATGCTGTGCAGGTAGTTCTTGTCCCAGTCTTTGGCCATATCCCTGCTGCGGGCCTCGGCCAGCGGGCGCAACGGCGGAGCGGGGGCGTGCACCACCTCGGTGGTGTCCTGCTGCTGCAGGCGCCAGCCGCTGGCACGGGCGACCGCGCGTGGGTTGCCGTCCGGGCCGGGGGCGAGCATCTCGGCGGTGATCAGTTCGATCTGCTTGCCCGCGCGTTCGCGCTGCGCTCGCACCCAGAGGTCGCCCTCGGCGGGGACCGGCCCGAGCAGATCGATCAGTACCCGGCTCAGGCGGGTGTCCTCGCGCTGTTCGCAACGCTCCAGGGCGCGGACCAGGAGAGCCGATACCGGCGCGCCATGCTGGATGGACGCCGACCAGGTACTGCGCACCAGATCGGTGGCGGCGAACATCTCGCCGACCGGGTCATCGGCGTCGATGAGTTCGTAATAGGAGTCCGACATGATTCGCTTTCGAGTCAGGATGGCGCGGGGACGTCGACGCTGACGGCGTCGAGCGTGGACAGCTTGGTGCCGATCAACCGGTGTGGGTAGGCGTCGGTGCTCGACAGTAGGAACAGGGTGCGGGCCTCGGGACCGCCGAGCGCGCAGGCGATCGCGGTGCGGTCGCCGATGTCGATCCGGTCGGTGACGCCATCGGCGGTGATGCGCTCGAACTGGTGCGCCAGCGTCATCGCCGCCCAGATACCGCCCTCGGCGTCCACGGCCAGCCCGTCCGGCGGGCCATCCAGTCCGTCGGCGAAGACCCGGCGGTCCCGCAGTGCGCCGGAGTCATCGACGGTGAACGCGCTCAGCCGCCGTGCGGTCGACTCGGCGACGACAAAGGTGCCGTCGGGAGTGATCACCATGCCGTTGGGAAAGCTGAGATCCCCGGCTACCACGGATACCCCGTCATCGGGATCGAGTCGTACGATCACCCCGCCGTCGCGGGCCTGGGATCCGATATACGCCCGGCCTGCGGAGTCGACGACCATATCGCCGAGATCGGCGGGCACCAGATCTGCGAGATCGGCAAGCACCGTGACGGTTTCACCGTCGTAGCCCAGGATCTGGCGGCGTTCGGTGGAGGCGATCAGCAGGGTGCCATCCGGGCGGAAACCGAGTCCCGACGGCGCGTGGCCGGGAAGAGCCAGGGTGGACATCTCGCCGAGCAGGGTGACCGTGTGCACGGCCTCGCCCAGCATGTCGGAAAACCACACCAGCCCCTCGAACCAGCGCGCTCCTTCGCCGAAGCAGAATCCGTTGGCCAACGGCTGGACTGTCATGGGGTCACGATAGCGGATTCACGCCTCGTACCTTTACAAAACACGCCTTAAATGTCACGCTCGCTGTGTGCGTAAATACCACCGCCACACCCTGCTGTATCTGCACGAGACCATCGCGCTGGGGCGCGGCGGCAGCGATGAGTTCACCGATCGCTTCACCGCGATCTATCACCCCATGATGGAGCAACTGGGCGCGCGGCTGTTCACGCTCTGGGAGTCCACGCCATACAACGGGAACTGGCCGCAGGTCACCATCATCTGGGAGATCGATGCCTTCGCCGATTACGCCCGGATCGGCAAGGCGCAGGCCCGCGGTGGCAGCCACGCCGCGGCGGCCGCAGAGTGGTCGGCCTACCTGTCCGGGATCGGTGCCCACGGCGAAGGCCGGATCATGTACGCGGCGCCGCAGAATCGGAGCCTCGCACAGTTGCAGGAAGAAGAATTCACAGCCGAGTTGGTGATCCAGGAGATCATGCAGACCAAACCCGGCAAGCAGGACGACTACATCCGGGAACTGGAACGGCTCTACGTGCCATGGTCGGAGAGCACCGGTAAGCGCTGGCTGGGATCGTTCACCACCACCTTCCGGTTCAACGAGGTCATCCACTACTGGGCGCTGGATGGCGGCTGGGACTGCTTCGAGAACCACTACCCGTCCTGGAAGGATGCCCCGCCCGCCGAGATCGTGACCTGGATGAGCGTCGCGCCCGCATTGCGGGACGGCTGGGAGGACTCCATCCTGGCCGCACTGCCGCCGTCCCCGCTGCAATAAGCGAGGGATCATGAAAAGTACAGCCATGCAGGACTTCTCGTACGATCCCTTCGATCCGGCGGTGATGGCCGACCCGCTGCCTTACTACCGGGTGTTGCGCGATGAGTACCCGGCGTATTACCTGCCCACATGGGACACCTACGCGTTGTCCCGGTTCTCCGATATCTGGGATGCGCTACGGGTCACCGACGGCACGTTCGTGGCATCGGAGGGAACGTTGCCCTCGGCGGCGGTGCTGGAACATCACAACCGCGGGCCAGTTGCCGATCCGCCTTTGCACCCCATGCCGTTTCATGCCAACTTCGATTCGCCCATGTACGAGAACGTGCGCCGGTGTACCTCATCGCAGTTCCGGCCGCGGTCGGCGGCCAAGCTGGCCGATCGCATCCGCACACTGGCCAATGAACGACTCGACGAACTGCTGCCACGTGGCACCTTCGACCTGACGCAGGACTACGGTGGCCACGTCGCTGCGGCCATGGTGTGCGAATTCGTCGGATTGCCGGTCGAACTCGCGCCCGAGGTGTTGGCGACGGTGAACGCGGGCAGCCTTGCGCAGGCGGGCGAGGGTGTCGAGGTCGCCAAAGCTCGGCCCGGCTTCCTGTCCTATCTGACGCCGATCATCGAGCGCCGGCGCGCCGAAGGAGCCGACGGCAGTTATCCCATCGCGGACAGTCTGATCAACTTCGTGCTGCCCGACGGATCGGGTTTCAGCGATACCGAGGCGGCCACCCAGATGCTGGGTGTGTTCATCGGCGGCACCGAGACCGTTCCCAAGATCACCGCCACCGGGCTCTGGCAGCTCGCCGACCACCCCGATCAGCTGGCGGCGGTGCGCGCCGACCTGGAGGGCAATGTGCCGATCGCGCGGGAGGAGATCCTGCGCTATACCGCGCCCGCCCAGTGGTTCGCCCGAACTGCCCGACGCCCCTACGAGATTCACGGCATCACCATCGAGCCGGGGCAGCGCATCATCGCCCTGATGGCCTCGGCGGCCCGCGATGAACGGGAATACCCCGACCCGGATGCGTTCATCTGGAACCGGCCCATCGAGCGGCTGCTGTCCTTCGGTCACGGCCAGCATTTCTGTCTGGGCGTGCACGTCGCGCGCCTGGAGGTGACGATCATGATGCAGGAATGGTTCAAACGGGTGCCGGAGTACCGCATCGTGGCCGATGCCGCATCGCGGCCACCGTCGAGCTTCCAGTGGGGTTGGAATAACATCCCGGTGGAGGTCTAGATGTGGAGTTATCGACTGGTCGCGCCGTTCACGTTCGAGCGGACCGACCTGCCCGAGCCCGATCCGCAGCGACTGGCCGACGGGCAGGTGCTGCTCCGTTTCCTGGCCGCCGGCATCTGTGGCAGTGACCTGCCGGGGTTCCGTGGGACACAGGGCAAGCTGGCCGCCGACACGGGGTGCTCCGCGGCCGAGATCGACGGTT
Organism: Mycobacterium sp.; assembly: GCA_051306235.1. Taxonomy (GTDB): domain Bacteria; phylum Actinomycetota; class Actinomycetes; order Mycobacteriales; family Mycobacteriaceae; genus Mycobacterium. The sequence continues at coordinate 7,895 of JBPPMV010000060.1, read as the reverse complement.
TCCCGATCCACGAGATCGCCGGCGAGGTGCTGGCCAGCGCCCATCCCGCGCATCAGGTGGGGGACCGGGTTGTCGGCTGGGCTTCCGGGTTCGACGGACTGCAGGCCCAGGTGATGGCCGACGGAAACGGATTGGCCCGCTACGCAGAAAGTTTGACGCCACAGCACGCCATCGGACTGCAACCACTGGCATGCGTGCTCTACGCCGTGGAACAACTCGGCGACCTGACCGGCAAACGCGTCGCGGTCATCGGCCAGGGCTCCATCGGACTGTTGTTCGCCTACGTCGCCAAGGCCGCCGGCGCCGCCCACGTCACCGGGGTGGACCCGGTGGACCGCGCGGCGCTCGGCCCGGTGTTCGGTGTCGATGACGTGGTGCGCGCGACCAGCGACCGATGGGTCCGCCATCTGGGCGCCGAGAGATTCGACATCGTCATCGAGACCGTCGGGCATCAGGTCGCCACCCTGGGTCACGCCCTCGACGCGGCCGCCGTCGGCGCCACGGTGTTCTACTTCGGTGTTCCCGATGACGACAGTTATCCGATCAGCATGCGCACCATGCTGCGCAACAACCTGACCCTGAAATCCGGTGTGACACTGGAACGGCGACGGGTGCTCGCCGCCGCCGACGAGTACGCCGGAGCGCACCCGGAGCTGCTGCCCGCGTATCTGACTCACACCTTCGGTGCGCACGATGCGCAGGCGGCCTTCGAGCAGGCCTGCCGGCCGGACCCCACGCGCGTGAAGATCGCGATCACGTCGTGAGTCGCCTACAGGACGCGCTGGCGGCCCAGGACCAGATCTGGGGCGGCTGGGTGGTCGGGCCGACCATCATCGGACCCGAGGAATTCGCCCAGGCCGGTTATGACTACGTCGGTTTCGATGTGCAGCACGGCTATCTGGGCGATGCCGATGTCGCGCTGCTGTTGCGCCGCCTCGAACACGTGCCGATCGCCACGGCGGTGCGACTGCCCTCACCCGATCCGGCACCGATCGGCCGGGTACTCGACGCGGGCGCCGACGCGGTGATCATCGCGATGGTGGAATCGGCGGAGCAGGCGGTCGCCGCCGTCGCCGCGACCCGGTACGCCCCGGCCGGTGTTCGCAGCTTCGGTCCGCTGCGGGCGTCCCTGGGCCAGGACACCGCCGTCCTGGAGGCCTGCGCGAGCGTCTACGTGATGATCGAGACCGCGGCCGGGCTGGCGGCATTGGACGAGATCTGCGCGGTACCTGGGCTGACCGGGGTGTACGTCGGGCCCGCGGACCTGGCCATCTCGATGGGTTACCGGCTCGCCGATGCCTGGACCCACCCGGACGTGCGGGCCGCGATGGCCGAGATCCAGAGCACCGCCGCCGACGCCGGTCTGGTCACCGGAATTCACGCCGGCACCGGAAAACTCGGTAAGGCCATGGCCGAGTTGGGTTTCCGGATGATCACCCTGGCATCGGAATCCCAGGCGCTGCGCCGAGGCGCCGCCGCGCACCTGGGCGAGGCAACCGCCGCGGACGACCGGTCGACCGCACAGGACGGATATCTGCAGTGACAACACAACCAGTGGCGCTGGTGACCGGCGCGGCCCGGGGACAGGGCGCGGCGATCGTCGCGCGGCTGCACGCAGACGGATTCCGAATCGCCGCCTGCGATCTGCTCGCCGACGAGCTGCGTGCGAGCACCGCCGACTACGGCGACGACGTTATCGCGCTCGACCTCGACGTCACCTCCGAGGAGCACTGGGCGGCCGCCATCACCGCGACGGTGGAGCGCTTCGGCGGGCTGAGCACCTTGGTCAACAACGCGGGCGTGCTGCACCGCGCCGCCATCGCCGACGAGACGGCCGCCGGATTCGAAGGCAGCTGGCGGGTGAACTGTCTGGGCCCCTTCCTCGGTATCCGGGCCGCCCTCGCGCACCTCAAGGACGCCGACGGCGCCTCGATCGTGAACACCTGCAGTACCAGTGCCATTCGGCCGTTCCCGAACCATGCCGCCTACGGCTCGTCTAAATGGGCGCTGCGCGGGCTCTCCCAGGCCGTCGCAGTGGAACTCGCGCCGACGGGCATCCGGGTCAACGCGGTGTTCCCCGGGCCGATCGCCACACCCATGCTCGACGACCGCACCCAGACCCGACTGGCCGAGACGTCCACAGCGGGCCGGCTCGGTACCCCGGTCGAGGTGGCCGATGCGGTGGCGTTCCTGGTGTCCGCGAATGCCTCGTTCATCACCGGCTCGGAACTGGTGGTCGACGGCGGCCAGATCCTGCAGATCGGTTGACAAGCGTGGATATCGCCGACCGACTGGACCCTGCACTGCGGCACATGGCCGCCGCCCGCACGAACCTGTCCGCCGATGTGCTGCCCACGGTGCGCGCGGGCCTCAACCAGCGCCGCAGGCAGGACGCTTCCGATCTCGATACCGACGGCGTCGAGATCGAGGACACGGTGGCATTCGAGGATGTTCCGGTCCGCATCTACCGTGGCGGCACCGCGGGTGCGGTGGTGTACTGCCACGCAGGTGCCTTCGTGCTGGGCAACCTGGACACCGATCATCTGCAATGCGTCGAGATCGCCCGCCGGGCCGCGGTCACGGTGATCTCGGTGGACTACCGGCTGGCCCCGGAGCATCCGTATCCCGCCGGGATCGACGATGCGCTGACGGTCCTGCACTGGACGGCCGAGCACGCCCCCGGCTGGGGTATCGCGCCGGATCGGTTGGCGGTCGCGGGCAGCAGCGCGGGCGGTGCCCTGGCGGCCCGGCTCGCCCAATGCGCCGCCGACGGGTCCGCCCCGCCGATCCGCTTCCAAATGCTGCATCAGCCGGTGCTCGACGATGCGCTCACCCCGTCCAAACAGGAGTTCTCGCACACCCCCGGATTCGATGGTCCCGCAGCCGAATTGATGTGGCAGTACTACCTGGCGGGGGAGTCCGCCCCGGCGGGCGCGGTCCCCGCCCACGCCGTCGATCTGAGCGGTCTGGCGCCGGCCTTCATCAGCTGCTCGGAGCTCGACCCCCTGCGTGACGAGGCCGTCGACTACGCGCTGCGGCTCATGTGGGCGGGCGTGCCGACGGAGTTGCACGTGTTCCCGGGTACCTGCCACGGGTTCGACTCACTGGTCCCCGGGTGGGAGACCAGCAGGCAGCTGTTCGATCTGCAGGGCGCGGCATTGCGCCGCGCCCTGCAGATCAGCTGAGCGCGTCGAGTTCGCGCGCCACGGCGGCGTGATAGGCGTCGATATGCGACGGGTTCACGATCCGGAAGAAGCCGTCGCCCATCGGCGCGTCCCGGTAGGCCTCGATGGTCATGGTGCGCTTGAACAACGTGACCCCGGGATCGGGTTGGCTGAAGTGGTATTCGATGGTCATCCGCCCCTCGAACCCGCCGTCACCGTTGTAATCGGCACCCAGCCGGCCCACCGAACTGAACACCCACATCCGGGGCCGGGTGGCGATCGCGAGTTGCCAGGTGAAGACCCGGTCCTCGCTGGGGTGGGCTTCCTGCCAGGTGTCACCCACCAGCAGCGGAAGCGTTTCGCGTACCCCGGTGATGCGCGGGCCGCCCGGGTAGGTCTTGGCCCAGTTGACGGGATTGGTGACGAAATCGTAGATCGCCTCCGCGGACTGGGTGAACGCGGTTTCCGAGCTGGTGGTGACGATGCCCAACGGGATGCCTTCCTGGTGCAGTGGTCTGGGTGGAACTCAGGTGTCGCAGCCGCAGTCGGCGCTGCCGCCGGCGGGCAGCTCGGCGATGATATCGGTCCGGGTATCGTCAAAACTCAGAAATCCCTTGATGGCAACCGATTCCGCGAGTGTGTCGGGGTAGCTCCATGCGATGTCTTCCACAACGATGGCGGCGTCGCCTCGATCGCCGATCACCGCCGACCAGTACGTCGCATGCCCCTTGTAATTGCAGTAGCTGGTCGTCTCGCTGCGCCGCAACAGATCGGTGCGGACGGCAGCCGGGTCGACGTACAGCCGGGGCGCCACCGAGGTCTCGTAGACGATCACGGTGTCGACGGTGTCCACCAGTACGGTGTCGCCGATGCTGACGCGCAGACCCCGGTTCGTCGGCAGGCAGTCCACCCGGTGGTAGGGGTTGGGCGGGTAGTGAACGAGGGTGCGCCCCTCCTCGATCCAGTTGTCGACGGCGTCCCACGGCACCCGGACATACCCGGTCTTCTCCGGCACCGGTTCGGTCGGCAGTCCGTCGATCTCGCCGGCCGGGAAGGCATAGCTCAGGGGGTGATCGCGGCGGTGCACCATCCACGCGGATTCGGTGTCGATCACCGTGTGCCCCTTGAGCACTGCTTGCACCCGTCGGGGGTGCGGTTCGATGAACACCACCTCGGCGGGCACCGCCGGAAAGAACTGGCCGGCGGGATCCCGGCTGAGCGGTCCACGTCCGGCGTAGAGAGTCATGTCGAGAGCTTTACAGATTCACGAATAAATGTCACGCTGATGAGGTGGCCTCGATGGCTCCGCCCACTTCCGGATTGTGAAGGAGACAGCTCGCGTGAAAGCAAGCTCGATTCGGCCAGATGACCGCAATATGTTCATCGATCGTCGAGGTGTCGGTGTGCGCGCATCCGCGACCACCCTGCTGTCCTACGACCTGACCGTGGTGGCCACCGACACCGGCGATGTGGTCGGTGGCGCCGGCGGGTGGCTCTTCGACCGGGTGCGGGCCGGCTGGAAGGTCAGCGTCGTGATCCCGGCATCCTGCGATGTGCGGCCGCTGGAGATTCTCGGGGTCCGGACCTACGCCGCCGGACGCGATGCCAGGGAGCTGGGCGATGAACCCGCGGCGCTGGCGGTCTCGGCGCGGGCGTTCGGATCCGATCCGACACTGCGCCGCCATGTCACCGGCGCCCTCAAGGGCGGCACCGCCGAGGTCACCATGTGGGGTGACAGTGGGACCGCCGATATCGGCTACCGGGTTGACCGCACGCAGTACCGGCTGAGTCCGGCCGCACGCGCCTTCAAGGCGGCGGCGCTGGCCGCGGCCGGGGTCACCACCACGGTGGCGCCCGTCGAGCTGTTCCACAGCTGCGCGCTGTGGTACCCGGCGGACGGACCGGATCTCACCGCCGTGCGATGAGCTGACGACAACGAAAGCGCCCCGGAACCTGAGGTTCCGGGGCGCTTCGACATCTGAGGGGTTAGCGGTACCAGCCCCGGCTGCGGGCGATCCAGTCCCGCGCGACGGCGCCGAGGATCATGACCGCGAAGATGATGAGGAAGATGTCCTCGACATGCCCGACGTGGTTGCCGTGGGTCATGGCGACCAGGAACAGCGCCGAGAAGATGCCGATGATGTGCAGGACGCGCGGGTTCTCGGTGGACCAACCCCACTTCGCCGACGGCACGTCTTCCACGTCGACCCCGTTGTAGCGCTCGACCTCGGTGTTGCCCACGGTTACTCCTCACGCGAATGCCCGGATTACTGCGGCCATTCTGGCATACCGGGGCGATATCACCCGATGGGGCATGGGAAGGGGCCCGCAATCGGTACGTTGCGAGCGTGACACAGAGTTGGCGCAGGAAATCTGTCGAGCAGTCGATCGCGGACACCGACGAGCCGGGCACCCGGCTCCGCAAGGACCTGACGTGGTGGGACCTCACCGTGTTCGGGGTGTCGGTCGTCATCGGTGCCGGCATCTTCACGGTCACCGCCTCCACCGCGGCCAACATCACCGGCCCCGCGATCTCGCTGTCGTTCATCCTGGCCGCCGTCACCTGTGGCCTGGCGGCGTTGTGCTACGCAGAGTTCGCCTCCACGGTGCCGGTGGCCGGCAGCGCGTACACGTTCTCCTACGCCACCTTCGGTGAGTTCGTCGCCTGGATCATCGGCTGGGACCTGATCCTGGAGTTCGCCGTCGGCGCTGCCGTGGTGGCCAAGGGCTGGTCGAGTTATCTGGGCACCGTCTTCGGCTTCTCCGGTGGCGTCGCCGCCATCGGCCCGCTGGACGTGGACTGGGGGGCCCTGCTCATCGTGGCGGTCGTCGCCTCACTACTCATCATGGGCACCAAGCTGTCATCGCGCTTCAGCCTCGTGATCACCGCGATCAAGGTCGCCGTGGTCCTGCTCGTCGTGATCGTCGGGGCGTTTTACATCAAGCTCGCCAACTACCAACCGTTCATCCCGCCCGCCGAGACCGGCGGGGCCGAAGCCGCGGGGTCGGCCCTGGACCAGTCGCTGTTCTCGCTGTTGACCGGCGCGGCGAGCAGCCATTACGGCGTCTACGGCCTGCTGGCCGGCGCATCGATCGTGTTCTTCGCGTTCATCGGCTTCGACGTGGTGGCGACCACCGCCGAGGAGACCAAGAACCCGCAGCGCGATGTCGCCAGGGGCATCCTGGCATCGCTGGCCATCGTCACCGTCCTCTATGTCGCGGTGGCCGTGGTGCTCTCCGGCATGGCGCCGTATCTGGATCTCAAGGAGGCCGGCGACGGGCACCCGAATCTGGCGACGGCATTCGAACTCAACGGTGTGGACTGGGCGGCCAAGGTCATCTCCATCGGTGCGCTGGCCGGGCTGACCACCGTGGTGATGGTGCTGATGCTGGGGCTGACGCGGGTGCTGTTCGCGATGGCCCGCGACGGACTGCTGCCGCGGTCGTTGGCGCGCACCGGCGAGCATGGCACCCCGGTGCGCATCACCGCGCTGGTCGCGGTGCTGGTCGCCATCGCTGCCTCGGTGTTCCCGGTCGGCAAGCTGGAGGAGATGGTGAACGTCGGCACGCTGTTCGCCTTCGTCCTCGTCTCGGCCGGTGTGATCGTGCTGCGCCGCAGTCGGCCCGACCTCAAGCGCGGGTTCCGGGTGCCGTGGGTGCCGCTGTTGCCGATCGCCTCGATCGTGGCCTGCCTGTGGCTGATGCTCAACCTCACCGGGCTGACCTGGGTCCGGTTCCTCATCTGGATGGCGTTGGGCGTGCTGGTCTACCTGGCCTACGGCCGGCGGCACTCCCTGCTCGGCAAGCGTGAGGCCGGTATCTCGCCGGGGCCGAACTGACGTGCAGTTCTGGAGTGGGACACCGTTCCTGCCCACCCGACAGGCCCTGCGGGTCGCCCAGGTTCTCGACGAGGCCGGCTTCGACGGGGTGATCTGCGCCGACCACATGATCTACCCGAAAGACCTCAGATCGCGGTACCCGTCGGAGAGCGGTAAACCGGGCTGGGCACCGGAGACCGCGTGGCCTGACTCCTGGGTGATGATCGGCGCGATGGCGGCGCTCACGACGCGGCTGCGTTTCTCCAATGCGGTGTACGTCGCCCCGTCGCGCCCGCTGCTCGAGGTCGCGAAGATGGTCGCGACGGCCGCCGAGGTGTCCGAGGGCCGGGTGTCCCTCGGCGTCGGCGTGGGCTGGATGCGCGAGGAATACGAGTTGATGGGCCAGGATTTCGCGACCCGAGGTAAACGACTCGACGAGATGATCCCGGCGCTGCGCGCACTGTGGCAGGGCGGCTGGGTGTCCTGGAGCGGGGAGCACTATCAGGTACCCGAGCTGATGCTCGAACCCCACCCGCCCGCACCGGTCCCGATTCTGTGCGGCGGCGAATCCGAGGCGGCGTTGCGCCGGGCCGCCCGGCTGTGCGACGGCTGGATCGGCACCGCCTACGTGCTCGAGGAGGCCGTACGCCACGTCGAACGGCTGACCGCTCTGCGCCGCGAATACGACCGCGCCGACGAGCCGTTCGATGTGCTTCTCGCACTGCTGGATCCACCGTCGGTGCAGTTGTACCAGCGGGCCGAGGAAGCCGGTATCACCGCGGTCATGGTTGCCCCATGGGCTGCCGGCAACACCGCCGAGGATCAGCGCGGCGCGACCCTGCGGTTCGCCGAGAAGATCATCAGCCGTTTCCGGTGATCAGCCGTAGGTGAGGGCTCATCCGTAGGTAAAGGA
>JBPPMV010000059.1:0-2958 GCA_051306235.1 Mycobacterium sp. | reverse complement strand
TCTTCGCCGGTCAGCTGCAGCATCGCCGCAACGATGGCCTGGAAGTCGGGCTTGGGCGGCGGGGCGCCCCAGCGGCCCTTCCATTCGGGCTGCTGCAGATCCATGATCGATCGCGGCAGCTCACCGAGCTGAAGGTTCTGGGTGTTGTAGGCGAAGACGGTGGTGCGGGCCGCGACGCCGGTCCACTTGTTGGTCGACGGGCGGTACTCGGCGGGCACCTGTTCGACGGTGGCAGCGTCCACATCGGCGAACAGCCCGGCGTCCTCGACCGCGGCCATGGCCGGCGAGTTCTCGGTCAGGAAGACATCGGCCGGGGAGGCGTCGCCTTCGGCGATGAGCTGATTGCCCAGTTCGGTGTCACCGCCCTGGCGGTAGGTGACCTTGATACCGGTTTCCTTGGTGAACGCGTCGATCCACTCTTTGGTCAGGGATTCGTGCTGGGCGTTGTAGATCAGCAGTTCGTCGCTCTGCTCGTCGGAGGAGCACGCCGTCGCCCAAGCGACAACAGTGACGATGGACAACACCGCGGCAACGCGGCTCCAGCGGATCTTCATGCGGGAATACTTTCATCCCTTGGTGCTGTTAGCCTAACCTTCCCGCCATATTCACAGGCAACTCAGTGACCCGTCGCGTATCGGCTCCCGCGCGGGCGTTGTCGGGTCCTCGTAGACGGTCCGTGGATCGGCCCACTGAATGGATTGGCTGTCACCGAGTCGGGTGAAGTAAGCGGAGGCACCACGATTCTTGGCGAGCCGGGCGGGCAGTGTCAGTCGGTACAGGTCGTTGTCGAGCAGCCGCGCGCCGGCCGCCTCGGCTTTGTCGAAGGTCAAGTAACGCATGGCGATTGCGCGCTGCTCGGCGTTGCGGATCCCGGCGATGAACCGGACCGACAGTTCACCCGCCAGGGTGGCGCGATACAGCGACTCCTCGAACTCGGTGCCGTGCAGAAAGTACGGACCGGTGCCGTCGGACCATTCGACGGCCGGTCTACCCGTATCGCAATGCAATACGTGCGCCCGGTCCGAGGCGTACCGGGTGGTGGGCATGGGCACCAGCAGGACTTCACCGCGGGTCGGCAGTACCCAGCCCAGACCCAGCTGCTGGGCCTTGTGCATGGCCGGCGAGAACCGGGCCCAGCGGCTCACCGAGATCACCGTGTTCGGCGGGAGCCAATCCGCCTCGGGCAGGGACGCCACGAAACGGTTGTAGAGAATGTCGCGCTCGTCGGTGAGCAGAACCGTCTCCGGCAGCCCCTCGATATCGCTGTTGCCCGACCAGCGCGCCATCCGTCGCCAGCGTTGATCCGGGCCCATCCGCGAGGCGATGCGCAATGCCTGATCCAGCCGGGGCACCACCGAATACCTGGTGCGCCGATGAACGTCGTAGGTGGTGCAGAAATCGGCGGTCAGCGCGATGACCGCCTCGGTATCAAAAGTCCCGGTCGGAGCCGGGAAATGAACCTGGCGAACGAGGGTGGGAAACGACATGGCGCGACAGTAACCGGCAGCACCGACATATCCATTTCGCGACAAGAGCGTGCACGGCAGTGGCAGGTATCGCAGGATCGAGGGATGAGACCGATTGTCACGCTCGTCCTCGGCGCAGTCGCCGCGTCCCTGATCGCCGCCCCGGCCGCCGCAGCTTCGGAGCCGTGCTCGGCGAGCAACCTCGCCACCGTCGCCAGTGGTGTGCTGGCCCAGGCCGGCGGCTACCTGGACACCCACCCGGGTGCCAACGATGTGCTGACGGCGGCCGGAAGTCAGTCGACGCCCGATGCCGAGAACTCCGTCCGCGGCTACTTTCTCGGCCATCCGGGCGAGTTCCTGGACCTGCAGAACATCGCGCGTCCGTTGATCGACCTGCGACGCCAGTGCGGGGTGGCAGTGTCACCGGGTCAGCTGGCGGCGCTCATCGACGCGCTCAGCTGATCTGGCTCACAGCCGGCCGTAGCGGCTGCGCACGAAGCTGTACGCGCCGAACGCGGCGATGCCCAGGGCGGCGAGGATGAGCAGGAATTTGCCGAACGGCGCCGTGCCGAGCGTCTTGACCGCGGCGTCCAGACCGGAAGCCTTGGCCGGGTCGGCCTGAAGGGTCGCGAAGATGACGAGGATGCCGGCACCGGCGAGCACCAGGCCCTTGGCGACGAACCCGGCGACACCGACGGCGGTGATACCGGTGCCGCCGGATACCCGCAGATCCTTGAAGAACTTCTTGGTCACGCCCTTGTAGACGTGGTAGCCGCCGACGCCGAGCACCCCGAGACCGACGGCGATCAGCAGGGCCTTACCCCAGCCGGACTGCATGAGCTGGCCGGACAGGCCTGAGTTCTGCTGGCCGCTGGACTGACCGGAACCCGTCGCGAACCGCATGGCGGACAAGGCGATCGCGAAGTTGGCGATCGCCAGACCGACCGACTTGGCACGCTTCCACGCCGGCGAATCGTCATCGCCGGAGCGCTCGCTGGGCTTGGAGCCCAGCAACGCCTCGGCCAGATGCCACAGCCCCAGCGCGAACAGCCCGATCGTCGCGATCCACAACATCACCTGGCCGCCGGTCTGTGCGCCCAGGGCCGCCAGCGCCCCGGACTGGTCGGCGTTGCCGCCGGTGCCCAGGGCCAGCCGCAGGATGATGTAACCCAACAACAGGTGCAGGACGCCACTCGCGGCGTAGCCGGCACGCGCGGCGTACTGGAAGGTGTCGCTGTCGGTCGCCTTGTCCACCGCTCCGTGGACCGTGCTGCCACTTCTGCTCATGGAGAGCGGTGTCCCCATTTTTGACGCGCGCGAAACCCAGCTCAGCCGAAGATGAGTCCGCCGGTGTTGGCGGTGGCTTTGGCGTAGCGGTCTTGGACGTCGGCCCAGTTGACGACGTTCCAGAAGGCTTTGACGTAGTCGGCCTTGACGTTCTTGTACTGCAGGTAGAAGGCGTGCTCCCACATGTCGACCTGCAGCAGCGGGA
>JBPPMV010000058.1:0-31288 GCA_051306235.1 Mycobacterium sp. | reverse complement strand
TCTTCGGGGTGGAAGTGGTGGTTGAGGGTGTCCCCGCCGGTGTCCATCAGTGGTGGTGGGTGCCAGTGCACGCGGCCGGTTCGTGTGTCGATGGTGTTGGTCCAGCCCAGTTCTGCGAGCAGGTTGTCCGGCCCGCAACCGAGCCCGAGATCGGGCGCGTCGGTGAGTCCGCCGTGCTGCCAGCTGGGGTTGGCGTGGTGGGCTTGGCAGCGACATGCTGCCTGGGAGCAGCCTGGCCGGGTGCAGCCACGATCCCTGTTGTACAGCAGCAAGCGTTGGGCCTTGGTGGCCAACCGTTTCGAACGACCCATATAGAGCGGTTCGGCGGTGTGTTCTCGATACACGATCAGGTAGTGATGGGCGTGTTCGGCCAGGCGGATCAAGTCCCGCATCGGCATGAGGGTGCCCGATCCAGTGACCGCAATCCCGGCGGCGGCTTCAAGTTCGCCCAGGGTGGTGGAAACGACCACGGAGACGGGTAGGCCGTTGTGTTGCCCCAGCCGTTTGGACATCAGGGTGTCACGTAGTACGGCTTTGAGCGCGTCGTGATTACGTTGCGACTGGGTGCGGGGGTCGCGCAGAAATTCGTCGAGGTCCCATGTGGGCGGTGACTCGGCGGGCCCGGGCACCTCGGCGGCAGGTTCTTCGGGCGCGGGTTCTCTCTGGCCTCCGGCGTCGGGCTCTTCGGGCTGTTGTGCCGTGTCCTGGGGTGGGGGTTTGGCAGCATCGCCGTCGGGAACGTCGCCGTCGAGCGGGTTGGGGTCGGGGTTGTTTTGGGGTGCGGCATCGTCGGGGTTGTTGATGCCCGGGCGTGCCCAGACATCCAGGATGGTGCGCAGGTAGGCGGCGAACTCCGCATCCACCCAACCCGACACTTTGGCCATCCCGTCGGGGTCCTGGGCGCTGATGCTCAACCCGCGCCGGTGTGGCGCGAGATCCGGGCCATCGCCGTCGGGGTTGAGCAGACCCAGCGCGTGGTCGGCGGCCTTCTGCAACGTTTCGGGGGTATTCGTGGTGGCGATGTCGACCAACGTGGATTCCAGCTGTGCCCGCTTGGTGGCATCGGTATAGGCCCAGGCCTTCTTCAGCGTGGCACGGATGATCGTGATATGCCCGGGGGTGATGGTCCCGGCGGCCAGTGCGGCCGCGCACGCCGGTAGTACCGGTTCCAGGACCTCACCGGTCATTGTGTGCCGGGGCCCGAGGTCGCGGGCGGCCGCGATGCGCCGGCCGGCTTCGGTGGCGCTGATGCGGTCGCGGGTGGCCAGTACGTCGGTCCAGGTTTTCCCGCCGATCTCGTGCGGGGTGGCCCGGTCCATCAGGGCGGCCAGGATGCGGTGATCGACCGCGGTATCGGCGCGGGCGTACTGCTCACGCTCAGAGAGCAACCCCAGCAACTCCGCGGTGTCGAACACCGTGAAATCAGCGTCGAGCAGCGCTTTGACCGACGCGGCGCGATCGGACAGCGCATGCTGCACCGCTTCCCGACCGCCGGCCACATCGCTGTTCATGACTCGAACGTACGTGCGATCACCGACAAAACGGGCCGGATAGTGACCGATGTGATCAATGAGTCCAAAGAAATTTCTGTGACTCGCCTGTCGCTCGAAAGTCGCTGACACGCGGGCAGTTTCGAGATGAACCTATTCGGCGACTTGAGGCGAGAACGACGGGAGGGGAGCCCGGATCGGGCGCCCTCCCGCCGTCGACGCTCAGGTATCGACCGGCGCCCGCACGCCAAAGACCGGCTGCCGCCGGCCGCCGCGGTTGAAGTCCGGGCACCACGGCGAGTGCCCTTGTTCGTCGCGCCAGACGATCTGCAGGCCACGGATGGGACCGTCGCGAAACGCGACCGCCCACCCCATGTGGACGTCAGGGTGGGTCACTTCGACGAACTCCGCGCATGATCCGTCCGCAAACGCCATGGTGTCCCCGGGCTCCGGTTCGACCTTGTGCACCATGTAGTCCGCCACCACGTTCAGCAGCAGCATGGACCGCTCGGGCGGCAGGCCGGTGACGAGCAACTCCGGCAGACCCGCCTCGCTCAGCCCGACCGTGTACGCGAACGGCGACTCCGTCTCGACGTACTGGACCGCCCAGCCGTTCCTCATCGTTGTCGCACGCAGCACGTCGAGATAGTCCTGCCGGGTAGCTCCCGGGTGATCGCATTGCCAGCACATGGTGTGCCCCTTTCGTCGGTTCTTGGGGACACCATGCGCTTCGCCACCGACAATCCGACCTGACAGAATTGCCGGGTGCCCACCCTCAACGGTCAGGTCTCGCATTGGTTCGACACCCTGCCGACCCTGCGTCCCCGACTGCCCGGCGATCGCGATGCAGACGTCTGCATCGTCGGTGCCGGTTACACCGGCCTGTGGACGGCCTACTACCTCAAACGCGCCGACCCGACGCTGCGGATCACCGTCCTGGAGGCGCGTTTCGCCGGTTTCGGTGCGTCGGGCCGCAACGGTGGCTGGTTGTCCGGACTGGTTCCCGGTGATCGGAACCGGATGGCGAAAACCCATGGTCGAGAAAAGGTTCTGGCCTGGCAGCGGGCGCTCAACGAGTCCGTCGACGAGGTCATCGAGGTGGCCGATCGCGAAGGTATCGACGCCGGCGCGGTGAAGGGTGGAACCCTGGAGATCGCCAGGAACCCGGCCCAGGCGGCGCGGCTGGCGGCCGGTGTGGCCGAGGAGCGGCGCTGGGACAACGATGTGACCGAGCTGACGAAAGAGCAAGCGGCGCAACGAATCAGGTTCGATGGTGTGGTGTCGGCCTATCACACCCCGCACTGCGCCCGGATTCAGCCGGTCGCACTGGTGCGCGGGCTGGCCGATACCGTCGAGCGGCTCGGTGTCACCATTCACGAACAGTCGGCGGTCGTCGACATCCAGCAGGGCAGGGCCATCACGAGAAGCGGCACCGTCCGGGCGCCGATCGTGCTGCGTGCCACCGAGGGATTCACCCCCGCGCTGCCCGGACTGCGTAGGCGCTGGCTGCCGATGAACAGCTCGATGATCGCCACCGACCCGATACCCGCCCACATCTGGGACGAAATCGGTTGGCAGGGGCGCGAAACCGTCGGCGATACCGCGCACGGATTCTTCTACGCCCAGCGCACCGTCGATGACCGCATCGCGATCGGTGGGCGCAGCGTGCCGTATCGGTTCGCGTCCCGCACCGACCAGGACGGGCAGGTTCCCGCCCGCACCGTACGGCTGCTCACCGAGGTGCTGCACTCGATCCTGCCGCAGGTGCGCGATATCCCCGTCGCCCACGGCTGGTGCGGTGTGCTGGCGGTCCCTCGAGACTGGGAAGCCGGTGTCGCCCTGGACCGGACCACTGGTCTCGGCTGGGCCGGCGGCTACGTCGGGCACGGGGTGACGGCCACCAACCTCGCCGGCCGCACGCTGGCCGATCTGGTGCTGGGCCGCGCCACCGCGATCACCGAGCTTCCGTGGGTTGGGCACCAGTCACGCAATTGGGAGCCCGAACCGCTGCGCTGGCTCGGGGTGCGAGGCCTCTACATCGCCTACAAGCTGGCCGACCGGCAGGAGGCCGGGGGCCGCCGCACGACATCACTGATCGCGAAGGTCGCCGACGTGATCACGCAGAAGCCCTAAGCCTCGGCGCGCGCCTTGAGCCGCTGCAGCGTCAGCCTGATGTGTTCGACGTTCGCGGCCTCGCGGTCGCTGACCCCGGTGGCCAGGCCCGCGACCTTCTTGAACCAGCCGGCCCGGCGGTCCCACATCGACTCGGTGACGATGCAGCCACCGTCGGCCGCGGCGATGTCATAGCGCCAGTGCGCCACCGGGAGCACCGAGGATTTCACGTCGAATGCGAACGCCGACCCCGGCACCGCATCGGTGACGGTGCAGGTGGTGGTCCAGGACTTCGATCCGTTGCAGTTCTTGCCCTTGAACACCGCACCGGCCGCCGCCGACGAACCCTTCGACCACGTCATCTCATCGATCTCCTCACCGAGGGAAGCCATCGTCGGTAGATCCGTGATCAGCGCGTATACCGCTGCCGGATCGGCGGCGATCGTGACGGACTCGGTTATCGGTGCAGTCATGGGCCCGATCGTAACGACCGGGGTGGCGGGAATCACCGTCTTGGTTCGAACGTTGTTCCATCCCATGAGCGAGCGTCCCGTATGGCAGCCCACCGCTGAGCATCCGATCACCGTGACGCCGACGGGCCGGCACGTCACCGTCACCGTCGACGGGACGGTGGTCGCGGAGACCGATGGTGCGGTCACGCTGCAGGAGTCGACCTATCCGGCGGTGCAGTACATCCCGTTGGCCGATGTGGTCGCCAGCGGGCTGGTGCGCAGCGACACCACGTCCTACTGCCCGTACAAGGGCGAGGCGAGCTACTACCACGTCGGTGATGTCCAGGACGCCATCTGGGCCTACGAGCAGCCCTACCCCGCGGTCGCGGACATCGCAGGCAAGGTGGCGTTCTACCCGGACAAGGCGCAGGTCTCACTGGCCTAGATTGGGCTGATGCCCACCGCATCGGTGACCTTCGGCGGACCCGTCAGTCCCGGGTTCACGCTGTCACCGTTGCGCCGCGGCGGCGCCGACCCGTGCTTCCGACTGATCGCGGGGGACACCTGGCGCACATCGCTGACCCGGAGCGGTGCGGTCACCGCGCGGATCCGCAAGACCGCCCCCGACACCGTGGACTGCGAGGCTTGGGGCCCCGGCGCCGCCGAGTTCCTCGACGGACTCGGCGCGCTGCTGGGGTGTGAGGACGACACTTCGGGTTTCGACCCGGTGGAACCGACGATCGCCGAGGCCTACAAGCGGGTGCCGCACCTGCGGCTGGGTAAGACCGGCCGGGTGCTCGAAGCGCTGATCCCGGCGATCCTGGAGCAGCGGGTGTACGGCAAGGACGCCTTCCGTGCCTGGCGGTTGCTGACCACGAAATTCGGCGAGCCCGCGCCCGGCCCGGCACCCGCGGGCATGCGGGTGCCGCCCAGTGCCGAGGTGTGGCGGCGGATTCCGTCCTGGGAGTTCCATCTCGCCAATGTGGACCCCGGCCGGGCGCGCACCGTGGTCGGCTGCGCACAACGCGCCGATGCGCTGGAACGACTGCCGCACGCCAGGGCCGCCGCCGGCCTGACATCGTTGCCCGGGGTCGGCGTCTGGACCGCGGCCGAGACCATGCAACGTGCCTACGGTGACGCCGACGCTTTGTCGGTCGGCGACTACCACCTGGCGAAGGTGGTCGGTTTGAGCCTGCTGGGCACGCCGATCGACGACGAGGCGATGGTCACGTTGCTCGAACCGATGCGGCCGCACCGGCACCGCGCGGTGCGGCTACTGGAGACCAGTCGGCTGGCGGTCCGGCAGCGGCGCGGGCCCCGGCAGGCGATACCGAACCTGCGTGCGCTGTGAGCCGAATGAGGTTATCGATCGGGCGCGTTGGGTATGCATCGGGGGAGCCAGACGACGCACTGATTCCGATATGAAGGAGCCACCATGAGCAGTTTCACCATTCCGGGACTTACCAACAAGCAGGGCGCGGAGGTGGCCGAGCTGCTGCAGAAGCAGTTGAGCCGCTACAACGACCTCCATCTGACCCTCAAGCACGTGCACTGGAACGTCGTCGGGCCCAACTTCATCGGTGTCCACGAGATGATCGACCCGCAGGTGCTCCTGGTGCGCGATTACGCCGACGAGGTCGCCGAACGTATCGCCACGCTGGGCGCCTCACCCCTGGGCACCCCGGGCGCGATCATCAGTGACCGCACCTGGGACGACTACTCGGTGAACCGTGACAACGTCCAGGCGCACCTGGCCGCACTCGATCTGGTCTACACCGGGATCATCGAAGACACCCGCAAGGGCATCTCCTTCCTCGACGATGTCGACCCGGTGTCGCAGGATATGTTGATCGGCCACTCGGCCGAGCTGGAGAAGTTCCAGTGGTTCGTGCGTGCACATCTGGAGAGCGCCGGCGGCAAGCTTCCGCATGAGGGAAAGAAGACCGAGAAGGGTGCGGCCAACAAGGCCCGCAAGTAGCTCAGTCCGTCTTGGCGTCCAAGGCGTCATCACGAACCGGCCGATCGGCGAGTTCCTCTGCCACGCCGAACAACAACGGGTAGGCGATGCCGGCGATTGCCGCGCCCACCAGCGGCGCGACCCAGAACAGCCACAGCTGGCCCGGTGCGCCGTCGCCGTTGAAGAACGCGACGCCGGTGGACCGGGCCGGGTTGACCGACGTGTTCGAGATGGGGATCGAGATCAGGTGGATCAGCGTGAGGGTGAGTCCGATGGACAAGCCCGCGAAGCCCTTTGGCGCCCGGTCATCGGTTGAACCGAGGATCACGAGCAGGAAGATGAAGGTGAGCACGACCTCGGCGATGAGCACTGCGACCATCGAGTAACCGCCCGGTGAATGTTCACCGAAACCGTTGGCGGCCATGTTCCCGGTCGCCGTCCAGCCCTCTTTACCGCCGGCCACCAGGTAGATGACCGCGCCGGCGACGAATCCGCCGATCACCTGCGTGACCCAGTAGGGCGCCACGGCAGACCATTCGACCCGTTTGGCCAGCGCCGCACCAAGGGTGACGGCGGGATTGAAATGGCCGCCGGAAATGGTGCCGAAGGCGTAGACGCCGGTGAGTACGGTCAAGCCGAAAGCCAGTGACACGCCCAAGAATCCGATGCCGAGTGACGTGCCGTCATCGGTGAGGAACTTGGCCGCGAACACGGCGCTGCCACAGCCGCCGAACACGAGCCAGAATGTGCCGATGAACTCGGCCGCCAACCTGTGCGCCATCGTTGGAGTGGACATGGGACAACCCTTCGCCGGAGGCTCGCTTACCGGCTGAGAGTAGCATGTATTGGCGGTGGGGTAAGTCGGCGGAAATTATCGTCATCGAATCTTGGCCGGACGGTGCCGTCAGCGATATGCGGTGACCCGGGCGGTCAGCGCGAGTCTGCCGTCGTCGCCGATGCCCTGCGCCTCCGCGACACCGCTGCTGCGCCCGACGTGCAACGGTGTGGCGGTGTAGTGCGACCGGCCGCCGCCGATGAGCCGGCGCAGATAGTTGATCCGCAGCGATGCGGTCAGCAACGGGGACTCGGCGCGGTCGGCGTTGATCGCGGCCGAGGCCACCAACTCCAGCCCCGCGGCGGCGACTCCACCGTGCACCGCGCCCAAGGTGTTGTTCACCGCGGAGTGCTCACCCTGGCGCAGGACGACCCCGGACCCGCCGGTTTCGGCGATCTCGACGGCCATCAGACCGGCGAGACTCGTCGGCAACGGCTCGGGGGTCGTCGCCGGTTGCTCGAACGCGCCGGGGACGTGCACGGCCGCGGCGATGTAGAACGTCCGGACCGTGGCGAGGCCTATGTCGACACCGCGGTGGGTCAGCGTGCATTCCGACAGTGATGTGGCGCCCGGGGCGCCGACGGGGCGGCTGACGGCCAGTACGGGGGCAGCGGGCTCGGTGGCGATGATCGCCTGGGCGTCGGGGGTGAACTCCATCGCCAACTCGCTGGACACGGTCCAGTGTTCGGCGGGCCTGCGGGCGTGATTGGCGAAGCCGGCGATGTGGTCCACCAGGACGGCCAGCGGTGCCAGCGTGGGCGAACCTGTGAAGGGGTTCAGCAAGCCGTCCAGGGCATGCTGGCCGCGTACTGCGCCGGTCCGCTCTCGACGTTGGTGATGCCGAAGCGGCCGGGTGGGGTGGTCAGCGGATATGACGTGGGATATGACATTGGGCTCCAGCCTCGCGCCGTCGTCGCAGGTAGGTACCCCGCAGGGGTATCCAACGTGGAAAAAGCATGATCTCTAAGAATCTGGCCAAGCTTTCAGCAAATAGAGACGGCGTGATAATTCCAGTTCAGCGCAGCGGATACAAGACGCAGCAAATGAGTGTGACGAGGGTCTCGATCGGGGTCCCCGGAGCGCCATCGGGAGAGAGCGTGGCTGTCTGCTCGAAAGTGACTCGGCGACAATGGTATTGCGTATTTCCACCGGCCCGGGCGGGCTGTCCCGCGGTAGCCCCACCGGCCATCTAGTTAGGTCCGGCTAAGTTGGCACGTCACCCGGTGTTTGTCATATCGTTTTGTCCACTTGTGGCGAGCGGGACCAATCCGTCGTTCAGTGCTGCACGAAGGCACCGTGATCGCCAGGCCGGTGACCGCCGGATGCCGCTGGTGACAGCCGGCAGTACATGAAGCAGCGCTCAGGCGTGAGAGTAAAGGGTCAGGTGGGAATGGCGGCCAAACAGGGGCTGTACAACCCCGCATACGAGCACGACTCATGCGGTGTGGCCATGGTTGCAGATATCCACGGACGCCGTAGCCGCGACATCGTCGACAAGGCGATCACCGCGCTGCTGAATCTGGAACACCGCGGTGCCGCGGGCGCCGAGCCGAACACCGGCGACGGTGCGGGCATCCTGCTGCAGGTGCCGGACGAGTTCCTGCGTGCGGTCGTGGATTTTGAGCTGCCCGCCGAGGGCAGCTACGCCACCGGCATCGCCTTCCTGCCCCAGTCCGCCCGGGACGCCACCCTGGCCTGCGAGGCCGTCCAGAAGATCGTCGAGGCCGAGGGCCTGCAGCTGCTGGGATGGCGCGACGTGCCGCACGACGACTCGTCACTGGGTGCGCTGGCGCGCGACGCCATGCCCTCCCTGCGGCAGGTGTTCATCGCCGGCGCCTCCGGTATGGACCTGGAGCGCCGGGCCTACGTCATTCGCAAGCGTGCCGAGCACGAGCTGGGCACGAAGGGCCCGGGCCAGGACGGCCCGGGGCGTGAAACCGTCTATTTCCCAAGTCTTTCCGGTCAGACCTTCTGCTACAAGGGCATGCTGACCACCCCGCAGCTGCGGGCCTTCTACCTCGATCTGCAGGATGAGCGGCTGACCAGCGCGCTCGGCATCGTGCACTCGCGGTTCTCCACGAACACCTTCCCGTCGTGGCCGCTGGCGCATCCGTTCCGCCGCGTCGCGCACAACGGTGAGATCAACACGGTCACCGGTAACGAGAACTGGATGAAGGCCCGCGAGGCGCTCATCCACACCGACGTGTTCGGCTACCACAATGACCTGAACAAGATTTTCCCGGTGTGTACCCCGGGGGCATCCGATACCGCCCGGTTCGACGAGGTGCTGGAGCTGCTGCACCTCGGCGGCCGCAGCATCGCCCATTCGGTGCTGATGATGATCCCGGAGGCATGGGAGCGCAACACCGAGATGGACCCCGCGCTGCGGGCGTTCTACCAGTACCACGGCTCGCTGATGGAGCCGTGGGACGGACCGGCCTCGGTCTGCTTCACCGACGGCACCGTCGTCGGCGCCGTGCTGGACCGCAACGGTCTGCGCCCGTCGCGGGTCTGGGTCACCAGCGACGGTCTGGTCGTGATGGCGTCTGAGGCCGGTGTGCTCGACCTGGACCCGTCCACCGTGGTGCAGCGCATCCGGCTGCAGCCGGGCCGGATGTTCCTGGTGGACACCGCGCAGGGCCGCATCGTCGACGATGCCGAGATCAAGGCCGAGCTCGCCGCCGCCGAGCCCTACCAGGAGTGGCTGGACGGCGGACTGTTCCACGTCGACGAGCTGCCCTCGGGTAAGTACGTCAAGATGCCCCATCACCGGGTGGTATTGCGGCAGCAGGCATTCGGATACACCTACGAGGAACTCAACCTGCTGGTCGCCCCGATGGCCCGCACCGGTGCCGAGGCGCTGGGCTCGATGGGTACCGACACTCCGATCGCCGTGCTCTCGCAGCGGCCCCGGATGCTCTACGACTATTTCCAGCAGCTGTTCGCCCAGGTCACCAACCCGCCGCTGGACGCCATCCGCGAAGAGGTGGTCACCAGCCTGCAGGGCACCGTCGGTCCCGAGGGCGATCTGCTCAACCCGGACGAGAATTCGTGCCGCCAGATCGTGCTGCCGCAGCCGATCCTGCGCAATGCCGATCTGTCCAAGCTCATCGACGTGGACCCCGATCACGAGATCCGCGGCCGCCAGCACGGGATGCGGGCCGCCGTCGTCAGTTGCCTGTACCCGGTGGCAGACGGTGGCGCCGGTCTGCGCCGCGCGCTGGAGGACGTCCGCACCAAGGTCTCGCAGGCCATCCGAAACGGTGCGCGCATCATCGTGCTCAGCGACCGCGAGTCCACCGAGTGGCTGGCCCCGATCCCGTCGCTGCTCTCGGTCGCCGCCGTGCACCACCACCTCGTCCGCGAGCGCACCCGCACCCAGGTCGGGCTCGTCGTGGAATCCGGCGACGCCCGCGAGGTGCATCACATGGCGATGCTGTGCGGCTTCGGCGCCGCAGCGATCAACCCGTACATGGCATTCGAGTCGATCGACGACATGATCGACCGCGGCGTGCTCACCGGTATGACGAGTGACCAGGCGAAGGCCAACTACGTCAAGGCCGCAGGCAAGGGTGTGCTGAAGGTGATGTCCAAGATGGGCATCTCCACGCTGGCGTCCTACACCGGTGCGCAGTTGTTCCAGGCCATCGGCGTCAACCAGCGCGTCCTGGACGAGTACTTCTCCGGGCTGCATTGCCCCACCGGCGGAATCGATCTCGACGATATCGCGGCCGATGTCGCGTCCCGCCACGAGCTGGCCTACCTCGACCGGCCCGATGAGTGGGCCCACCGCGAGCTCGAAGTCGGTGGCGAATACCAGTGGCGCCGCGAGGGCGAGTACCACCTGTTCAACCCGGACACCGTCTTCAAACTGCAGCACTCCACCCGCACCGGGCAGTACACGGTGTTCAAGGAGTACACCAAGCTGATCGATGACCAGAGCGAGCGGATGGCATCACTGCGCGGTCTGCTGAAATTCAAAGAGCGCGAGTCGGTTCCGATCGAAGAGGTCGAGGCGGCAACTGAGATCGTCAAGCGGTTCTCCACCGGCGCGATGAGCTACGGCTCCATCTCCGCCGAGGCGCACGAGACGCTGGCCATCGCCATGAACCGGCTCGGCGGCCGGTCCAACTCCGGTGAGGGGGGCGAGAGCGTCGACCGCTTCGAGCCCGACGAGAACGGTGACTGGCGCCGCAGCGCGATCAAACAGGTCGCCTCCGGCCGTTTCGGCGTGACCAGCCACTACCTGTCGAACTGCACCGACATCCAGATCAAGATGGCTCAGGGTGCCAAACCCGGTGAGGGCGGACAGCTTCCGGGTCACAAGGTGTACCCCTGGGTCGCCGAGGTACGGCACTCCACGCCGGGTGTCGGTCTGATCTCACCGCCGCCGCACCACGACATCTACTCGATCGAGGATCTGGCGCAGCTGATCCACGATCTGAAGAACGCCAACCCGGCCGCGCGTGTCCACGTCAAGCTGGTGAGCGAGAACGGCGTCGGTACCGTCGCAGCGGGTGTGTCCAAGGCGCATGCCGATGTGGTGCTCATCTCCGGGCATGACGGTGGCACCGGTGCCACCCC
Organism: Mycobacterium sp.; assembly: GCA_051306235.1. Taxonomy (GTDB): domain Bacteria; phylum Actinomycetota; class Actinomycetes; order Mycobacteriales; family Mycobacteriaceae; genus Mycobacterium. The sequence goes on along the minus strand of JBPPMV010000058.1, from coordinate 19,858 downwards.
GTTGACCTCGCAGAAGCACGCCGGCGCCCCCTGGGAGCTGGGACTGGCCGAGACGCAGCAGACCTTGCTGCTCAACGGACTTCGGGACCGCATCGTGGTGCAGGTCGACGGACAACTCAAGACCGGTCGCGATGTCGTGATCGCCGCGCTGCTCGGCGGCGAGGAGTTCGGATTCGCCACCGCGCCGCTGGTGGTGTCGGGCTGCATCATGATGCGGGTCTGCCACCTCGACACCTGCCCGGTGGGTGTGGCCACCCAGAATCCGGTGCTGCGGGAACGTTTCAACGGCAAGCCGGAGTTCGTGGAGAACTTCTTCCTGTTCATCGCCGAAGAGGTTCGCGAACTCATGGCGCAGTTGGGGTTCCGCACCGTCAACGAGATGGTCGGTCAGGTCGGCGCGCTGGACACCAAACAGGCCGCCGAGCACTGGAAGGCCCACAAGCTGGACCTGACTCCGGTGCTGCACGAGCCCGAGTCGGCGTTCATGAACCAGGATCTCTACTGCAGCTCACGGCAGGATCACGGCCTGGACAAGGCGCTCGATCAGCAGCTGATCGTGCAGTGCCGCGAGGCGCTGGATTCCGCATCGCCGGTCCGGTTCAGCACCAAGATCGCCAACGTGAACCGCACCGTGGGCACGATGCTGGGCCACGAGGTGACCAAAGCCTATGGCGGCGAGGGTCTTCCGGACGGCACCATCGACATCACCTTCGAGGGGTCCGCGGGTAACAGCTTCGGCGCATTCGTACCGCGCGGTATCACCCTGCGGGTCTACGGGGATGCCAACGATTACGTCGGCAAGGGTCTGTCCGGCGGCCGCATCGTGGTGCGCCCGTCGGACAAGGCACCGAGCGACTATGTCGCCGAGGACAACATCATCGGCGGCAACGTGATCCTGTTCGGCGCCACCAGCGGCCAGGCATTCCTGCGCGGTGTGGTGGGTGAGCGGTTCGCGGTCCGCAACTCCGGTGCGCACGCAGTGGTCGAGGGTGTGGGCGACCATGGCTGCGAGTACATGACCGGTGGCCGGGTGGTCATCCTCGGTCAGACCGGCCGCAACTTCGCGGCGGGCATGTCGGGCGGTGTCGCCTTTGTGTACGACCCGGAGAACGCACTGCCGGGCAACATCAACGGAGAGATGGTCGATCTTGACGCTGTGGACGACGCCGAACTCGAAGGGCTGCAGGAATTGATCGCCGCACATGTCGATGCGACGGATTCAGCGGTGGGTCAACGCATTCTGGCGGACTGGCCTGCGCAGCAGAAACACTTCGTCAAGGTGATGCCCCGCGATTACAAGAAGGTGCTGATCGCGATCTCGGATGCCGAAGCCGCAGGCAAAGATGTCGGCGAAGCGATCATGGCGGCCGCTCGTGGCTGATCCGAGCGGTTTCCTCAAGCACACGGCCCGGCAGACCCCCACCCGGCGCCCGGTCGACATCCGGCTCAAGGACTGGAAAGAGGTCTATGAGGAGTTCTCCGACGAGACCCTCAAGGACCAGGCGTCCCGCTGTATGGACTGCGGTATCCCGTTCTGCCACAACGGCTGTCCGCTGGGCAACCTGATTCCCGAGTGGAACGACCTGGTGTACCGGGATCGCTGGCGTGACGCCATCGAACGACTGCACGCCACCAACAACTTCCCGGAGTTCACCGGGCGGCTGTGTCCGGCGCCCTGTGAGGCGTCCTGCGTGCTCGGTATCAACCAGGACGCGGTGACCATCAAGCAGGTCGAGGTGGAGATCATCGACCACGCCTTCGACAACGACTGGGTCAAGCCGATGATCCCGACGGTGCGCACCATGAAGAAGGTCGCCGTTGTCGGATCCGGTCCTGCCGGTCTGGCCGCGGCCCAGCAGCTCACCCGGGCCGGGCACAGCGTCACGGTGTTCGAGCGCGCCGATCGTATCGGCGGTCTGCTGCGCTACGGCATCCCCGAGTTCAAGATGGAGAAGCGCCATATCGACCGTCGTCTGGAGCAGATGACGGCCGAGGGCACCCAGTTCCGTACCGGGGTCAACGTCGGTGTCGACATCACCGTCGAGCAGCTCGATGCCGAGTTCGATGCGGTGGTGCTGGCCGGCGGTGCCACGGCATGGCGCGATCTGCCGATCCCGGGCCGTGAACTCGACGGTATCCACCAGGCCATGGAGTACCTGCCGTGGGCCAACAAACTGCAGCAGGGCGACGATGTCGCAGGCCCCGACGGTGAGCCGCCCATCACCGCCAAGGACAAGAAGGTCGTCATCATCGGTGGCGGTGACACCGGCGCGGACTGCCTGGGCACCGCGCACCGCCAGGGCGCCGAGAGCATCCATCAGTTCGAGATCATGCCGCGACCGCCGGAGACCCGCGCGGATTCGACGCCGTGGCCGACCTACCCGCTGATGTTCCGGGTGGCGTCCGCGCACGAAGAGGGTGGCGAGCGGGTGTTCTCGGTGAACACCGAGCAGTTCGTCGGGACCGACGGCAAGGTGTCCGTGCTGAAGGTGCACGAGGTCGAGATGAAGGCCGGCAAGTTCGAGAAGGTCGAGGGTTCGGACTTCGACCTGGAAGCCGACATCGTCTTCCTGGCGATGGGCTTCGTGGGTCCCGAACGCGAGGGCCTGCTGACCGACCTGGGCGTCGAACTGACCGACCGCGGCAACGTCTCGCGTGACAAGGAGTTCCAGACCACCGTGCCCGGTGTGTTCGTGGCCGGTGACATGGGCCGCGGACAGTCGCTGATCGTGTGGGCGATCGCCGAGGGCCGGGCAGCGGCCGCCGGAGTGGACCGCTATCTGATGGGTCAGTCGGCACTACCTCGGCCGATCGAACCCTCGGCGGCACCCCAACGCTAGAAACACCAGCAACTTAAGTCACACCAGAAACATCCGATTTTTAATCGGCGTGCCCTGTGGTGTTAGCCGCGTCACAGGTGTCTAATGATTGCGGCGGGGTCGTCCGGTAATGTGGCCCCACGGTGCAGCTAGTTGCCGACCGCAGGAGTTCATACCGTGTACAACAATCCCATCTCACGGTCCCGGGTGAACCGAATCGCCTGGTCATGGTTCCGTCACCCGGTCCGATGCCGTGAGTTCCCAGCTAAGCACGAGCGCCTGATCACCCCGGACGAGTTACTGCGTTACGGCTACTGAGCGGCCGGGCGCCGCGCGGATCCCGGGAGCGGGACCCACGCGGCACCTGTTTGCCAGATCGTAATAATTTCGTGACCGTCAGTTTTAAGCCCTGGTCAGCAGCCCGGAGTCGCGAATGGTCTCCGCGAGCGGCTCCAACACCGCGGTGTCATAGGGCGGCGGCAAATAGATGATCGCCAGATCCAGGCCCTCGGCGCCCAGGGCGATCGAGTCCTCGACAACCCGGCGGTAGTTGCGATCCTCGCCGAGCCGGATGTGGGCCGACAGCCTGATCTCCTTGGGGTCCCTGCCGATATCGGCGCAATGCGCGGCCAGCACATCGCGCTTGCGGGCGAACTCCTCGGGCGTACCCCCGACGAAGTTCCAGTGATCGGCGTACTTCGCGGTGATCTTGAGGGTGCGCTTCTCGCCGTTGCCGCCGATGCAGAACGGCGGGTGCGGCTGCTGCGGACCCTTGGGCTCGTTACGGGCGTCCTTGAGCTGGTAGAACGAGCCGTCGAAGGTGGTGGTCTCCTGGCTGAGCAGTCCCTTGAGGATCTCGCAGGCCTCCTCGAAACGGTCGAAGCGCTCCTTGATGGTGCCCAGCTCGATGCCGTACGCGCCGGACTCCTCCTCGTTCCAGCCGGCGCCGATACCGAGCTCCAGACGGCCGTTGGAAATGATGTCGAGCGCGGAGGCCATATTCGCCAGTACGGCGGGATGCCGGTAATGGATCCCGGTCACCAGCACGCCGACGCGTAGCCGCTTGGTGGCCTGCGCGAGCGCGGTCAGGGTGGTCCAGCCCTCCAGGCAGGGCCCGGTGGGGTCGGAGAAGATCGGGTAGAAGTGGTCGAACGTCCAGCCGGATTCGAAGACGTCGATATCGTCCGCGGCCTGCCAGATGGCAAGCATGTCGGACCAGGTTGTGTTCTGCGGGGAGGTTTTGAAGGCAAAGTCCACACTTGGGAAACTAGTCTCGGCCGCTGAGAAATTCCTGGTGTCGGCCGTCCGGGGTCCGGGCACACTGGAACACATGGACCCCGTGGACCCTGTGCGTGCGCTCCGCCGGATCGCGTATTACAAGGACCGTGCCCGGGAGGACTCCCGCCGGGTGATGGCCTACCGCAATGCCGCCGACGTGGTGGAGGCGATGACCCCCGAGCATCGCGAGAAGGTCGGCAGGGCCAACAGCTGGCAGACGCTACCGGGTATCGGGCCCAAGACCGCGAGGGTCATCGCCCAGGCGTGGGCGGGCCGTGAACCCGACACCCTGGTCGAATTGCGGGAGTCCGCCGCCGATCTCGGGGGAGGAGCGATCCGCGCTGCGATCAAGGGCGATCTGCATCTGCACTCGAACTGGTCGGACGGGTCCGCCCCGATCGAGGAGATGATGGCCACCGCGCAGTCACTCGGTCACGAATACTGCGCGCTGACCGATCATTCGCCCCGGCTGACCGTCGCCAACGGACTCTCCCCGGAACGGTTGCGCAAGCAGCTCGATGTCATCGACGAACTGCGCGAACGGTTTTCGACAGAATCGCGACCGATGCGCATCCTGACCGGCATCGAGGTGGACATCCTCATCGACGGCACCTTGGACCAGGAACCGGAACTGCTCGACCGGGTGGACATCGTGGTCGCCAGCGTGCACTCGAAGCTGAAGATGGACGCCCCGGCGATGACGCGCCGCATGGTGCGTGCCGTCACCGAAGGCCAGGCCAATGTGCTGGGCCACTGCACGGGCCGCCTGGTGGAGGGCGCCAGGGGTATCCGGGCCGAATCGGAGTTCGACGCCGAGAAGGTTTTCACCGCATGCCGGGACAATGGTGTTGCGGTGGAGATCAATTCACGGCCCGAGCGTCGCGATCCGCCGACCCGGTTACTCGAACTGGCGTGTGAGATCGGATGTGACTTCTCCATCGACACCGACGCGCACGCGCCCGGCCAACTCGACTTCCTGGGCTACGGGGCGCAGCGCGCCCTCGATGCCGATGTGCCGGTGGACCGCATCGTCAACACCTGGGCCGCCGACCGACTCATGGAGTGGGCGGCGAACTGAGTCAGCTCGCCGCGCGGTTCGCACTACTGGAAGGGTGAGGGCGGTAGGCAGGACACGTCGGCGGGCGGGCAGTCGTCGGGCGAGATCTTCTTTGGCGGCGAAACCTGGGACGGCTCGACAGTCACCTTGGCTGGGGGAGGGTCCTCGGTGGCCGACGGCGGTTCGCTCGGCGCTTCGATATCCGGTTCCGGATCCGAGGAGCTCGGCTCCGGCGGCTCGGGTGCGGGTGTCGGCGAATACGACGAGGGTCCACGCGTTGTCGTCACCTCGGGTTCGTCGGGCGCCGAGCGCGCTTCGGTCGTCGCGGGAACGGGTGGCTCACTCGAAGGTGGGGCGGTCCGCGGGACGTAGGACGGCGTGGTGGTGGTGAGTGTGGTTGTCGTCGGGCCGGGCAACGGCCCCACCGACGTGGGCACAACGGTGGTGGTCGTGGTGGGGCGGGTTGTGGTGATGGAGAATTCGTTCACCGGCGCGACGTCCGGTGGTTCCGGTGTGACGATGCGGTAGGTGCCGAGTGCGCCGATGACCAGCAGGCCCGCACCGATCGCGGACCACCGAACCACCGTCCTGCCAGACTTCACCGCAGCGGGCTCGTCATGCAGGTCGGTGATATCGATATCGTCCGGTGGCCACCAGGATTCCGGAGCCTGTGTAGAGGGCACGCCGAGTTTGGCGCGCTCCAGGGTGTACTCGCGCAGCCATGCCGGCGCCGGAATGAGGACCGGCGTGGAGCCGAGCAGTGCCGCGGGTGTGACCATCTTGGCGCGTTCGCCCTCGCAGACGGGGCAATCTTCGATGTGGCGGGCCGCACGTTTGCGGAGCAGTACGGTCAGTTCACCGTCCCAGTTGCCGAGGATCGTGGACAGTTCCGGGCATTTGGCGGGATCGGCATGGACCCGGCGGCACACCAGGAGGGCGCCCAGCGAGCGTGCGATCGTGTCACGCAGCCGTTCGACGAGGGTATTGGCGTTGCGGTTGGTGACCCCCAGCGCTGCCGCGAGTTCGGGACCGTCCAGTCCCTGGCGGTACGCGAGTTCGAGGACCAGTCGGTCGCGTTCGGACAAGCCGCCACTTGCCGCGCTGATCAGATCCGCGAGTTCGGTGCGAGCGGCAAGTGTGTCCATATCAGCTTCACCCGTGGGGTTTTCGGGAAGCTCCTCTGTCGGTAGTTCACGGCGGCGTTCCCGGATGCGGGACAGTGCCTCACTGCGGGCGATCGCGTACAACCAGGAGCGGAGCCGGTCCGGCTCGCGCAACTGCACGAGTTTTGTTGCGGCGATGACGAATACGTCCTGCACGCAGTCGGCGGCCGCATCGCGGTCGCGCAACATTCCGATACAGAAATCGTGCAGCCGGTCCGCGTAGCGGTCGTAGATCGCTGCGAAGGCCGCCGCATTCCCCGCGGCGGCGGCCAGCGCAAGCGTTCCATCGTCCCGGCTGTCCGACGATGTCGATGGGTGAGTTGCCATCGGTGTACCCCTCGTGCGCGGCCGGTAGATGCCGGCACCGGAATCATCGTTGCTGCGGACCGTCGGCGCAATACCCGAGCTACCTCTGGACCGGAAGGGGCCCGACCGGGGCAGGCTTACCGACGTAAAAGCCCCAGTCTGTCTTGTAGGCCGTGCCCAGCAGCTTGCCGATCGGTGAGTACACCTTGCAGACCTGCTCGCGATCGTCGCCGTGCCGGACGGTGTAGTAGACGCCGCGAACCGCTCCGTCGGCGTAGGCGCCGGGACGGTTGACGCAGCTCTCCTCCATGGTGGACGTCACCGGGGGCGGGGAAGCCAGTGCGGCGGGCGCGGCGGCGAGGGCGCCGATCGCCACGGCGCCGGTGCCCAGGGCGAGGGCGGCGGCGGAGATGAAGCGGTTGCGGAGTGCGGGATTGCTGGTGGTGATCATGGTGTTCTCCTTTGTCATCGCGACCTGATTGGCGCGTTCACTGGGTAGGAGCAGTGGCGGACCAGGTTTCCCACACTTTTTTCGCAACGAGTTTTCGGCTACTTCCTGACGGCAGGAGCGGGCACCGGCCGCGGTGCCACATCGGCTTTGCGGTACCAGCCGTAGTCGACCTCGGTATAGGTCCCGAGATGTACGGACGCTGCGTCGTACAGTTCGCACAGGTGCACCCGGTCATTGCCGCGCCGCTCGGATCGGTAGACGCTGCGGGTTGCCTCGGAGTCGAGCGCGCTCGGATCCAACTGGCAGATCTGTTGCAGAGTCGCCGCGTGTGCGACGGGTGTGCCCGCAAACAGCGCTCCCAAGGCGATGGCGGCCGCACCTGCGGCGCGGGCGCAGTGTGCGGCATTTCTGATGGTGCGCATGATGACTGCCTCTCGTATGGCGGCGCGGCCCATTGCCGCACTTACCACTAGGAGTGCGCCGGTGGCAGTCGTCCGACACTTTTCAGTCGGGCAGCATGGGCATCTCCAGACCCGGATCCCGGCCCAGCAGCACACCGCGGGTGACCGAGGCATTGCCGAACCGCTGCCGCACCTCGTCGACCGCGGCATCCAGGGCCAGCGAATCCGCGGGCCCGGTGAACGGCAACTCCAGCTGTGCCGCGCCATCGCGATCGATGTTCGATACCGCGAAACCCACCAGCGTGAGCCCGCGTTCGGCGATCAGCGGGGCGGCGGCGGCCATCAGGTCGCGGGCCGCGCCCAGCACCGTCTCGGTGGATGCCGTGGCCCGCAGGAGTGTGTGCGACCGGGTGACGCGGCCGAAATCGTCGAAACGCAGCCGCAGCACCACGGTGCGTCCGGTGCGCCCGGCCCCGCGCATCCGTCCGGTGATCCGATCGACGAGGTTCACCACGACGGCATCGATCTCATGAGCGGACATCGTGTTTCCGGACCGTCCGAGAGCCCGCTGAGCACCGACCGATCGGTGGCGCACACCGGTGACCACGCGGCGGCGGTCGATATTGTGCGCGAGGGCGAACAGCTGCCTGCCCATCGCCGGTCCGACCATGGCGCCCAGGGCCGGCTCGCTGAGCTCGGCGACGTCGGCAACCGTGTGGACACCGTGCAGGCGCAACTTGTCGGCTGTGATGGCGCCGACGCCCCAGAGTCTGCGTACCGGCAGCGGGTGCAGGAAGGCCATCTCGCGATCGGGCGGCACCAGGAGCAGACCGTCGGGCTTGGCTTCCTGGCTGGCGACCTTGGCCAGGAACTTGGTCCGGGCGATGCCGACGGTGATCGGCAGGCCCACGTCGACGCGTACCCGTTCGCGCAGCCGGGCGCCGATCTGAACCGGGGTGCCCGACACCCGTCCCAGGCCGCCGACGTCGAGAAACGCCTCGTCCACCGACAACGGCTCGACCAGCGGTGTGGTTTCGCCGAAGACCTCGAACACCGCCCGGCTCGCCTCGGTGTAGGCGTGCATCCGGGGCGGCACGACGATCACCTGCGGGCAGAGCCGGCGGGCCAGCCCGCCGCTCATGGCCGTGCGCACCCCATAGGCCTTGGCCTCGTAGCTGGCGGCCAGCACCACGCCGCCACCGACGATGACCGGGAGACCGCGCAGCGTGGGGTCATCGCGCTGTTCGACCGAGGCGTAGAACGAGTCGAGGTCGGCGTGCATGATGCAGGCCTGCCCGGAGTTGGGCACGAACGTATGTTCGCATCCCGGTCCGACAGCGGCTCGGCGGGCCGGCGCGCAGCGACCAGGGGGAATGGCTAGGGCGTGGCGCCGTAGATGCTGGTCAGCCAGATGTGGGTGAGGGTGTCGACGACGCGGTCGTGCTCGACGGACGGGCGCTCATCGGCCAGCGTCGCCATCATCATCTTCTCGTTCATCAGGTTCAGCGAGGTGGCCAGATCGAGCGCGGGCAGGGTCTCCGGCGCGGCGCCGCGCTGGCGTTCGGCGGCGATCAGGGCGGCGGTCAGGCTGATCCATTTTCTCATCAGGCCGGCCCAGATGGCGCGGAACTCGGGGCTGCTGTGGACGGCCTCGGCCCCTGCGCGGGCGGTGGCGGGCTCGGATCCGAACGAGCTGAAGAAGATCTCGATACCGCGCCGGATCGCCCGGTGCGGCTCGGTGGGCATGGAGTCCATCGCATTGTCGAAACCGGTGTCCGCGCGCTTGATCAGCGGATCCATCAGCGACAGCAGGACCGCTTCCTTCGACGCGAAGTAGAAGTAGAAGGTCGGGCGGGAGATGCCTGCACCCTTGGCGAGGTCGTCGACGGAGATGTCGGCGAAGGATCGCTGCTGGATCAGGTGGGTGGCGGTGTCCAGAATCGCCTGCTGCCGTTCGTCCCCGGAGGGACGGGCGGCCCGGCGGCCGCGACTCGGGCTGGCGGTGGTCACGCCTCCGACCTTAACACCGTGTCGAGTTTATCAACACACCGTTGACTCACTCAACACCATGTTGATACCGTCGGTACCATGACTGAACACCTCGACGTTGTGATCGTCGGCGCCGGCATCTCCGGCATCAGCACCGCCTGGCACCTCCAGGACCGTTGCCCCACCAAGAGCTATGCCATCCTGGAGCGCCGCGACAACATCGGCGGCACCTGGGACCTGTTCAAGTACCCGGGCATCCGCTCCGATTCCGACATGTTCACCCTCGGATTCCGGTTCAAGCCGTGGACCTCGGCCAAGGCGATCGCCGACGGGGCGTCCATCTGGAACTACATCAACGAGGCCGCCACCGAGAACGGCATCGACAAGCACATCCGCACCGGGCACCGGGTCACCTCGGTCGATTGGTCCGATGCCGACAACCGCTGGACGATCAACGTCGAGCACGCCGGGGAGCAGAAGCAGCTCACCGCGTCATTCCTCTCCGTCTGCAGCGGCTACTACAACTACGACGAGGGCTACGCACCCGAGTTTCCCGGTGCCGCGGACTTCGCCGGCCAGGTCATCCACCCCCAGCACTGGCCGGAGGGGCTGGACTACGCGGGCAAGAAGATCGTCGTCATCGGGTCCGGTGCCACCGCGATCACCCTGATCCCGTCGCTGGTGAACGAGGGCGCGGGCCATGTCACCATGCTGCAGCGCTCGCCGACCTATATCGGATCGCTACCGCTGGTGGATCCCGTTGCCGCACAGGCCAACAAGTACCTGCCGAAGAATGTCGCCCACGTGGTGAATCGCTGGAAGGCGATCGCCATGGCCACCGGCCAGTACCAGCTGGCGCGCAAGTTCCCGGCGATGTTCAAGAAAGCGCTCAAGGACATGGCGACCCGGCGGCTACCGGACGGGTTCGACTACGAGAAGCACTTCAGCCCGCGCTACAACCCGTGGGATGAGCGAGTCTGCTTGGCGCCCAACGGCGATTTCTTCAAGACCATCAAGGCGGGCAAGGCCGATGTCGTCACCGACACCATCGCTACGTTCACCGAAACCGGAATCAAGCTGGGCTCCGGCGAGGAGCTGCAGGCCGATATCATCATCACCGCAACGGGTTTGAATATGCAGCTGTTCGGTGGTGCGACCGCCACCCGCAACGGTGAGCCGATCGACCTCACCAAGTCGATGACCTACAAGGGGCTGATGCTCTCCGGTGTGCCGAACATGGCCATCACCTTCGGCTACACCAACGCGTCATGGACGCTCAAGGCCGATCTGGTCTCCGAGTTCATCTGTCGGGTGCTGAACTACATGGACGCCAACGGTTTCGACCGGGTGGAGCCCCAGCATCCGGGTGACTCGATCGACGAGGAGCCGTTCATGGACTTCACCCCGGGTTACTTCCGGCGCGCCATGGATACCCTGCCGAAGTCCGGCTCTGAGGCGCCGTGGAAGCTCAAGCAGAACTACTTCTTCGATCTGCGGCTGATCCGGCACGGCAAGGTCGACGAGGATTCCCTGCACTTCACCAAGCATCGGGCGCCCGTCACGGCCTAGGCCGGGTCAGGACGGGACGACGACGATCCCGTCCTCGTCGCTGTAGGCGATCTCACCGGGTGAGAAGGTGACCCCGCCGAACGAGACCTCCACATCACGTTCGCCCGCACCGGTTTTGGTGCCCTTGCGGGGATTGGTGCCCAGTGCCTTGATGCCCACGTCGATGGTGCGCAGGGCGGCGGCGTCGCGCACCACACCGTGCACGATCACCCCGGACCAGCCGTTGTCGGCGGCCAGCCCGGCGATGATGTCACCGACCAGCGCGGTGTGCAGCGACCCGTCTCCGTCGACCACCAGCACGCCGCCCTCGCCCGGGGTGGACAGGATCGACTTCAGCAGTGCGTTGTCCTCGAAACAGCGCACGGTGGTGATCGGTCCGGCGAACGACGAGACGCCGCCGTAGTTGCGCAACTGCAGATCGCAGCTGCGCACGTTCGGGTAGATCTCATCGACAAGGTCAGCGGTCGCGCGCGGTTCGATGCTCACGCCATGATGCTAGCGACCACCACATCGTGGACGAACTGTGCCAGACCCGGCTCGACATCGTCGTAGTAGGCCGTGAACCTGGCATCGGCCAGGTACATCTCGACCAGTCCGCGGTGCATCTCGCCGCCGCAGTCATAGAAGCGTTCGATGCTGGCCCGGTGCCGGGCGGCCAGTGCGTCGGCCGCCGGTGAGCCGGGGCGGACACCGGCGCGCTTCGCGGCAGCCAGGTCAGCCATGAGCGCGTCCCCCCCGGCTTTCAGGTCGATCCAATCCTGTTTCGTCAGCTGCGCGACCCGCTGCCGGGACTGCTTCCACTCGTCGGTATCCCCCCAGCGCTGCTCGGCTTCGACCGCGTACTCCTCGCCGAATGCCGTGGTGCCGAAGATCTCCACCTGTGCCTGCGCGGTCAGCTGGATACCGCTGCGACGTGCGTTCATGAGTTCCTCCACTGCCTTGATGGTGCGCTGCAGGCCGTCGGCACGTTCGAGGAGCAGGGCGTGCTGGCGCTGCAGTCTGGTCAGCTCGTCGACCTCCGGATCGTCGAGCAGGACGCGGATCTCATCGAGCGCAAGACCGGCCGCGCGGTACACCAGCACCAGGTGCAGGCGTTCGACATCGGCATCGGTGTAGCCGCGGTAACCGGCCGCGGTCCGAACGCTGGGCACCACCAGACCGATATGGTCGTAGTGGTGCAGGCTGCGCACGGACAGGCCGGTCAGGGCGGAGATGCTTCCGACAGTCCTCACGTCCATGGACTCAACTATCGGACCTGACGTCGCGTGAGGGTCAAGCCCGCAACGCGCTGAAACCCCGCGGCCCTGGAATCAGTCCTCGTCGGAGCCGCGCCGGGCCAACAGCACGACCACGATCGCGAGCAGACCGACGGCCAGCGCGACCGCCAGCGGCAGCCGGGACTGGTCCGGGCCGAGTGCCGGCACCGCGGTGGGTGCGGGCACAGCCGCGGCAACGGTCGACTTCGCTTGCGCGGCAACTTCTTTGGCCGCCGTGGTGGGAACCGCGGGCGGGGAGATCTCGGGAGCGGCGGGCGTGGCCTTGACGGGTGTGGCCTTGACGGGCGGGGCCTGCTTCGCCGGTGGTGCCTGCTTTGCCGGGGCAGCCTTCTTCGCAGCAGCAGCCTTCTTCGCGGGTGCGGCCTTCTTGGCCGGCGCGGCCTTCTTCACCGGGGCCTTCTTGGCAGGCACCTTCTTGGCGGGAGCTTTGGCAGCCGGCGGGGCCGGAACCTGCTCGGCGGGGGCCTTCTCGTCGGGAAGGTCCTGCTCGTCGGCCATTGTGCTGCTCCTTTGCAGTGTCGTCCAGCGCACCGACCGGTGTCGCGCTGTGTCGGCGGCAGTGCTGCCCATCATGCCAGTCGAGGGTTCGGGCTAACCCGATACCGCCAGGGCGGCGGCCAGCGTGAGTGCCACCGCCATCAGGGCCAGCTCGGTATGCGAGCGCCGGGTGGACACCTGTGCGCTCACCCGGTGACCGCGCGCCGACGGCAGCCACTGCGATCTGTTGTGCCAGGCCAGGGCCAACAACCCGGCCGTCAAGACGACCTTTGCCAGGAGCATCCGGCCGTAACCGGTGCCGATCAGATCGGTCGGTGAACCGATCACCACGGCCGCGCTCATAACCCCGCCGACCAGCAGCACCACCACCGCCCACAGCGACAGCGCCGAGAACCGGGGCAACACCCTGGACCACTGACCACGGTGATCCACGACGAGGACGAGTGCCGCGAGTACACCGCACCACAGCGCGGCAGCCAGCGCGTGCAAGGTCACCGCCGCACCACCCAGCGCGCTCTCGGAGAGGTGTCCGGCCAGCGTGCGCGCCGCGGTGCCGATGGCGGCGACACCCGCGATCACCATGGAGGCGTTCGGCGTGCGCGCGGCCGGCCCGATCACGGTCACCGCGACGACGATCGCCGCGGCCACCACGCAGAGCAGGTCGGCCCGGCCTGCGTTCGTCGACACGCTGAACTCCCATGCGGTCCGCACGCTCAGGTCGGTGACTGCCACCGCCGCGGTCGCCGCCGCCGTCGTCACCAGCCGGACCAGCTCCGCGGCCAGCCACACCCAGGCCGCCACCGCGATGGCGGGGGCGCTGCGCCGGGTGAGTTCGGCACGGTGACGCGCGGTGTCGAGCAGCGGCACCACCGCCAGACCCAGCACCACGATGGCGGCGCCGTCGGCGGCCATGCGGGTGAGGGTGGGCACCAACTCCAGCTGGGGATGCGCCAGCGACCAGGCCAGCGCGACACCCAGCGCGGCGACGAGGACACCCAGGCCCGCGCGCCGGGCCGACGTCACGCGCGTCGTCGGCTCCACCACACGCCGGCGCCGACGAGCAGCACGGCCCCGACCACGAACGGCCACACCGGCAGCCCGCCATCGGTTGCGGCCGCGGGTGCCGCGGCGGGGGCGGCGGCCACCGGTCCGGGTGTCCCGGTTTCGGCGACGGTCAGGTCGAACGACCAGGATCCGGTGATGACGTGGCCGTCGGCGGAGGTGACGCGGTAGTTGGCGGTGTAGGTGCCTGCCGGTCCGAGCGGACGCACGTCGACCTCGGCGACGGGACCCTGCACGCGGACCTCACCGACCGACCACAGATTGCCGTCCGGGCCGACCACGGTCATGGCCGCGAACGCGGTCTGCAGGTCCTCGCTGAAGGTGGCGCTGACCTGTGCCGGCGGCGTCGCCAGTTGGGCACCGGGCGCCGGATCCGATGAGATGAGCGTGGCGTGCGCCGACGCGGTGCCCGCACCCGCCAGCGCCAGCACCGCGAGTAGCAGGGCAAGCAGGGGCGCGAGGAATCGTGCCGGGGCAGTCATCGCGATCTCAGATCAGGCCGAGCCGAGCCAAGACGTCGGCGTCGATACCGTCGAGCTGTTCGGCGATGGCCGCGTGGGCGGCCCGGCGGCGGGCGGTCGGCATGTTCTCCGCGGCGGTGACGGCCGTGGACAGGTCGGTCAGCCGGTCGTCGACTGCGGCCACGAACTGTTTGGTCTCGGCATCCTTCGGGTTCTTCTCGGCGACCCGGCGGACGGCCTGTTCGGCACTGTTGATGCGAGCCGATAGCGCTGCCCCGTGTCCGGAGAACTGACCGATCTGCGCGAGTGGCACACCGAGCTGATCCGCGCGCCGCTGGTCGAGCAGTCCGCGCACCGCGATCGCGCCGCGGTAGGCCAGCGGTACCAGTACCGGCGCGAGCAGCCGCGAAATCGTCAGCGCCCGGCGAATCTTCATCGGTGACAGCAGCTTGCCCTCGCGGACAGCCTTGAGTTGGGTCTCAGCTACTTTCAGAGTGGCGCGGTCGGACTCCCGCTGTGCCTTGATCTGAGCCTTGACCGCCCGGGACTGGGCCTTGAGGTCGGCCTTGATCCGCCGGGCATCGTTCTTGGCGGCGAGCTTGGCCTCCAACTTGGCCTTCGTCTTGGCCGCGCGATTGATCGCCCGGGCCTCGGCTCGACGGATCGACCGGCTCTTGCGTCGCGTGAACAGGGCCATCGGCATTGCCTCCCGGTCGTCTCATCACCCATCGCCGCCAACACGGCACCTCGGATGTGGCCAACCTTATCGCCCTGGGATCGGTGGTCGTCTCGGCGGCCTTGCCCCGATCCGGATTGCTTCCGACAGCAAACTGTTTCAGGCAGGTATGCGACAATTGCCGAAACAACAGCCGTGCGCAGTGAGACGCCTTGAGGGGTGGTGACCGACGTGGGTTCGCGCATGCGAGTCGCCGCGGCTGCCTGTCTCGTGTCATCCGGGCTGCTCGTCGGTGGTGCCACTGCCGCCGTGGCGTTAGCCGACCCCGACGCATCCGGCGATACGACCGGTGCCGGGACGGCAGGTCGGACGTCCGGCGAGTCCACCGGTGAGCCGGTTCGCAGCGCCCCACGCAGTGCCGGCGCGGTCGCCGGGGCCGGATCCGCGTCGCCGGGCCGACGATCCGCAGCGCCACCAGCCTCGACAGGGGAGCGGTCCGACGGCGGCACGGTCAATCCGGCCGAAGCGTCGACCGGTACCGGAGAAGCCGACTCCAGCAAACTTTCCGAAGCGGGTGTGCGGGAGGGCGCGGGCCTGCCCGGTGATCCCCCCGGCGAACAGTCCGCCGAACCCGCGGCGGCCGGGGACGTGAAAGAGGACGGCACGAAAGAGGATGACGACGAGTGCGGCTGGGGCTGGTGGCCGCTCCCGCCGGACGATGATTCATCGGCGCCCGATGGTGGCGGTTACGGAGACGGAGCGCCGTCCACGACCCCACCCGCCGGCCGGCCCGGTGTTCCGCCCGGTATGAACATTCCTCCGC
Organism: Mycobacterium sp.; assembly: GCA_051306235.1. Lineage (GTDB taxonomy): Bacteria > Actinomycetota > Actinomycetes > Mycobacteriales > Mycobacteriaceae > Mycobacterium. The sequence continues at coordinate 4,028 of JBPPMV010000058.1, read as the reverse complement.
CACCCGAGGTCGTCCCCGAGTCCCCGGTGATTCCGGTCGTTCCGGATCCCCAGGATCCGCTGCCCGGTCTCGTCGCCCCGGCGGCCGCACCCGTGCTGGCGATGCCGATCATCGTGCTACCACCGGCGGTTCCGAGTATCGGAGGCGCCGGTGGTGTGCCGAGGGCTCCCGCAGGCGCGGGCGCCGCGCGACCGCCCGCCCCGCCGCGCGGCACGCCCGCCGAACGCTCCGCGGCGCCGCGCGTCACCGATACCTCCGCGCTACCGGCGTCCTACCGCGCGGGATACGGCGAATATCTGCGCACCGCCGGTATGCCCCAGGTGATCGCCGTCGCGGTTCCGGGAGCAACCGGCATCATGCTGCTCACCGGCGCAGGGGGGCTCATCGGCTACCGGCAGGCCCGCGCGGGCCACGCGATCCGGGCCAGTGGTGCGGGCCGGTTCTCGAGTTGACCGGATTCGGTCGTCTGCGGCCGGGCACAGCGCCATAGTGGAACTACATGGAGGGCGAAAGGGGATGACATGCCAGCCAGTCGCCGTGTGACGCGCGCCGTCAGCGCCGTGCTCGACCTTGCTCCGCGTCGCGGTGAGGTGTCTCTGCCTCGGTTGGTCGAAGCGGTCGCCGACGACCAGGGCCGGCCGATCCAGATCAAGATGGCCGATCTGCCGTCGGGTGTCTGCGGACAGTGGCGCCAGTACACCGATTACGACGTCTTCCTGATCCAGAAAGGCCTGCCCGCCTGGGACCGGACTCTGGCCCACGAGCTCGGTCACCTGGTGCTCGGCCACGCAGGGACTCCGGTGGCGGAGGCCGCGCGCGAGACCATGGAGCTGGCCGGGTCCGATCTGATCGGATACATGCTCAACCAACGGACCGGGTGCATGGGTCCGGCGGGGGAGGCCGCCGAGCAGGAGGCCGAGGACTTCGCCGCGCTGCTCATCTACCGTCTCGGCCGATTGCCGTCCGATCGCTCGTCGATCGTGCAGGTACGGCTGGGGGAGGCGTTTGGTTGATCATCTGGGTGATCGCCGGTCTCCTCGGACTGGCAACCGGATTGCGTATCGGGTGGGCGCTGGTCAACAAGCAGTCCCTGGTGAGCACCGCGATGATCCTCGCGCTGGGCAGCCTCGGTATCGTCGCAGCGCTCAACTGGCAGCCCCTGACGCTGCTGATCGACACCGCGCTGCGGTGGCCGAATGTGGCGGTGGCGCTCAGCCAGGTGGCATTGATCGGATGCGCGGCAGGCAGCTGCGTGATGATCACGACGGTGGCCTCGGACCGTAAGCCTGCGGCCATCCGCCGGATCGCCTTCCTGCAGTACGGCGTCGCGGCGACCATTGCGGTGGCCACCCTGGTGGCGTTCTTCCGGGCTGAGCAGGAACCCGAGATGGCGCCGGAGGAGTACATGCGCCGCAACCTGGCGCCGGGCGGCTCATCGGCCTGGTTGCTGCCGATGCTCTACGTGCTGCTGGCGCTGACGCTGGTTGCCTGGGCCGGGGTGCGCCACTCCAACCGCACCCGGCGCGGCCGCGCGTTGTTCGTCTTCAGCATCGGGATGGTGCTGATGGTTCTGGCCAGCGCCTTCTTCCTACTGAGGGCCGTCGGCAACACCGACGTATTGGGAGTGGGCGCAGCGGCGACGTTGCTGGGCTGCGCCATGCTGGTGGTGGCCGGCGGATCACTGCTGCCCAGCGTCGAGGACTGGTTCGGGGCGCGCAAGGAACTGCGGACGATCCAGCCGCTGCTGACCGAACTCAACACCCGGCATCCCGACGTGGGAATCGGGGTGCGTCCGCGTGGACCGCTGCTGTTCCGGGTGGCCGAGCAGATGTCACTGATCTCGGACTCGCTCTATCTGGAGGCCATCGCCGCGGAACGGTCGCGGTTGCGCACCGGGGATGCGAGCGCCGGTCAGCGCGATGGCGACCAGCCATTGAACATCGCCGATCTCAACGATCTCGATTCACCGCCGGTGCCCGCCGATGAACAGGCCCGCGGTATCGCCGAGTGGATCTTCGACGGCCGGGCTGCGAACCGCAAGGATGCGGCCCATGCCGCATTCCCCGGTCTGAACTGGCTGCGTCAGCCCGCTACATTCTCCGACCGGGAATGGATCCTTGCCATCGCCGAACAGTTCCACGAGCTGCAGACAGGTTCCCAGGGCCCCTGAATGCAGGAACGGTGCCGTCACGCTTGCGCGCGACGACACCGTTTCAGCGGTGATCCGGAGGGATCAGCCGTCGAGGTTCTCCCGGCGACGCAGTTCGTCGACCTTGAGGGCCAGATCCTGCTGAGACTCTGCGGACAGGCCGACGGTGCGTGCGGCGATGCGGCGGACGCCCTCATCGCGCATGCTGGCCAGCCAGGTCAATTCCTTGTCGAGCTTCTCGTAGTACTCGTCATCGGTGAAGTACGCCGGCCTGATGCGGAAGAAGTTGGCGAGGGCGGCCATCGTGGTGACAGACGGATTGGTGCGGTTGCCCGAACGCAGCTGCGACAGGTACGGAGCCGACATCGTCACGCCTTCGGACTTGAGCGCACCGATGACCTCGGCCGACGTGTGCGGCCCGCGCCCGGGAGGGTAAACCGTGTCGAAGAGACGGTTCAGTCGGGCGGCGAACGTCTTGCTCATCTAACTTTCCTCCACATAGCTCACGAGCTGTCTGCGTTAGGTTCGTATTTGCTGATCATCGTAGCGAGTGTTGCCGCCACAACCAAGTGCAAACCACTGAAAAGTAACACCACCCCCACAAACAGGTCATCGCAGGGTGGTGTATCAGCACGTCAACCTCACAATGACGCTGAGGGCGTGCGAGCTGGCGAACCAGAAAATAACGCTCGCGCTGTTTTGCCGGGACGCAATGATCGCGACACGTTGTCACAATGACCCCATAGCTGATCAGTAGCTGTCGGCCGTCGCTCAGCAAATCCGCTCCGCACCTTTGCTCAGCATGCGGGCGAAGTGCGGGACCGGTAGACATGAGCCTGCCCGGAGTGACCTGCATGCTTGCTGACCTCGGCACATGCCGGACACCCGAATGTGGCCGAACCGTGTCCGAACTGTTATCGGCGGATTTGCTGTTGTGACGGCGCGCGGGACTGCCGCTGCGGCGACCCGCCGCGGGGAGGTCCGCCGGAGGTCAAGCGGCGAGCAGCATCGCCAGGATCGCGGTGTCCGGATGGCTGATGGGATCGACGCCGACCCGGCTCACCATCGAGGTGATGGTGCCATCGGCCTCGGCCTCCACCCAGGCAGCACGGTGCTCGAGGCCCAGATGGGGGATACCGGGCAGCAGCACGCAACCGGACGCGGCACCGGCGCACTCCGGCAGCGACGGGGTGGTCTCCGATGGCGGGTGCAGCATCAGCAACGCAGGCGGTTGATGGCCGGCGAAGAAGCCCGGCGGGACGGCGAATTCGCCGACCACCGGCCCTTCGGCCAGCACCAGGCCTACGGTACCGGGCTCGGGCCGCTCGGGCAGTTCCTCGCGCACACCGAAAACGGTTGTGGTGGAGAGTAATCCGGGAAGGGAGGCGACCCGTACGGCGACGATGAGCAACTGTGCCCATTCCTTGGTGGAATCCGGCCAGCGGCCAGACACCACGAATCCCTTCAGAGTGCCCCCGGAATGGAACGGGGCGATCTCCACTGCTCTACCGGATCCGGTGTCCATCTGGCCTCCAGACAATTCTTGCCCGAAACTTCCTGGTGAACTGCTCCGACACTGCTGTGGGTCGCTGTGCACAGGATGCGGCAGGCAGGTGCTGGCACGCAAGAGGACACGAGTGCCAGCGGCGGGTGAAAACTCCTCGGGGCACAACGCAAAGAGCCCCGCATGCCATGGCATGCGGGGCTCTCGGCGGAAAAAACGAGGCTCAGCCGAAGATGAGTCCGCCGGCTTTGGCGTAGCGGTCTTGGACGTCGGCCCAGTTGACGACGTTCCAGAAGGCTTTGACGTAGTCGGCCTTGACGTTCTTGTACTGCAGGTAGAAGGCGTGCTCCCACATGTCGACCTGCAGCAGCGGGA
>JBPPMV010000057.1:0-5003 GCA_051306235.1 Mycobacterium sp. | reverse complement strand
ACGGAACCGCCGGTGCGCTGCGCCCAAGCGATCGCCTCGTGTTCGTAGCGTTCCAGCACGCTGATGTTGTCCAGTGGCGGCAGCCCGCCGGTGCCCAGGAAGGCGGACCGGTCGGCCCGCACCGGACGGTCCAGCCACAGCCGCCGCACGACGAACGGTGCCGCTGTGCCGAGTTCGCCCACCTGCCCGCGCCACTCGGTGTCACCGACACCCGGCGAGTCCGCGATGATGCGCTGCAGTGTCGACACATCGGTGGCCAGCACCACGCCATCGGCGGCCAGGGTGGCACCGGAATCGTCGGTCACCGTGAAACCGGAATCGGTCACCGTCACGCGGCGGACCGCGGTGCCGGTCTGGATCCGCGCGTCATGCTGTAACAGATACCGCCGCAACGGCTCCCAGAGCGCCACGTCGAAATTCGACGTCGCCACATCGAACACCAGGCCCTCGCTGGAACCCAGGAAGTAAATGTGGAACATCGTCGCCAACTCGGCCGCCGACAGCGACTCCGGACGGGTGAAGAAGCTGCGCGAGAACACCTCGAACGCCAGATGGCGGGCCGCCACCGGAAAGTTGATGTCCTGCAGGAAGGTCTCGGCATCGACATCATCGAGCTGCCAGTACGTCTCGGGCACCGACACGGCCGCCAGCGGCGCCGCGGCCTTGGCGTCGAGGCGCACCAAATCCCGCAGCCGGAACGTCGGGCTGCGCAGCGCAAAGGCCATGGCGTTGAACGGGGGCGTGCGGGGCAGCCCGCGGAAGGTGTCGCGCCGACCTCCGGCGTCCACCAGCGGGTAATCGTCCAGCGGTGCAAACATCGACAGCTCGGGATCGATGCGCCGCAACAGATTCCGTAGGTTGTAGTACTGGCGGAAGAACGCGTGGAAGCCACGATTCATCGCGGTGTCCGAGCCGTCGGGCAGGGTCTCGGTCCAGCCGCCGACCCGTCCGCCGAGGTAGGACTCCCGCTCGAACAGGTGCACCGCCACACCACGTTCGGCCAGCATGGTCGCCGCCGTCAAGCCGGCGATACCCGCACCCACCACGGCGACGGTCGGATGTGACGACAGTGCCGCCACGCTCGGCAGACCCGGCGCGGCGGGGTGATGTACCCGGCGGGGGTCGGTCACGATCCGGTTCCGTTCAGTGGAGCCCGGCCGAGGAAGGTGTGGACCACACCGTTCTGCCACCCGGGCATGGTCAGGCTGCGTACGTCATCGAAGCCGTTGTGCTGCAGACGTTCCCGGAACCGTGCGGCACCGTCGAACTCGTTGACGCTGCGCCGCAGATAGCGGTAGAGCTCGGCGTCGCCGGTACGCAGTCGGCCGGCCGGAATGATGACTGTCGCGCACACCAGGTTCCACATCGCGGAGGCCCGCCGGGAGTCACGCACCGAGTACTCGTGCGCGGCGAAGACGCCCCCCGGCTTCAACAGGGCCAGGAAGGAGCGCAACACCGGGTCGGGGTCGGGCAGGTTGCGGACGAGGTAGGCGCCCAGAATGCCGTCGAACGGGCCGTGCACCCCGGCCTGCTCCAGGTCTTCGGCGCGGCTCTGGACGAAGGACACCGTCGAGGGCCAGGCCTTGGTTCGGGCGCGGGCCAGCATGCCGGCCGAGCCGTCCACGGCCACGATCTGCGCCTTCGGGGCTGCGCGCAGCAGCGCCGCGGTGGAAGCCCCGGTGCCGCAACCGATGTCGAGTAGCCGCAGTCCGCGGCCCCCGTCGGGCAACTCCATGCGCTGCGCCGAGAGTCTCAGGTGCCGGTGGTATCCGGGGTTGGCCCCCACCAGGGCGTCATAGGAATCGGCTCCGCTGTCGAACGCCTCGGGGACGTTGTACGGTGTCGTGCTCATCGGGCTTCCGGGCGGGCGCGGGCGCGCCACGCACTGAGCAGGCCGCGGCCCGCGACCTGCAGACGTCTGCCGTTGGACACCGTGGCCCGCTGGCCGAACACCTCGAAATCGAGCTGCTCGATACGGTCGAGGATCTCCGAGTACAGCGTCAGCGCGGCGCGGATGCACGGCCGGGACTGCGGGTGCAGCAACGGGATTCCGCGCTCGGCGTGATCGTAGATCCGCCGGGTCAGGGCATGCTGTTCCACCAGCGCGGCACGAAGCCGCGGATCGGTGCGACGCTGCGTCTGGCACCAGGTCAGGACATCTCGGTCGACGCCGTGCGCGGCCAGCTCATCGGCGGGGAGGTACACCCGGCCGCGGGTCAGATCCTCGTCGATATCGCGCAGGAAGTTGGTGAGCTGGAACGCTTTCCCCAAGGCGGCCGCGTGCGGGGCGGCTTCCTCCCGTGAGACGACGGTGCCCAGCACGGGCAGCAGTTGCAGCCCGATGACCTCCGCGGAGCCGTACATATAGCTGTCCAGCGCCGCACGATCGGGATAGTCGGTGATCGTCAGATCCATCCGCATCGAAGCCAGGAAGTCGTCGAAGAGCTGCCAGTCCAGGCCGTAGTTGCGCGCGGTATCGACGACGGCGTCGAGCACGGGATCGTCTCCGGCCAACTGATTCTCGACCAGACGGCTGTACAGCGCGTCCGCCAACTTCTGGAGTTCGGCGGCACGGTCGGCAGTCGTCCGGGCGTCGAAGTCATCGAGGACGTCATCGGCGCGACGGGCGAAGCCGTACAGCGCGTGTACGGCGGGACGCTGACCGGGTGCCAGCAGCCGGGTCGCCAGGAAGAACGTCTTGCCGTGTGCGGCGTTGAGGGCCCGGCAGCGTTGGTAGGCCTGACGCAGTTCCCGACCCTGTACCCCCGCTGCATCCAGCTCCGACCCGAGCATCATCTGGTCCTCCTCATCGAGATGCCGTCTTGCTGCGGGCCGGTGACACGATCCCGGTAACCCGGTCCGCGGCCAGCCGGCCTGAGATGATGGCGGTCGGAATGCCGACGCCGGGCACGGTGGATGACCCGGCCAACACGGCATTGTCGATACCGCGAACGGTGTTGCCGGGCCGAAAGGGCCCGGTCTGGCCGAAGGTGTGGGACAGCGAGAACGGGGTGCCCGAGATCATGCCCTGACGTGCCCAGTCCTGCGGTGTCACCACGTGCAGTACCTCGGCATCGGCACCCAGGTTCGGTAGCCGCCGGTGGACGATATCCATCATCCCGGCGGTGTACTCGTCGCGGTCGGCGTCCCAATCCTTGTGACCCACTGCGGTATTGGGGGCCGGCGCGAGGACGTACAGCAGGTCGCGGCCATCCGGGGCAAGAGTGGGGTCGCCGGCGGTCGGTCGGGTCACCAGCAGGGACGGATCCACCATCGGGCGGCCCTGGTCGATGATCTCGTCGAAAGTGCGATCCCACTCGTTGCCGAAGAGGATGGTGTGATGCGCCGATTCGAGTCCGGGATCTGCTGCCCGGCAACCGATATGGGCAACCACCGCCGACGGCGCCGGCCGCAGACCGTTCACTCTGCGCGGGGTGCGGCCCAGCAACCGGTAGGTGTCCGGTAGCTCGGTGGTGAGGATCACGGCGTCGGCGGCGAAGCGCTCCCCGGTATCGGTACGCACCGCGGTGATCCGGTCACCTGAGCGTTCCAGCTCGGAAACCTTGGCGTCGTAGCGGAAGTCGACACCGGCATCGGCGGCGGCCGCGGCCAGCCCGTCGGGCAGCGCGCGCATGCCACCGCGCGGGAAGTAGACCCCCGACACGGTGTCCATATAGGCGATGACGGCGTACGCGGCGAGTGCACGCTTGGGCGGCACGCCGACGTAGAGGGCCTGGAAGGTGAAGACCCGCAGCAGCCGCTCATCGGTGATGAAGCGGCGCACCATCGGCTCCCAGCGCCGGAAACCGCCGATGGCAGCCAGTTTCGCCAACTGTGGGGTCAGCAGGGACAGTGGCGAATCGAAATTCGACCCGATGAACCCGTCGAACTCGAGCTGATAGAGCCGGGCCAGCCACTCCCGCAACCGCAGATACCCCTCGGCCTCCGTGCGTCCCGCGAAGCGCTCGATCTCGGCGGCCATCGCGGTGGCATCGCTGTGTACATCCAGGCTGCTGCCATCGGCGAAGGTGGCCCGGTAGGCCGGATCGACGGTGATCAGATCCAGCCGGTCGGCGGTGGATTCGCCTACTGCGGCGAATGTTTCGTCGATGATATCGGGCATGGTGAGCACGGTGGGCCCGGTGTCGATGCGGTAACCCGACACGTCGGCCCGCCCCACCCGTCCACCGGGATGCGAGCCGCGTTCGAGGACGGTCACCCGGCGGCCACGGCCGGCCAGGTGCAGTGCGGCGGACAGCCCGGACAGACCTGCCCCCACCACGACCACGTGATCGGTGCGGCCGGGCACGGTGCGCATCAGGCGGCCCGCTCGGTGCAGGCCGACGCCATCGCGATCAGGGCCGTCCGCGCATCGGGGTTGAGTTGTGCGGTGCCCAGTCCGTCCAGGGCTCGCACCGCCGCGGTGAATCTGTGCTGAATCATGTCCGCTATCCGCTCCACGGTGCCAACTTCCGAGATCCGGGCCTGCCACCGGGTCACGTCTTCGGAACCGAGCCGTTCAGCCGTCATGAATTCCTTGAACTGGCGCTGCTGGGCGCCGGTCGCGAGTTCGTACCCGGCGACCACGACGGTGGTCGCCTTGCGTGCGATGAGATCGGTGCCCGTCGGCTTGCCGGTCGTCGCCGAGACACCGAAGACCCCGAGCAGGTCGTCGCGAAGTTGGAAGGCCTCACCGATCGCCTCGCCGTAGCGTCCCAGCGCGGTGAGCACGGTGTCTCCGCACCCGGCCAGGACGGCCCCGATCTCCAGCGGGCGCCGGACCGTGTAGTTGCCGGATTTGCGCCGCGCCACGTCCAGGACGTCGTCGAGGGAGGGAAAGCCGGCGGTGTCGTTGACCAGATCGGCGAACTGCCCGATGGCCAACTCGGTGCGCATGGCGTCATAGCGCGGCCAGACGCGGGTGAGGGCGATCTCGTCTGCACCGCTTTCCCGGAGCATCTGCTCGGCCCACACCAGGCACAGATCCCCGAGGAGCACGGCGG
>JBPPMV010000056.1:0-18712 GCA_051306235.1 Mycobacterium sp. | reverse complement strand
TTGCCGATCTTCTCGCCCGAGCGGAACGGGTTGGCGATCATCAGATGCGCCTGATCGGCCAGTTGCGGTTCGGGGGGCAGCGGCGCGGCCTGGACTCCCGCGGAGATCTTGCGCAGCGCGTTCGCCAACGCCAGCGGATCACCGGTCAGTTCGGCACCGGACTGGTCGGCCTGGTACTCCCGCGACCGTGAGACGGCCAGCTTGACGACGGTGGCCGCGATCGGGCCCAGAAGCGAAACCAGAAGCATGGCAAAGGGGTTCACGCCACCCTCGCGGTTTCCGCCGAACATCGACGCGAACATGGCGATATTGGCCAGCGCGGTGATCACCGAGGCCAGCGCACCGGCCACACACGAGATGAGAATGTCGCGGTTGTAGACATGGGACAGTTCGTGGCCCAGTACCGCCCGCAGTTCGCGCTCGTCGAGCAGCTGCAGAATCCCGGTCGTGCAGCAGACCGCGGCATTGCGCGGGTTGCGGCCGGTGGCGAACGCATTGGGCGCCGCGGTGTCGCTGATGTAGAGCCGCGGCATCGGCTGACGCGCGGTGGTCGCCAGTTCGCGCACCATCCGGTACATCGCCGGCGCCTGCATCTCGGTGACGGGCTGGGCGTGCATCGCACGCAGCGCCATCTTGTCGCTGTTGAAGTAGACGTAGCCGTTCATGCCGACGGCGAACAGCACCGACAGCCACAGGATGGACGCATTACCGAACAACGAACCGATGAAAACGATCAACGCAGACATGCTCACCAGCAGCACGAAGGTCTTCATCCGGTTGGCATGTGGATGCCAGGTCATCAGATTTCCTCCTCCGAAAGTCTTCGCTGATCTAACGCCGAACGACCCCCGTGGGTTCCATCTACCCGTGCCGGTTGACGGTGTAGTCCATCAAGGTCGCCAGCGCGTCCCGGCCGGGTCCGGCGGGCAGGTTGTCGAGTTCGTCGCGGGCCCGCACGGCGTACTCGCGCACCGTCTGCTTGGCGTTCGCCATGCCGGGGGACCGCCGCAGCAAGGTCAGCGCCTCTGCCAGCTCGTCATCGTCCTCGATCGGCCGGGCCACCAACTCCCGGAGCCGATCCGTATCGGGGCCGGACTCGCGCAGCGCGTAGAGCACCGGCAGCGTGTGCACACCTTCGCGCAGGTCAGTGCCGGGAACCTTGCCCGACTCGTCAGGATCGCTGTCGATGTCGATGATGTCGTCGGAGATCTGGAATGCGGTCCCGACGATGCCGCCGAGCCGGGCCAACCGCTCGATCTGCTCCTCGCCGGCACCGGAGAACGTCGCACCGAAACGGCCCGACGCGGAGATCAGACAGGCCGTCTTCTCGTAGACCACTTTGAGGTAGTGCTCGATCTCATCGGTGCCGTCGGCGGCGCCCCGGGTCTCCCGCATCTGCCCGGTGACCAGCTGGGCGAATGTGTCGGCAATCACGCGCACCGCGTCCGGTCCCAGCCGGGAGACCAGCCGGGAAGCGGTCGCGAACAGGTAATCGCCGGCCAGGATGGCGATGTTGTTGCCCCACCGCGCGTTGGCGCTGTCCGCACCACGGCGCACCTGGGCCTCGTCCATCACATCGTCGTGATAAAGCGTGGCCAGGTGCACCAGCTCGATCACCGCGCCGGCGATGGTGATGTCATCGTCCTCCGGCCGCGGGCCCAGCGACCCCGCCAGCACGGTGAACAGCGGCCGGAACCTCTTGCCGCCCGCCTGGAACAGATGCTGGACGGCCTCGGCCATCAGCTCGTCTGCCTTGCCCAGTTCGGTGGACATCAGATCTTCGACGCGCGCCACTCCGTCACGCACCCGCGCGGCGAATTCGGGATCCCCGAAGTCCACCCCCGCCACCACGCTCGCCGGTGTCCTCATTCGTCCAACATACTGGGAGGGTGCCGATGCAAACAGATGTGGTTGTCGTGGGAGCCGGACCCGCCGGTTCGTCGGCGGCCGCATGGGCCGCGCGGGCGGGCCGCGACGTGCTGGTCATCGACTCCGCGCAGTTCCCCAGGGACAAGGCCTGCGGTGACGGACTGACCCCGCGGGCGATCTCCGAGCTGCAGCGGCTGGGTCTCGGCGACTGGCTGAACGGCCGGATCCGACACCACGGGCTGCGGATGTCCGGGTTCGGCGCCGACGTGGAGATCCCATGGCCGGGCCCGTCATTCCCGCCGTCCAGCAGCGCGGTCCCCCGCACCGAGCTCGACGACCGGATCCGCATGGTCGCCGCCGATGACGGGGCCAAGATGATGCTCGGCGCCAAAGTGGTTGATGTGCGCCACGATCCGACCGGTCGGGTCTCGGAGCTGATCCTCGACGACGGCTCCGAGATCGGGGTGGGTGAGCTGATCGTCGCCGACGGCGCCCGCTCGACGCTGGGCCGCGCGCTGGGCCGCACCTGGCATCAGGAGACGGTGTACGGCGTCGCGGTCCGCGGGTACATCGCCACACCGCGGGCCGACGAGCCGTGGATCACCTCACACCTCGAACTGCGTTCCCCGGAAGGCAAAGTGCTTCCCGGTTACGGCTGGATCTTTCCCCTGGGCAACGGCGAGGTGAACATCGGCGTGGGTGCACTGGCCACGGTCAAACGGCCGTCGGATGCGGCACTGCGACCGCTGATGTCCTACTACTGCGATCTGCGCCGCGAGGAATGGGGCTTCGACGGTGAGCCGAGGGCCGGGCTGTCCGCCCTGCTGCCGATGGGCGGCGCGGTGTCCGGGGTGGCCGGTCCGAACTGGATGCTGATCGGCGACGCGGCGGCGTGCGTCAACCCGCTCAACGGTGAGGGTATCGATTACGGCCTGGAGACCGGTCGGCTGGCCGCCGATCTGCTGGGATCGGGTGATCTGACCGCGGCGTGGCCATCGGTGTTGACCGAGCACTACGCCCGAGGGTTCTCCGCGGCGCGGCGGCTGGCACTGCTGCTGACCCTGCCGCGGTTCCTGCCCGCGGTGGGCCCGGTGGCGATGCGGTCGCATTTCCTGATGAACGTCGCGGTGCGGATGATGGGCAATCTGGTCACCGAGGAGGACGAGGACTGGATCGCCCGGGTGTGGCGAACGGCAGGCCTGGCCTCGCGACGGTGGGATGAACGCAAACCGTTCAGCTGAGCTGGGCGAACTGGGGTTCGCGACCCAGCAGGGTCATCTCCATCAGTAGCCGGACGCAGGACCGCGAATGCTCGGTGTCCTCGTAGTGCACCAGCCGGCCTAGATCCACCACCAACGCGAAAGCAGCGTGGACGGCGAACGTGGCCTGCGCCTGGCTGAACTCGGGACGCGCCGCGGCGAGCAACCGTGCCCATTCGTCGACCGTGGAACGCTGAATATGGCGGATCGACGCCCGGTCTGCGTCGGGCAGATTGCCGCGCTCGGCGTAGTACACGTAGGCGATCTCGGGCTCACGGAACGAGCGAGCCACGTAGAGGTCGATCAGTCGGGCCAACGCCTGTTCCGGATCTGATTCCGCCGCAAGGACACTGGACACATCGCCGGAAACCCGGTCCGCGCTGCGCCGGTAGGAGGCCACCAGCAGGTCGGCCTTGCCCGGGAAGTACCGGTAGATCCCGGACGCCTGGATGCCCACCGCTGCGGCGATGTCCTCCATGCTGGTCTCACGGAATCCCTTTTTATGGAACAGCAGCAGCGATTCATGCAGCAGCATCTCGTACTTGCCGCCGCTTCCGGATGCACTGGGCGCCAGCGGGTTCGGCTCCGATGACTCGAACGGCGCAGGCAGCGTGGCGGTGAGCACGGCCGAGCCGAGACCGGCCAGCAGCCCCTTCATCTCGGCGGCAGGTAGCGGGGCCCGATGGTCGGTGACGCTGCCGATCACACTCAGCGCCGCCGATGACAGCGTCCAGCGCTCCCGCGAAGTCAGCTCCGGCCGCAACCGGATCAGCGGGCCCTGCAACCTGCGATTGACCAGTGCGATCTGCGCGTTGAGGGTCGCCTGGTCGTCCTTGTTGAGATAGCGGCCCTCCCAGCGATACAGACCGCCCGAGCTGCGGTTGGCGATCGCGATGTCCACGACGGCGTCGACGGTATCGGCCAACAGCGCCGCCGCATCATCGCGATCCTGATCGGCGATATCGGTGCCGTCCACCAGTTGCTGACCCAGCCCGAAGACCGCGTCGCGGAACAACTCGTACTTGCCCGGCGAGTGCCGGTACAGCGCGGCCGCGGAGATACCGACCCGGGAGGCGATCTCCTCCATACTCACCGCGTGATAACCCAGCGCACTGAAGGCATCGGCGGAGGCCTTGACGATCTGCGCTTTGCGGTCCCGCGGCCGGCGACGGACCGCGGGTTGCGCGGAGCGGTCGGCCGTTGACATGGGACAACGGTAACGCATTCGCCGGCGGCCGCTCGATCAGACGAATGGATCTTCATGATCGGCGCTTTTCGACCCTATGTGACTGCATGTTTCGGCTCAAGCACTGCCATGAATGGACAGAATACTCATTCACATAATCTCTTGCGCGAGCGTCAATGGCTATGACAGGCTCCACGTACGGCCCCGGCGGTCGACGTTGCTGCCACGCTGGAGAGGATTCTCATGCCCGCGCGTTACCTCGACTTCGGGTCATCGCCACGGCTGACCAACGCCGACACCCGGATCACCATCGAGCAGCCGACCCCGCGGTGGCACCACGGCGACGTCGCCATCGCCGATGCCCTGGACTTCTGGTCCTTCGCCGGCGCCGCGGCCAATGTCATCATGCAGCTGTCCTGGCCGGAGGTCGGTTACGGCGTCGCCGAGAGCCGCGTGCGATCCGGCAGCCTGATGGAGCACCCGTGGAAGCGGGCCCGCACCACGACCCAGTATCTGGCGGTGGCCATCCTGGGCAGCGAGCAGGAACGGGCCGCCTACCGCGAGGCGGTCGACGGCGCACATCGCCAGGTGTTCTCCACAGCCACAAGTCCGGTGCGCTACAACGCCTTCAACCGCGAACTGCAGCTGTGGGTGGCGGCATGTCTGTTCGTCGGCTTCGAAGACACCTTCCAGTTGCTACACGGGGTGATGACCGCGGAGCAGGCCGAACAGTTCTACCGGACCGCGCAACCGCTCGGGACCACCCTGCAGGTCACCGCGGACCAATGGCCCCGCACCCGTGCCGATTTCGACATCTACTGGAACACCGCCTGCGAGCGGGTGGTGATGGACGACCACATCCGCGAGTACCTGATGGCGCTGGTGGACCTGCGGATGATCCGTTGGCCGCTGCGGGTGACCTTCGGCCCGTTGCTGCGGTTCCTCACCATCGGATCGCTGGCACCGGTGTTCCGGGACGCCATGAGACTGGACTGGTCGAATGCCGATCGGCGGCGCTTCGAGAACCTGTTCGTGTTCGTGTCATTCGTCAACCGCTTCCTGCCGCGGTTCATCCGGCAAGGCGCCAGCCACCTCCTGATGGGTGACGTACGGCGCCGGATCCGGGGCAAGAAGGCCTTGATCTAGGGGACTGCCGGTCAGCGGTACTCGCACAGGTAGGCCGTCTCGACATCGGCGCGTACGGTAAACCTGCTGTCCGCGGGCACGGTGAATTGCATTCCCGCAGAGAAGGTCTCCCACTCTTGCTGACCGGGTAGCTGCACGGTCAACGCACCGGACACCACGCTCATGATCTCCAGCTGGGACGTCCCGAATTCGTACTCGCCGACGGCCATGACCCCGACGGTGGCCGGGCCTTCCGCAGCGCTGAAGGCGATCGATGCGACATCGCCGTCGAAGTACTCATTGACCTTGAACACTGCCACTCCTCCGAGTTCGGGTGAGCCGTCAGATTACCGGCTCGGCTACACCAGGTACTTGTGCACGCCGAGCATCGCGTTCTCGTCGGCCGGTTCGCGGGTGCAATCCTGCAACGCCGACTCCACGGCCACCACATCCATACCGGTGCCGATGAACACCAGAGTGGTACCGCGCCCGGCCGCGCCGCGCTTCTCGAAGCGCAGCGAGCTACCCACCAGTTGCACCGAATACCGGCCACCCGGTCCGAAGTCCACGAAACCCTTGGCACGGTACAGCCCGGCCGGCCGATCCTGCAGCACGGACAGGAACAGCCGCGGATTCACCGCGGCCTCGGTGCTGAATTCGACACTCTGGTATTCCGGGTGCTCATGGTGATGCTGATCGTCGAGCAGCAATTCGTCCAACGACAGTTGCGCCGGACGCACCCGGCGCCGCACCGGCGGATCGATCAGCAGAGCCGGGTCCAGCCGCGCAAAATCGGTGTGCACCAACGGAACCTGCGGATTCTCGGCACGCACCCGGGCAGCGATCGCATCGGCGTCGGCGGCCTCGGTGACCTTGTTGAGCACCACCAGATCGGCCACCCGCACCCCGTGCCCCAGCTCGGGGGGCTGGGCGGCGTCCACCACCAGCACCAGACCGGCGTAGTGGAACCGGTCATCTCCGGCGGTGGCGATGGTGCGGGCCAGCACCGGTGGCTCCGCGATGCCGCTGGCCTCCACCACGATCAGATCCAGCGCGGGCCGCACGGCGGCCAGCCTTCCCAGCATCTCGGCCGCCTCGGACGCGTCCACCGCGCAGCAGATGCAGCCGTTGGACAGTGAGGCCATCGCGTCGACCTGCCCGGCGACGAACATCGCGTCGATGTTCACCGCGCCGAAGTCGTTGACCAAGGCGCCGATTCGCACACCGCGGCTGTTGCGCAGCAGGTGATTGAGCAGTGTCGTCTTACCGGCCCCGAGGAAACCGGCCAGCGCCAGGACGGGAACGCTCAAGGCTTGACGGCTGCGTGCAGCGCGACGATCCCACCGGTCAGATTGCGCCACCTGACGGCTTCCCAGCCGGCATCGCGGATCCGGTCGGCGAGCTGCGGCTGCGTCGGCCAGGCCCGGATCGACTCGGCCAGGTACACATAGGCGTCCGGATTGCTCGACACCGTGCGCGCCATCATCGGCAGCGCCTGCATCAGGTACTCCTTGTAGACCGTGGCGAACAGGCCATTGGACGGGGTGGAGAACTCACACACCACCAGCCGCCCACCGGGACGCGTCACCCGCGCCATCTCCTTCAGGCCCGCCACATGGTCGACCACATTGCGCAGACCGAAGCTGATGGTGACCGCGTCGAACACCCCGTCGGCGAACGGCAGTCGGGTGGCATCGCCTGCCACCTTGGGCACATCGCGCCCGGCGCCCGCGGCCAGCATGCCGACGGAGAAGTCCGCGGCCACACACCAGGCACCCGAGCTCGCCAGTTCGACCGTCGACACCGCGGTACCGGCGGCCAGGTCGAGCACCCGCTCCCCCGGCCCGATACCCAGCGCCGAACGGGTCTCGCGGCGCCAGAACCGGTCCTGGCCCAGCGACATCACCGTGTTGGTGATGTCGTAGCGGCGGGCCACGGCGTCGAACATCGACGCGACCTCGTGCGGGTCCTTCTCCAGCGATGCCCTGCTCATTGAACTAAAACTACCTGTGAGTCTCGGGGGTCCGGGAATGGGGATTCCGTGCTGACGTTGGTACCGCTCGAGGGCTTCGCGAACGAAAGGCACCAATATGGCTGAGAAAGTCTGGTTCATCACCGGCACATCACGCGGCTTCGGCCGGGAATGGGCGATCGCCGCCCTGGAGCGCGGGGACAAGGTGGCCGCCACCGCCCGCGACACGGCGACCCTGGACGACCTGGTCACCAGGTACGGGGACGCGATCCTGCCGCTGCAGCTGGACGTCACCGACCGCGATGCCGACTTCGCGGCCGTCAAGGCCGCCCACGAGCATTTCGGCCGGCTCGACGTCGTGGTCAACAATGCCGGGTACGGGCAGTTCGGGTTCATCGAGGAACTCTCCGAGGCCGAGGCGCGGGATCAGATCGAGACGAATGTGTTCGGCGCGCTGTGGGTGACCCAGGCCGCGCTGCCGTTCCTGCGGGCCCAGCGCAGCGGGCACATCCTCCAGGTGTCCTCCATCGGCGGGATCACCGCATTCCAGAACGTCGGCATCTATCACGCCTCCAAGTGGGCGCTGGAGGGCTTCTCCCAGGCGCTCGCGCAGGAGGTCGCCGGGTTCGACGTGCACGTCACGCTCATCGAGCCGGGTGGTTTCGACACCGACTGGGCGGGCTCATCGGCCCGGCACGCTACACCGCTTCCCGACTACGCCGAGGCCCATGCGGAGGCGCAGGCGGCCCGCGCCAAGCGCACCGCGAAATCGGGCGACCCGCAGGCCTCGGCCGCCGCGGTGCTCAAGATCGTCGACGCCGAGCAACCGCCGCTGCGGGTGTTCTTCGGGGAGATCCCGCTGCAGCTGGCCGAGGCCGATTACGCGCAGCGGCTGCAGACCTGGCGGGAGTGGCAGCCGGTGTCGGTGCAGGCGCAAGGCTGAACTTCAGGGAAGCGGTTGCCCGGCGACCACAATGGGGGTGGGAACGACGACCGCACCTGCCGGAGGAACCTCGGGCGGGATCCCTATGATGATGAGCGGCGGAGGATCCTCGCCATCATCATCGGGACTGAGCGGCGGCCAGTCGACCGAGTTGGGCGGCCACGACTCGATTGTGCTGCTCGAGGAGCTTGAACCCCAATCGTCATCGTCATCGTCGTCGTCATCATCGTCGGCTGCATGAGCTGCGGCGCAGAACAATCCGGCCGCTACGGCCGTCCATGCCGTGGCCAGCGCCATGGATCGGGCAGCCCGCCGTAGGACGACCAAGAGGTGCCCACGCACCACATCGCAGCTCGTCACGTCACAGCCCGGATGGTGCGCCGTAGGCGTTCAGGCTGTCATCGGAGGAGTCCGTGCTGATCGCCGCGGAGGCGAACATCCGTACGGTGACCGGCCCGCCGCATTCTGACACCTCCACGTGGGCGTCGCGGACGGATATCGTTGCGGTGTTCGATTTCATTCTCTTGGCGCCCAATCCGACCACCTCGATGCTTCCGGCGTGCAACTTGGTGTCCACTTCGGGCCAGACGTCAAATTCAGGGTCCTCGAACGAGCCCGAACCGGAATCGTAGTTGAAGACATCGATTGCGGGGTCGACGCCGAGCTCAAGGCCCTCACTGACATCCACCTGGCAACCGAGTTGCACTCCGAGAACGAGCGTCCCGGAGTTCACCGACAGGCTCCCGGCCCCCTCGACGGTGGCAGTGACCTTGGCAGTGACGAACCCCTCCTTGGTGAATGGTGAGGTGGCCAGGTTCGGCACAGAATCGACGCGCAGTTCGGACATGGTCAATGTGAATCTCCACCCGTCTGCGGTGTCACCGACCTGAACGACGTCCGGCAACACAAACCGTTCGGCTCCCGCGACCCCAGTTCCGGGGCCACCCAGCAACCCGGCGCCAACCACGGCTGTGGTGAGCAGTCCGCGGACGAAAATTGTGGTGATCATGATCTCCCTGAGGCACTTTGGATCTCTCTGGCGGCCTCGAAGAACGGACGATTCGGGCGGCGTGCACAGCTGACTGGTCGGCATTCTGGTGCCGCCCTGCATATCTCATGGTCGCCGGCGCGCATGGGTGGGACCTGTGAAGACCTTCTGTTGACGATATGTCGGTCCTGAACCGACTTCTTCGCACCGGTCGACCTTCCGCTGCGTCCGGAGCAGCGGCGGCTATGTGGCAGGACCTGGCAGCGTGACGGTGAATGTGGTCGCACCGGGTTCGCTGTCCACGGCGATGCTGCCGTGGTGGGCCTTCACCACCGCGGACACGATGGCGAGACCGAGGCCGGTGCCCCCATCCCGCCGTGACCGGGAGACATCGCCACGCACGAATCGCTCGAAGATGCTCGCCTGCTGATCGGTGGGGATTCCCGGCCCGTCGTCGCGCACCGCGATGATGACCCGCCCATGGTCATCCGCAGATACCGACGTCAAGACATTCGTGCCCGCAGGCGTGTGAGCGCGCGCATTGGCCAGCAAATTCGTCAACACCTGGTGCAGGCGGGCGCGGTCACCGCGCACCGCGACCGGCTCATCAGGGATATCCAGTTGCCATCGGTGATCATGCCCCGCGATATGGGCATCACTGACAGCGTCGAGCACCAGTTGCGAAACGTCCACTTCCTCGCTCTCCAGCGGACGGCCCGCATCGAGCCGTGCCAGCAGCAACATGTCCCCGACCAGTATCGACATCCGCCTGGACTCTGAATCGATGCGGTCCATCGCGTGGCGGATCGCCGGCGTCGCGGCTTCGCCGTCACGCTGGGCCAGCTCGGCGTATCCACGGATGGCCGCCAGTGGCGTCCGGAGTTCGTGGCTGGCATCGGCGACGAACTGTCGAACCCGAAGCTCGCTGGCCCGACGGGCTTCCATGGCGTCGGCGATCCGCACCAGCATTCTGTTCAGGGCCGAACCGAGTCGTCCGACTTCGGTGTACGTCGCGTCGCCCTCGACCGAGACGATCGCCTTGGGCAGCCTCATATCACCGCCGCCGGAATCGGAGTCGGCGACCTGACCCGCAGCAGCGGCAACGGCTGACAGCGGCGCCAATTGCCGCCGAATGATCAGGATTCCCGCGATGGAGACCGCGGCGAATGCCACTGCGACGATGACGGCAATGATGCCCAGTACCGACAACACGGCGTTGTCCAAGCCCTCGGTCGGTAGTCCGGTGAGTAGGACGTCGGTACCGTTCGGGGCCGTCATGGTGATTACCCGGTAGCTTCCGAGCCCGTCGAGGTCGACCGTGCCGGGCGTCGGGTAGTCCGCTCCCGCAAGTTGAGTGAAGGCCCGCGCCGTCAGGGGCTGCTGCGAGCCGGTATCGGTGATCACCGCGGCTTCCAGCACCTGACCATCCGAGAGCACCGCGCCGGCTGTTCCGCTGGCCTGGCCAGGCCCATCGAGGAAGTGCGGGCCCGGCCCGTCCGGAAAACGGGGTGTCCCGTCTCGGTGCGCCGGCGGCGGACCCAGCGCGACCATCGCCGCCGACCGCCAGCCGGCGTCGAACACCTGAGAGTCGAGTTGCGCTGTCAAATAACGGCGTAACGCGGTGATGGCCCCTACCCCGATACCGGCACACACCAGTGTCAGCAGACCCAGGAGCGTGGCCATCAATCGGCTCCGCAAGGTCCAGGACCGCGGATGCCTCAGGCGCCACCACATACTGGGCGAAAACTCCTCCCGCGCAATCCCGGTCGATTCCCCCAGCACCCTGACGTCAGCTCGGCGCACTCGAGAGCCAATGTGAGCCGGTCAGGTCGCGGAGATGCACCATCCGATTGTCACGGCGATCGATGGGTCGCCGCTGTGGACAACCTGGGTGGCGCCTATGCGTCCTCCTGCCAACACATGGGTCCATGAGAGGCGCTCAGCCGGCGGCACTTTCGAGTCTCCGCTGAACCAGCTACGCACTCGGAGCGAGCCTTCCTTCGATATGCCGCTGATATCTAACTCTCATGTGATCCATAGAAACGCCTGCTTCTATCTGAACAGAAAGTTAACGCAGCGAAAAGGGACGGCAAGTACTGATGCGATTGTTCGACCATTTCACCAAGGAGCCCCCGGGCGTTCGGCAGCGGACGGAGGATGTTCCCACCGACCCTGTCGGCTATCAGCAGACCGCCAGTCGTCTGCATTCGTTCAACCGCTATGAGATCAAGTATCTCCTCGACGAACTGAGCATCCCGGCGCTCCGCGAAGAACTGGCCGCACGCATGAGCGCCGATCCGTTCTCCCCTCGGGGCGGCTACCCGGTGACCTCCCTGTACTACGACACCCCCGATCTTCGCTTCTACTGGGAGAAGATCGAAGGTTTGCGGTTCCGGCGCAAGCTGCGTCTGCGGCTCTACGGTGCACCGGTCGAGTGCACCGATGACACTCCCGTTCAGATCGAGATCAAGCAGCGCGTCAACCGGGTCACCCAGAAGCGCCGGATGGCCCTGCCCTACGGGCAGGCAAGACTATGGCTCGACCGTCGCGAGAATATCGCCTGCCAAGACCATGAGCGCGCGTTCGTCAACGAAGTAACCACTCTCATAGGAAATCTCGACCTGCGGCCCGTCGTGACGACCGGCTATCTGCGGGAGGCCTTCGTCGGCCGCGACGCCGACCTCGGCCTGCGGGTGACCATCGATCACAAGGTGCACGGACGTGACCGTGACTTCAGCTTCGCCTCCGGTGCGGAGAACCGCTACACCATTCCCCCGAAGCTCGCCATCGTCGAGATCAAAGCCAATGAGCGCGTGCCCTATTGGGTTACCGATCTGGCGGCACGAAGCGAGATGTCGGTGGTGCGGGTCTCCAAATACTGCCAGTCCGTGCAGGCTTTCGGACTCGCACCCCGCTCCATCATGGGGGCACCGGAACTCGACTACAGCGCAACCGATATGGCGGTCGATCCCGATACAGCGCTCGTCGTGTCCGAACAGTGAAATCAACCGCGTCGTTCTCGATGCACACTCAGAGAAGAAGGAACCGCAGTGACCATTGATCTACAGGACCTCAGCGGCACGTTCACCGTGTTCGATGTGGTCGCCTCGTTGATGTTGTCGTTCGTGCTGGCATCGATCATCGGCTGGGTCTACCGCTACACCCACAAGAACGTGTCCTACAGCCAGTCCTACGTCCAGACACTGGTCATGGTCTGCATGGTGATCTCGGTGATCATGCTCGTCGTCGGATCGAATATCGCGCGCGCCTTCGCACTTGTCGGCGCGCTATCGGTGATCCGATTCCGCAACGCCATCAAGGAAACCCGCGATGTGGGCTTCATCTTCCTGGCAATGGCCGTCGGTATGACGACCGGGACACGGTTCTACATCCTCGCCATCGCCGCCACAGTGGTGATCTGCGCGGTACTGCTCATCATGTACCGCTTCAACTGGTTCAAACTCGATGTCCAACGTCAGGTTGTCAAGGTCCAGGTGCCACCGGAACCGGAGTACACGGCTCGGGTCGAAGACGTCCTCATCGCGTTCTGCTCGGAGTTCGAACTCGTCTCCACCGAGTCGACCCGCGCCGGCGCGCTCAACGAGCTCTACTACACAGCCCAACTCAAGAAGGGGCGCAAGTCCGGCGAACTCATTGCTGCTCTGGCAGAAGTCAATACCGGTCAACGGGTCACCGTGTTGACCGGGTACGACCAAACCGACATCTGATGCCGGAGCCAGACAGCACGCCGCCGCGCCGGCGCTTCGCCCACCGAATACCCGTCCGAATGCGCCAGTACTGGAAGCTGCTGGCACTCTTGATCGTTGCCAGTGTCGGACTGGTGGCGTTTCTCGGCGACAGCCGTATCCGGCCCTACATCACCAGCGACACCACCGTAATGGCCGCTGAAATCACCGACAACATCGCCGGCACCGTCGATCTGTTCGACAGCAGCGTCAAGCACGCTTTGACGGTGGACATCTCCCCCGTCGAGTACAGCGACATGATCTCCTCCTATGAGAAAGACGGCGCAAAGAAGTGGGTCACGGCCGATCTCACGATCGACGGCACGGTCATCAGCGATGTCGCCGTCCGATTGAAGGGGAACTCGACCCTGATGGCCCTACGGGGAGACGAAGCCTTCCCGGATGGGGGCCCGAGAGGTGCGGCGAACGAGGGGCCTACCGTCCCGGTAGCTGACGACGGAGCAGTACCACCGATGGAGGGTGGCGGCATGGGCGCGATTGCGTCAGCGTCTGCTGACGATCCGACGACGCTGCCCCTGCTGATCAAGTTCAGCGAGAATGCAGAGGGCCGTGGATACCAGGGCATGACCGAGATATCGGTCCGCCCCGGCACGCCGGTGCTCAACGAGGCACTGGCCCTGTCGCTGACGGCGGAAACCGGTCAGCCTACCCAGCGCTACGGGTACGCCAACTTCACGATCAACGGACAGAGCACGACACGTCTACTTCTCGAGCATCCCGACGAGACCTACGCCAACTCCCTGTTCGACTCCGACGGCTATCTGTACAAGGCAGATGCCGGGTCGCGGTTCGAATATTCGGGCGAGGATCAATCGTCCTACTCAGAGCAGTTCAAGCAGATCAACTCCGCCGACAACGGCAATCTTCAGCCCATCATCAACTTCCTGAAGTGGCTCGATGAGGCGGACCAGGACGATTTCGACCAGAACCTGTCCGAGTGGGTCGATGTCGAATCGTTCGCGCGTTACCTGGCAACACAGAATCTGTTGGTCAATGGCGACGATATGGCGGGCCCGGGCCAGAACTACTACCTGTGGTACGACCTGGAGACAGAACGATTCTCCGTGGTGTCATGGGATCTCAACTTGGCGATGCAGAGCGACGCCTCGATAGGACCCGACGACGAAGTTCAGATGGGCCCGCCCGCAGGAATGGAAGGAACCGCCCAGCGGCCCGAGATGGCGCCGCCCGGTGGCGAGGACGGCGGGCCGCGAATCGGTAATCAACTGAAAACCCGCTTCCTGGAGTCCGGGGTGTGGTCAGCCCGCTACCACGAGTCATATTGGGAACTATACGAAGACATGTACGCCGACGGGCGGCCGTACACGTTGCTCGACGAGATCGCCGCATCGGTACCGGTCACCGACGGCCTCAGTGCGGAGGATCGCGACGCTGCCGTCACCACCTTGCGTCAGTGGATCGATGGACGCGTCACGGCGCTCGATACGCTACGGGACGAATGAGCACATCTGAACCTGCGGCAGTCTGATCTACACGACAGTCGCGCGATCCAGGAGTCCGGCCAGCCCCAGCTGATCGGCACTTCCCCGATAAGACTGCGACCAGGACCGCGCTTCGAGAAAAAGACCGACGGTGAGTGGAATGCGATGCTCCACTGCATATCCCAGTAGCAGATGAATGGCGGTGCCGATCTCGCCGAGGCCCAGGGTGATGTAGAGACTGTGTCGTTCACTCATCGGCACCTTTTCGCCGACGATATCTGCCAGCGCCCAGGCAAGATCGATCTCCCTGTCATTCAACATTTTTTTCTCCGCCATTGGTCTCAACGTTCCTCTAGGACATGGACTTAGAGAAGAGGGTGCACGTGGCTCGTTAGACCAGACTGTTCATTTCGTATCAGCAGGCTGTGCATCTTCGTTGGGCGATACACTTCCGAGATCGAGTCCAGAAGTCGGAGTCCGACCAGACCCGCGACTGGGTCAAGCAGCACTACACCGCGACGACGATCGACGGAGTCACGCTGTACGACCTGACGTCCGCCGCGCACTGAGATTCATCTGCGGAGAACCTGGTGCGTAGCGGGCCATCAGTGCGAGCGCAGCCAAGATGCACACACTTGCGGTGACGGAGAAGCCAAGGACCATGCCCCACTGGGCGCTTCGCGGCTGACTGACAACTTCATCGCTTGTCGACGAGACGAATCCACTCGCTGCGAGGATGAAGCCGTAGAGCCCCGCCCCGGCGGCCGCAGCGGTGGTCTCACCGGCAGACCACAGTCCCACCAGAACCCCGGCGCGACGTTGGCCCGACTCATCGGCATCCGCGGCCAACGTGTCGGCCAGCATCGTGTTGGGTAGCAGTTGCGCCCCGGCGAAACCGATACCGGCCACCAGGAACGCGGCACAAGCGATGGGCAACCTGCTCGATTCGGCGGCCCAGGGCAGGGCGGTCGCCATGAATGTGCCGACCCCGAAGATGGCCAAAGCCACCTGCAGGCAACGCTTGTCACCGAATCTGCGCGCGCACCGACTCCACACCGGCATCGTCAGCAGCAACGGCCCCAGCACGCACGCGAACATCGGTGCGACCGCCTCTGCGGTACCCAGGAGCTCTTCTGCCAGGTAGGGCAGACCCGCCAGCGCGACCGAGATGACCACCTCGATCAGCATGAACACACCGAACAAGATGGAGAACGGGCGATTGTGGCGGGCCGCCGCCAACGCTTCCCGTAGTGATCCCGCCCCCTTCGGTGCCGTATGCACCGTTGCGCGGCTCGGCCGACGCGCGCTGTACAGCGCGGCGCATGTGCCCAGGAAGATCACGCAACCCATCGCGACCGCCATGACGCGATATCCCTGCGGCCCGCCACCATCCACTGCCGTGATCAACGGAGCGACGGCGCCCGCGCCCAGGATCGCCACACCGAGGAACGCCATCCGCCAGGCCGTCATCGACGTGCGTTCCGCGGTGCCGGCCCCGAGCTCCGCAGGCAGGACGCCGTAGGGAACGACGAACGCCGAGAATCCCAAACCCGTCAGCGCCAGCGCGATCGCCACCCACCACGCCGCCGCAACCCCGGTGAACGGGGAGCAGAAGATCGCCACGAATCCCAAAGGGAACGTGATCATCCCGGCGATCATCCACGGCCTGCGCGGCCCGAGCCGGGACACCGTCGAATCGGACAATCGACCGATGACGGGGTTGTACACGAGATCGAGGAGCTTGGGCAGGAAGACCACGAACCCCGCCACCGCGGCCGCGACGCCGAGGACATTCGTCAGGTAGTAGAGCAAAACGAGTCCGGGCACCACCGCATAGGTGGCTGTCGCCAACGACCCGGCGCCGAATGCGGCGCGTTCGGCGGTGGACAGGGCGAACACACCGTCGCCACGGAGGTCGGTCGTGGTCACGTGCACGGCTCCCAGCGCTGCGGTGTCCAACAAACTGCGATGTCTTACAAACAGTTCATGATGCTACGCGCGGCGATGGTGGGTCGTCAGACACGAAAGCGGCGCGCAGACCGTGGTCCACGCGCCGCATCGTGCCGCTCCGAGCCGGTTAGAACCGGGGGCCGGGCATGAACTGACCTCCACCTGGGCCGGGGCCCATCATCGGCGCCGGTGGGGGCGGCGGGCCTGCGCAGGGAAGGAACGGCAGACACAGGCCCGGCCTGGGCGGTGGTGGTGCCGGAAACGCGTTGGCGGCCCCGGCACCGAATCCGACGGCGGCCAACGCCATACCACCACAGACGGCTGCGGTGCCGGCAACTCTGCGTACGTGAGTCTTTCGGTTTGTCATGAAACTCCTCCTTGGTATTGATCACTGCCAGTGACGATTTCGACGCTAGGGCGCGGACGTGGGCGCCGGCTGGCCGCACTCTGAGTAAGGGATGTGAGTCTGTGCGCAGCCACCGCACCGGGACCCGGCAGATCCTCATAGCGGTCACACAGGTTCGGCCCATAGTCCACCCATGGC
This sequence comes from Mycobacterium sp., assembly GCA_051306235.1. Lineage (GTDB taxonomy): Bacteria > Actinomycetota > Actinomycetes > Mycobacteriales > Mycobacteriaceae > Mycobacterium. Next base: position 1,667 of record JBPPMV010000056.1, on the reverse strand, counting down.
GGCACCCGAGGATTACCTCATGACGCAGACCGTGATGGACAGCTTCTCCGTTTCGACGGCGACGGCCCGCCCGAATGCCGTCGCCGAGGCCCGCGACCGTGGGGTGCCGGTCGTCGATGTGGTGGTGCCGGTATACAACGAGGAGGCGGCCCTGGCCTCCTCCATCCGACGCCTGCACCGCTATCTGGCCGAGGCGCTACCGTTCACCGCGCGGATCACGATCGCCGACAACGCCAGTGTCGACGACACTGCGCGCATCGCTGCCGAACTCGCCGACGAGCTCGACGGCGTGCGAGTTGTCCGGCTGGAGCAGAAGGGCCGTGGCCGTGCCCTGCACACCGTATGGTCCGCCTCGGACGCGCCGGTGCTGGCCTACATGGATGTCGACCTGTCCACCGACCTGGCCGCGCTGCAACCGCTGCTGGCGCCGCTGATCTCGGGGCATTCCGATCTGGCGATCGGAACCCGCCTGGCCCGCAGCTCACGCGTCGTGCGCGGCGCCAAGCGCGAAGTCATCTCGCGGTGCTACAACCTGATCCTGCGTTCGACGCTGTCAGCGAAGTTCTCCGACGCGCAATGCGGGTTCAAGGCGATCCGCGCCGACGTGGCCGCACGGTTGCTGCCCCACGTCACCGATACCGGCTGGTTCTTCGACACCGAGTTGCTGGTGCTGGCCGAGCGTTCCGGTCTGCGCATCCACGAGGTTCCGGTGGACTGGATCGATGACCCCGACAGTCGGGTCGATATCGTCGCCACCGCCACAGCAGATCTGAAGGGCATCGCACGCATGATGAGAGGTTTCGCGAGCGGCGCGATCCCCATTCGCGAGATCACCGCACAGCTCGGTTCGGGCCGGGCCGCTGCGCCACGCAGCCTGATGCGGCACGGTGTGCGTTTTGCCGCCGTCGGAGTGGCCTCGACGGTGGCGTACCTGCTGATCTTCTCCCTGCTTCATGCTGCCGTCGGCGCCCAGGCCGCGAATCTGCTGGCACTGCTGATCACCGCGATCGGGAACACCGCAGCCAACCGCCGCTTCACCTTCGGGGTGCGGGGACGCGACGGCCTGCTGCGCAGTCACGCCGAGGGACTCACCGTCTTCGCGCTCGCGCTGGCAGTCACCAGCGGCTCGCTGTTCGCCGTGCACAATCTGGTCTCCCCCACCCCGCACTGGCTCGAGCTCTCGGCGCTGATCGCGGCCAACCTCATCGCGACCGCCCTGCGATTCACACTGCTGCGCGGCTGGGTGTTTCACCCGAGCCGAGGCGCATGATGCCCACATTCGCGGACACCACGTCACCATCCGCAGTCACCGATGCCGAAGAGCGGCAACCAGATCCGCGTTGGGTGCGGCCCGCGTTCGCCGTCCTGCTGGTCGCCACCGCAGCATTCTGGTGCATCGGCCTGAGCCGCAACGGATGGGCGAATGCGTTCTATTCCGCCGCGGTGCAGGCGGGTACCGAGAGTTGGAAGGCGTTTCTGTTCGGATCCTCCGATGCCGCCAACGTCATCACCGTGGACAAGCCTCCCGCCTCGCTGTGGCCGATGGAGATCTCCGCCCGGATCTTCGGAGTCAACACCTGGTCGATCCAGTTGCCCCAGGTCCTGTTCGGCGTCGCGGCCGTCGCGCTGCTCTACGTGATCGTCAAGAAACAGTTCGGGCCCGTGGC
>JBPPMV010000055.1:0-4306 GCA_051306235.1 Mycobacterium sp. | reverse complement strand
GTGGTGTGGCAGGACTTCGCCTCGGGAGCTCCGCTGACGGCGCAGATGATCGCCTCCCATGTCGACATCGGGTCCATGGGCGACTATCCGTTGCTCACCAACGGATCCAAGACCCGCAAGTATGACGATGCCGCCACCGAAATGATCGCCACCACCGGCTACAACCTGCGCGGATCGCTGAATCAAGTTGTCGTTCCCACAGATTCGACCGCACGCTCACTCGACGACCTGGTGGGCAAGAAGGTGTCGACAAGTCTGGGGTCGGCCGGCGACGGGATGCTGTCCTCGGCGCTGAACAACACCGGTATCGAAAAGGATGCCGTCCAGATCGTCAACCAGGATCCGTCGGTCGGTGCGTCCGCGATCGACGGGCGGCAGGTCGACGCCCTGGCCCAGTTCGTCCCGTGGCCGCAGCTGGTCGTCTACCGCGATCAGGGGCGCCTTCTCTATGACGGTGGCGATACCAACGTGCCCACCTTTCACGGTGTGGGGGTGCGCAAGCAGTTCGCCGCCGGCCGTCCCGAGGTGATGTCGGCCTTCATGAAGGCGGTGAAGGCGGCCACCGACGATATCGTGGCCCGTCCGCTGCAGGCCGCGCTACGAGTGGGCGAGTTGACCGGTATCGAGCCTGAGGTGATCTATCTCTACAACGGTCCCAACGGGTTGGTCAGCTTCGACATGACGCTCAAGGAGCAGTTTCTCGATGCCTTCGCCAAGGTCAAGAGCTATCTGGTGAGTCGGGGTTCGGTGACCCCGGACTTCGACGTCGCCGGCTTCCTCGATGACGGCTATCTGCGGGAGTTGTTCGGACCGGAGTACCCCCGGCTGCGCGCCGATGTGAACAATCCGATAGCGCTCAACGGTTTCGACGATGTGTGCGAACTGCCGGTCGGCGATCCGGCGCAGGCCTCTGAGGTGTGGGTTTCGGGCAACACCACCGAGGTCGCTGCGACACCGACGTGTCTGGTGCGCCGGGTGGCGGACGCACCGGAGGTGCGGGCGGCCTACGTGCCCGACACCCTCACCGGACTGCGAATCTTCGCCGATCACGCTGTCTGGCTCCAGGATCCGGCCGCACCACCGACCCAACGCTACAAACCCTTCGCCACCTCGGCGGGAGCGGACACTTACCGCGCCGGCCATCCGCAGGCCGACACCACCGACTACACCACCGCAGTCGGCCAGTCCCGCACCGCGGGCTGATAACCCCACCAGGAGAGGACTACCCATGACACAGATCATGAACCGACCATCGGCGGCACCGCCGCCGACGCGGGCACCGGAGGACCAGACCGGGAAAACGCTGCGGCACAGAATGACCGACCGCCTGCCCGTGTCGTTGACCCGGCACGCCCCCGCGGTGGTGCTTCCGCTCATCCCGATCATCGCGTTCCTGGTGCTCTGGCACCTGTTGACCGCCAACAATGTCGTTGCCTGGTTGCGGTTCAACCGGATGCCCACGCCGGATGCGGTGCTGACCACGCTGCTGGCCCGGGTCAGCACTGGTACCTACTACGACGATCTGCTGGCCAGTCTGCAGCGGATTCTGCTCGGATTCGGGCTCGCCGCGGTGGTCGGCATCGCGGTGGGGGTGTTGGTCGGCCGCTCCGAGGTCGCCCGAATGACCCTGCGGCCGTTCATCGAACTGATCCGGCCGATCCCCGCGATCGCACTGGTGCCGCTGACCATCCTGCTGTTCCCGTCCAGTGAGCAGGGCATCGTCTTCATCACGTTCTTTGCCGCGTTCTTCCCGGTCGTGGTCAGCACCATCCACGCCATGGATTCGATGCCGAAGGTCTGGGAGGAGGCCGCGCAGACCATGGGTGCCGGACGGATATCGCTGCTGTTCCATGTGGTGATCCCGGGTGCACTTCCGGGCATCTTCGCCGGATTGTCGGTGGCGATGGGCGTGGCCTGGATCTGCGTGGTGAGCGCGGAGATGATCTCGGGCCAGTTCGGCATCGGGTACTACACCTGGCAGGCATACGGTCTGCTCGATTACGCGGGCGTCGTCGTCGGCATGATCTCCATCGGCGCACTCGGCCTGGGCACCGCCTGGCTGGTCGAGCGGGTCGGTCGCCGGGTCAACCGCTGGTTGCCGAGGGCGTCCCGATGAGCACTGGCGCCGTAGACCTCAAACAGCTGCAACTCGGCTTCAACGGTGTTGTGGCAGCAGATATCACGATGACCGTGGAACCCGGAGAAATTGTGGTGTTCCTCGGCCCGTCCGGCTGCGGTAAGTCGACGATCTTGCGGGCCCTGGCCGGGCTGCTCAAACCCATGGGCGGCACCGCCACCGTGGACGGCGCACCCGTCACCGGCAACGCCGCCCAGTGCGCGATGGTGTTCCAGGAGGACGCCCTGTTGCCCTGGCGCACCGCGCTCAAGAATGTGGAATTCCCGCTCAAACTGCGCGGTGTGCGTGGCAAGGAGCTCAGGGAGAAGGCCACCACCCGACTGGAACAGGTCGGCCTCGGCGCCTACCTGGACCATCTGCCCAGCCAGCTGTCCGGCGGTATGCGTCAGCGCGTACAGCTGGCCCGCACCCTCGCGTGTGAACCACACGTGATGCTGATGGATGAGCCGTTCGGCGCGCTGGATGCGCAGACTCGCCTGGAGATGCAGCAGCTGCTGGTGTCGGTCTGGGAAACCCAGAAGATGACTCTGCTGTTCGTCACCCACGATGTCGACGAGGCACTGCTGCTCGCCGACCGGATCGTGTTGTTGAGTCATCGGCCGGCAATGGTCTCCGACGTCATCACCATCGAGAAACCCCGTACATCCGACGCACAGTTCGAGGAGTCCTACCAGCGGCGCCGCCGCGCCATCCTCGATTTTCTCGGTCACCGCCCAGCGGCATAGCACTTTCTGCTGCACATCAAGGAGATTCCGTGAGCATCACCATCCCTGGGTTCCGCGCGCCCGCAACCGGGCCGTCGCTGCGTTCGCCGGCCGTCCTGCGCACCGAGGTGCTCGCGGGTTTGGTGGTTGCGCTGGCGTTGATCCCCGAGGCCATCGCGTTCTCGGTGATCGCCGGTGTGGATCCCCGGGTGGGTTTGTTCTCCACGGTCACCATGGCCATCGCCATCGCCTTCACCGGGGGACGGCCCGCGATGATCACCGCCGCCACCGCAGCGGTGGCTCTCGTGGTCGCCCCGGTGGCACGTGAGTACGGCGTGGGGTATCTGGTCGCCACGATTCTGTTGGCCGGCGTCATCCAGCTGGTACTCGCATCGGTCGGCGTCGCCAGGCTGATGCGGTTCATCCCGCGCAGCGTGATGGTGGGTTTCGTCAATGCGCTTGCCATCCTGGTCTTCGCCTCTCAGCTGCCCCACCTGATCGGCGTGCCGTGGCTGGTCTACCCGCTGGTCGCGGTGGGCCTGGTGCTCATGGTCGCGTTGCCGAAGCTGACCACCGCGGTGCCGCCGCCGCTGGTGGTGGTACTGGTGCTGACCGCAGTGGTCGTCATCTTCGGGTGGCAGGTGCCCGATGTGGGAGATCAAGGGGCACTGCCGGATTCGCTGCCGATTCCGGGCTTCCCGGATGTGCCGCTGACCCTGCACACGCTTCAGGTCATCGCTCCGTACGCATTGGGTGCGGCGTTGGTGGGCCTGCTGGAATCGCTCATGACGGCCAAACTTGTCGACGACATCACCGACACGCCGTCGAACAAGACGCGGGAGGCCGGCGGACAGGGTTTCGCCAATGTGGTGACCGCGCTGTTCGGCGGTATGGGTGGCTGCGCAGTGGTGGGGCAGACGATGATGAACGTCAAGTCCGCCGGTGCCCGCACCCGGTTGTCCACCCTGATGAGTGGCGTTTTCGTGCTGATCCTGGTGGTGGCGCTCGGCGATCTTGTCGGGCTCATCCCGATGGCGGCGCTGGTCGCTGTGATGATCGTGGTGTCGGCGGTGACATTCGACTGGCACAGTGTGGCGCCGCGGACGCTGAAGGTGCTGCCGCGCAGCGAGACCCTGGTGATGCTGGTGACTGTCGCCGGCACGGTCGCAACAGGAAACCTCGCCGTCGGCGTGGGCCTCGGGGTGCTCGCCGCGACGCTGGCCTTCGCGCGCCGTGTCGCACATTTCACCTCGGTGGTGGCGGTGTCCGGTCCAGACGGAACCCGGACCTATCGGGTGCGCGGTGACCTCTTCTTCGTGTCCAGCAATGACCTGGTGCATCAATTCGACTACGGCAACGACCCCGACGATGTGGTGATCGATCTGTCCGGGACGTCGGTGTGGGACGCGTCATCCGTCGCCACACTGGACGCGATTCGGGGCAAGTACGCGTCCCGCGGGAAGGC
>JBPPMV010000054.1:0-12406 GCA_051306235.1 Mycobacterium sp. | reverse complement strand
TGATCGTGGCGGGCACTGTGCGTGTTGACGGCGCGGCGCAGGGCCGCCGCCAGCTCCAGTCCGTCGGTGCGCGGTACCCGGACAAGCATCCGGCCGACCGGGCTGTCCACCGCGATACCGGGCGGTCTGCGCGCCCCCGGCGGCAGGTCCACCGGCCCCAGCGGTTCGGCTCCGGGCGGCAGTTCGGTGGCTTCCAGCAGTGCGTGCACGGCCTCTGGGACGCCATCGAGGACCGCCAGGTGCACCGCGGGCGGCAGCGCCACCTCCTCACGGGCGTTCAGCTCGGATTCGGCATGTCCCACCGGATCCCAGCGAATCAGCGATTGCACGGTGGGGATCGCCGACTCGGCGATCACCGCGACCGTCCCACCATCGGCGCGGCTGCGCACCAGGGCCGCCGCGGCCATCCAGCGGCGCAGGGTGTCCTCGGCGGCCCGCAGATCCTGGCGGCCGAGCAGCGCCCAGCTGTCCAGCAGCAGCGCGGCACCGTAGCCACCTTCGGCGACCGGCTCGGCGCCCGGGGTGGCGACCACGATGGCGGGTGTGCCGGCCACGTCCGTCAGCACGGAATCCCCTCCGGAGGTGATGACGACGGCGCCGGGCAGGGCCCGACCGAGCTCTTCGGCGGTCCGGCGCGCCCCCACCACGACAGCGCGGACCGCATCCGAACCGCAGCTCACACATCGCAAGGCCGGCTCGGCGCGGGCACACCAACGACACACCGCGCCGCGGGTGTCGCGGTCCGGCAGTGACAGCGGGCCGGTGCAGTGTCTGCAGCGCGCCACGGTGCGGCAACGGGCGCAGGCCAGCGCCGGGACGTAACCACGGCGCGGCACCTGCACGAGGACAGGATGTCCGGCCTCCAGCGCCGAGCGCGCGGTGCGAAGCGCCATCGACGGGAGCCGTGCGGTGTGGGCCGCCGGATCGCGTTCCTGGTCGAAGGCGTTGTCGTCCAAGGCCACCACTCGCGGCGCGTGGGTACGCACCACCGACCGGGCCGCGACAAGGTCCAGCGCCCAGCGACTGCGCACCAGGGCGTGCGCCTCCGCGGTCCGGGCGTAACCTCCGATCATTGCGGCGCAACGCAATTGGTGTGCCCGCAGCATCGCGACCTCGCGGGCATGAGGATACGGCGCCCGGGGTTCGGACAGGGTGTCGTCACCGTCGTCCCAGACCACCACCAGACCCAGCTCGGCCACGGGTGCGAACACCGCACTACGGGTGCCGATGACCAGCCGGGCCTGTCCGCGCAGCACCGCCAGCCAGCGCCGGTAGCGCTGGGAAGGGCCCAGACCCGCCGACAGCGCCACCACCCGGGATTCGTCCACGCAGCTCACCGCGGCCGCGTGCACGGCATCCACATCGGCCTGGTCGGGCACCACGATCAGTGCGCTGCGTCCCGCGTGCACGGTCGCCGCCGCTGCTTCGGCGAGCCGCAGCGCCCAGTTCTCCCCCGGCAGCGCCTGCCAGACCGCGCGCGCGGCCCGGCCCTCCCGTATCGCGGCCAAGAACTGTTCACCGCGCCCGTAGCGCGCCCATCCCGACTCGTCGACCGGCTGAGGTACCAGTGGTGACAGCTCCGGCGCGGGCTTCTTCTCGACGGCGGCGTGCCGCGGGGGGATGGCCAGGCGCAGCACGTCGGCGCGGGTGCCGACATAGCGGGCGGCCACCGCATCGGTGAGCCTGCGGATATCGGGGGTGAGCACGGGCTCGGCGGAGACCACCCGGTCCAGCCAGCCCAACTTGCCCGGGTGATCGGTGTCCGAACGTCTTTCCAGGATGAAGGCGTCGACCAGCCTGCCGTGGAAACGGATGCGGACCCGCACGCCGGGCTGGGCGTCATCGGACTGCTCGGCCGACACCAGGTAGTCGAATTCGCGGTCCAGGTGCGGTACCGACAGCATCGGCAGGACCCGCGCGAGCGGTTCGTGCTCGGCGGCCCGGGGGGTCAAGGTCACCGCTGGACACACCGCTGTCGGCCGAAGAAGAACCCGGCGGTGATCAGGAACAGCGATGCGGCATACGCCCACCAGATCGGCACGGCGAGGCTCTCTGACCCGAGCACGAACTTGCTGATCCCGATCATCGAATCGGAGACCGCGAAACACACCGCGCCCAGTGCCGTCCACGGCGTCGGCAACTCGGCCAGCAGCGCGGCGCACACCATCGCACCGAGCACCGCGATGTAGACCGTGACCGGAAGCGCCATGCCCTGCTCGAGCAGGGTCGGCCAGAACCACACCAGCTGCGCCACACACACCACCACGACCACTGCCGCCGCCGCCAGCCGTGAGGTGCGCCGCGCCACCAAGGGGACCAGTGCGGCCAGGAAACACAGATGGGCGATCAGGAACGAGGCCAGGCCGAGCACGAAGGACGGTTCCCACCACGGCATCGCGAGCAGGTAGTCACCGGCGGCCGACCCGAGCAGCGCGGCCACCAGCCGGCGTCGTTCCCGAGCGACGGGGTGACGCAGCGCGGCCACCGCCAGCAGCACCGCCGCGGCGGCCTTCACGGCCGGCTGCAGGGTGAACTGCCCGGTCAGCTCGGCGCCGGAGGGCACCCGCAGCGCGACGGTGACGAGGAAGATGCCGTAGCCGATGCCACAGAGGACGGCGAGTACCCAGAACAGCCGGGTCCAGCGGGCTGCGTACGGTGAACCCATGTCTGAATCAGGTACCGACAGACCTTCCTTGGACGCCATCCTGGAAAAGGTACTGGAAGCGGTCCCGTTCCAATTGACGATGGACGGCGGACCGCAGGCCGCCCGGCAACGTTTCCGGGAGCTGCCGCGCCGCGAGGTGCATCCGGAACTGAAAACCGAGGACCGTGTCATCGAGGGTGTACCGGTTCGGGTCTACTGGCCGGAGACCGGGTCGCTTCGCTCCTACCCGCCGGTATCAATCCCCGGGTCGCTTCGCTCCTGCCCGCCGGTCATCCTGTTCTTCCACGGTGGCGGCTGGGTCGTCGGTGATCTGGACACCTACGACGGGACCGCCCGCGAGCATGCGGTGAGCATCGGCGCGGTCATTGTGTCGGTGGATTACCGGTTGGCACCCGAGCATCCCTATCCCGCGGCGGTCGAGGACGTCTGGGCGGTGACCCGCTGGGTGGCCGCACACGCCGACGAGCTGGGCGCCGATCCCGGCCGCATCGCCGTCGCCGGGGATTCCGCCGGCGGCAACCTGGCCGCGGTGGTGGCGCTGCTGGCCCGCGACGCCGGACTGGACCTGCGGGCCCAGCTGCTGTGGTACCCGGCGACCACCTGGGACACCAGCCTGCCGTCCTTCACCGAGAATGCCGACGCGCCGATCCTGGGCCGCGGCGCCGTCGGAGGTTTCTCGAAGCTCTACGCCGGTGACATCGACCTGAGCGATCCGCCGGCCACCCTGGTGCCGGCCCGCGCGGATTCACTGGCCGGGGTGGCACCCGCCTATATCGCGGTGGCCGGATATGACCCGCTGCGCGACGACGGTGTCCGGTACGCCGAACTGCTCGCCGCCGCCGGTGTGCCGGTACAGGTGCACAACGCCGAGACGCTGGTGCACGGCTATCTGGGTTATCACGGTGTTGTGCCCGCGGCGACCGAGGCGGCCGATCTCGCCTTTTCCGCACTGCGGGGCGCGTTAGCCTGAGGCATGGCTTCCTCCTCCACCACACGGCCCGCCGTCGACCCCGATCTCAAGGCGCTGCTGGACGCGGTACCGCTGGAGTTCACCGTCGAGGACGGCGTCGATGCGGCCCGCGAAAAGTTCCGCGCGGTGAAACCGCCCGCGAACATGCTGCCGCAGCTGCGGATCGAGGAGCGCACCGTCGGCTACGGCGATCTCACCGATATCCCGGTACGGATCTACTGGCCGCCGGTCGAGCAGCACGACAACCTGCCGGTGGTCGTCTACTACCACGGTGGCGGCTGGGCGATCGGCGATCTGGACACCCACGACCACGTGGCCCGCGCACATTCGGTGGGCGCCGAGGCGATCGTGGTGTCGGTGGACTACCGGCTGGCCCCCGAGCACCCCTACCCCGCCGGCGTTCAGGATGCCTGGGCGGCGCTGCGCTGGGTGGGAGATCACGCCGGCGAACTCGGCGGTGACCCGACACGCATTGCGGTGGCCGGGGATTCGGCCGGCGGAAACCTGTCGGCGGTGGTGGCGCTGCTCGCCCGCGATGCGGGTGGTCCGCCGCTGGTGTTCCAGCTGCTCTGGTACCCCGTGGCGGTCGGCGACATCTCCGCACCCTCATTCGTCGAGAACGCCGACGCCTACATCCTCAACGGCGCCGTCATCAGCGCCTTCCTGACCTGGTATCTGCCCGGGGTGGATCTCGGCAACCCGGGTGCCCTGCCGACCGATGTCGCACCGGCCAACGCCGAATCGTTGAGTGGCCTGCCGCCGGCGTTCATCGGCACCGCCGAACACGATCCGCTGCGCGATGACGGCGGCAGATACGCCGAACTACTCACCGCGGCCGGAGTTCCGGTGCAGCACAGCAACGAACCCACCATGGTGCACGGTTACGTCAACCTCGCGCTGGTCTCCCCCGCGGCGACCGAGGCCACCGAACGCGGGATAGCCGCCCTGCGGACCGCGCTGCATCCCTGAGAGTCGGCACATGACACCGGATTTCCACACCGCGATCATCGGAGCCGGGTTCTCCGGTATCGGCGCCGCCATCGCTCTGGACAAGGCGGGCCTCGGCGACTATCTCATCGTGGAGGCGGGTGACGAGGCAGGCGGCACCTGGTACTGGAACACCTATCCCGGTATCGCCGTGGACATTCCGTCGTTCTCCTACCAGTTCTCCTTCGAGCAGAGCCCGGACTGGTCACGCACCTACGCCCCGGGCCGCGAGCTCAAGGCCTACGCCGATCACTGCGTCGACAAATACGGGATCGCATCCCGCATCCGGTTCGGCACCGAGGTCACCGGCGCACATTTCGACGAGGACCACGACCTCTGGCGGGTCAGTACCTCATCCGGCGAGCTGACGGCCCGGCACCTGATCAATGCCGCGGGGGTGCTCAACGTCCCGAAACTGCCCGATATCGAAGGCGTGGAGACCTTTACGGGCACCACACTGCACACTGCCCGCTGGGATCACGGCGCCGACCTGAGCGGAAAGCGCGTCGCGGTGATCGGCACCGGCGCATCGGCCGTTCAGCTCATCCCGGAGATCGCGCCCATCGTCGAGCAGCTCACCGTGTTCCAGCGCACCCCGATCTGGTGCTTCCCCAAATTCGATGTGCCACTCCCCGCACCGGCCCGCTGGGCGATGCGGTTACCGTTCGGCAGCGCCGCCCAACGCCTGCTCAGCCAGGCCTATGTCGAGGTGACGTTTCCACTGTCGGCGCAGTATCACAGCGTGCTGCCACTCAGCGGCGGCGCCGAGCGGTTGGCCAGGAACTATCTGCGTCGCGAGGTCGACGATCCGGCGTTGCGCGACAAGCTCACCCCGCGATATGCGGTCGGCTGTAAACGGCCGGCCTTCCACAACAGCTATCTGAGCACCTTCAACCGCGGCAACGTCGCACTGGTCACCGAACCGATCGCCCGGATCACACCTACCGGGGTCGTCACGACGGACGGTGCCGCCCACGATGTCGATGTGCTGGTGCTGGCAACGGGTTTCAGGGTGATGGATGTCGACTCCGGGACCTTCCCGCTGATCGGTCCGGGCGGGCAGTCGCTGGCCGAGTTCTGGACCGAGCACCGGATGCAGGCCTACGAGGGGGTCAGCGTGCCCGGCTTCCCGAACTTCTTCAACGTCTGCGGGCCGTACGGCTACGTCGGCTCATCCTATTTCGCGTTGATCGAGACGCAGACCCGCCATATCGTGCGGTGCCTGCAGCAGGCCGATCGCACCGGCGCGGCCCGGGTGGAGGTCCGCCCGGAGGCCAACGCCCGCTACTTCGACGAGATGATGCGCAAACGGCACCGGCAGATCTTCTGGCAGGACAGCTGCGCATCGGCCAACAGCTACTACTTCGACAAGAACGGCGATGTGCCGCTGCGGCCGGCCAGTACGCCCGAGACGTACTGGCGCAGCCGCAGCTTCCCACTCAGCGATTACGAGTTCAGCAGTTAGACGGAAGCCTTCAGGTCGTCGACCTTGTTGGTCTGCTCCCACGGCAGTTCGATATCGGTGCGACCGAAGTGGCCGTAGGCCGCGGTCTGCGCGTAGATCGGGCGCAACAGGTCCAGGTCGCGCACGATGGCGCCGGGACGCAGGTCGAACACGCTGCTGATGGCCTTCTCGATGCGGTCCGGGTCGACGGTCTCGGTGCCGAACGTCTCGACGAAGAGCCCGACCGGAGCGGCCTTACCGATGGCGTAGGCGACCTGCACCTCGACGCGCTCGGCGAGACCGGCTGCCACCACGTTCTTGGCCACCCAGCGCATCGCGTATGCCGCGGAACGGTCCACCTTTGACGGATCCTTGCCCGAGAACGCACCGCCGCCGTGGCGGGCCCAGCCGCCGTAGGTGTCGACGATGATCTTGCGGCCGGTCAGGCCGGCGTCACCCATCGGGCCGCCGAGCACGAACTTGCCGGTCGGGTTCACCAGCAGGCGGTAGTCGGAGGTGTCCAGGCTCTCGTGGCCCAGATCGGCGAGCACGGTGCTGACGACCTTCTCGCGGATATCGGGGGCCAGCTGGCCGTCCAGGTCGACGCCCTCGGCGTGCTGCGTGGACAGCACCACGGTGTCGAGGCGCACCGGTGTCTTGCCGTCGTACTGAATGGTGACCTGGGTCTTGCCGTCCGGGCGCAGGTAGTCCAGCACGCCGTTCTTGCGGACCTCGGTGAGGCGACGGGCCAGTCGGTGCGCCAGTGCGATGGGCAGCGGCATGAGCTCGGGGGTGTCGCCGATGGCGTACCCGAACATGAGGCCCTGATCGCCGGCACCCTGGGAGTCCAGCGGATCGCCGGCACCCTCGACCCGCGCCTCATGCGCGACGTCGACGCCCTGGGCGATGTCCGGAGACTGCGCGCCGATGGCGATGTTCACACCGCATGACGCACCGTCGAAGCCCTTGGTCGACGAGTCGTACCCGATCTCCAGGATGCGTTCCCGGACGATCTTGGGGATATCGGCGTAGGCCGATGTGGTGACCTCACCGGCGACATGCACCTGACCGGTGGTGACCAACGTCTCCACCGCGACCCGCGATGAGGGATCCTGCTCCAGCAGCGCGTCGAGCACCGAGTCGCTGATCGCATCACAGATTTTGTCGGGGTGTCCTTCGGTGACCGACTCACTGGTAAACAGCCGACCTGCGCTCACGTGGCATCCTCCATTAGTTAGATAGACGAATCATTGATGTGCTCATTGGCAGCCAACCGTGTAAACCCGATTGACGCAACAGTTACCCGCACGCCGGTCTCACTCCGCTAGGAGTGCTCCGATCGCGTCCACGATACGGCTGGCCATCAGAGTCTTCGAACCGTGCTCCAAAGCGGTCTCGGTTCCATCGGCAGCCAGTATCCAGCCGTCGTTGTGATCGACCTCGAAGGCCTTGCCTTCTCCCACGGCATTGACGACCAACAATTCGCAGCCCTTGCGGGTGAGCTTGGCCCGGCCATGGAACAGCACATCGCCGTTCGCGTCGCCGGTTTCGGCGGCGAATCCGACGATCGCCCGCATATTGGGTAGTTGGCCGTCCGTGCGGGCACGCACCGCACCGGCCAGCACATCGTCATTACGGACCAGCTCGACCGAGGGGTCGTCCTTCTCGTCGGCGGTCTTCTTGATCTTGGCCGTGGCCACCGTGGCGGGCCGAAAGTCGGCGACCGCAGCGGCCATCACCAGCACGTTGGCCTCGGGGGCGAGTTTGGTCACCGCATCGCCGAGTTGACCGGCCGAACCGATGTGCACGACCTCGACCCCGGCCGGATCCACCAGCCCAGCGGTGTTACCGGCGATCAGGGTGACCTCGGCGCCGCGTTGGGCCATCACCCGCGCCACCGCATACCCCTGCTTACCCGAACTCCGGTTGCCGATGAAGCGCACCGGATCCAGCGGCTCACGGGTCCCGCCCGCGGTGACCAGCACCTTGACGCCCGCCATGTCATAGGGCAGCGCGTCGGCGCGTTCCAGCAGCAGCCGGGCCAGCGTGGTGATCTCCTCGGCCTCGGGCAGCCTGCCCGGCCCGGTGTCGGCGCCGGTGAGGCGTCCGGAGGCGGGTTCGAGCACGATGGCACCACGACGGCGCAGGGTGGCCACGTTCGACACGGTGGCCGGGTGGAACCACATCTCGGTGTGCATGGCCGGCGCGAACAGCACCGGACAGCGCGCGGTCAGCAGTGTCGCGGTCAGCAGATCATCGGCGCGGCCCGCGACTGCGCGGGCCAGCAGATCAGCCGTCGCGGGCGCGACGACCACCAGATCGGCCTCCTGGCCGAGCCGGACATGGGGCACCTCGTCGACGTTCTCGAACACGCCGGTCTGCACTCGGTGACCGGACAACGCTTCGAAGGTCGCGGCGCCGACGAACTTCAGCGCAGATTCGGTCGGGATGACCCGAACCTCATGGCCCGCCTCGGTGAGTTGACGGACCAGGGTGCACGCCTTGTAGGCGGCGATGCCCCCGGCCACACCGACGATGATCCGTTTCCGGTCGGTCATATCCGCCCTTCGGCCGCGAGGCTCACAGGTCAGGCTGAGTGATCGCCCTCGGTGTGCTCGAGCAGGTCGGCGTGAATCTCGCGCATCGCGATCGAGAGCGGCTTCTCCTGCAGACCCGGCTCGACCAGCGGGCCGACGTATTCGAGGATGCCGTCGCCGAGCTGGTTGTAGTAGTCGTTGATCTGGCGCGCACGCTTGGCGGCGTAGATGACCAGCGCATACTTGCTCGACGCGCGGTCGAGCAGTTCATCGATGGGCGGGTTGGTGATGCCCAGTGGCGTGTCGTATGCGTTGGCGGCGTCGAGGTTCTCGACAGGCGAGCTCACGAAGTTTCTCCCGGCTGTAATCAAATATTCGGCGTTAAGAATGATGCAGTTGGTGTGTCTGAGGATGCCTGCGGACCAGACCGGTCAACGAGCCACCAGCAAGGATACCAATTCTGCGCACGCGGACTCCAATTGCGTGTTGACCACCACCACGTCGAAGTCCTCCTGGGCGGCCAATTCCTCGCGGGCGGTGCTCAGCCGACGGGCCTGAACCTCCGGGCTCTCGGTCCCGCGGCCGACCAGTCGCTGCTCCAGCACCGCCCAACTGGGCGGGGCGAGGAACACGGTGGTGACCTCCGGCATCGCGGCCTTCACGGCGCGGGCGCCGGCGAGATCAACCTCGATGAGCACCGGCACACCGTCGCCGGTGGCGGCGCGTACCGGCGCGGCGGGCGTTCCGGAGCGGTGCAGTCCGCCGTGGATATCGGCCCATTCGAGCAGTTCGCCCTCATCGATGAGGCGCTGGAACTGGTCGGCCGAGACGAAGGTGTAGTCCACGCCGTCGACCTCACCGGGTCGCGGCGCACGTGTCGTGACAGACACGCTGAAGTGCAGGTCGGGGATCCGGTCGCGCAGACAACGCACGACGGTGGACTTACCGACAGCTGAGGGACCGGACAGCACGACGACATGCGTCATGACCGTCCGGCCCCTCGGCCGGTGTTCACGTATTACCTAGTCGCTGGTGAAGTCGAACTTCTCCAGCAGGGCCTTGCGCTGACGATCGCCGAGGCCGCGCAGGCGGCGGGTCGGAGCGATCTCCAGTTCGGTCATGATCTCCTGAGCTTTGACCTTGCCAACCTTGGGAAGGGCTTCCAGCAATGCGGAAACCTTCATCTTGCCCAGGACCTCGTCGGATTCTGCATCCTTGAGGACCTGCTGCAGGTTGGTGCCGCCACGCTTCAGCCGATCTTTGAGCTCGGCCCGCGCTCGACGTGCGGCGGCAGCCTTCTGCAACGCTGCCGCGCGCTGCTCGTCGGTCAACTGGGGAAGGGCCACGGGGTTCCTCCGATTCTCGCCATCTGATGTTTCATCACGGCTGGATCACATAACCAGCCAGCGACGACGACCGTACCCACGCATCCTGACGAAAGCTAACCCCACCCCCGGGTTATGGGGGCAAAAGGCCAGCGTGTACGGCGTAGCCATGCGTTGACCGATTTTGGGGTCGGAGCACCTTTGCCACCGCCCCTGTTCCTGATCTCCCTGCATATCAAGGGTTTTCAGCTCCTCGGCAGGTCCGCGGTGGTTTCGCCGTCCGGCCACGAGTTCGCTGAAACCCGATTTCTGGCGGCCGAATGAGAAATTTTCGCTGGTCATGGCGTGTCGGGCGTGTCGGCGGCCGTGCGCAGACCCGAGGCGACGGACGCCCCTCCCGGGCGTCTAGCTTGCCTAAACAATAAAAGGCTACTGAGGAGTAAGATGCCGCGGCTGACGAAATTGGGCGCGCTCTGAGCAACGTCCTGACGGGGCCCGACAGGGCCGGTATGGTCGGGCGATGCCAGGTGCGTACCGGTCGATCTGCGCTGTGCTCGTGCTGCTGCTCGCGGCCCTGACGACCAGCATCGCCGCTCCGGCGTGGGCGTGCGGTTGCGGCGCCTACATCCCCGACCGGGCCGGCGCAGCCGTCGTCGACGAGCGCGCCCTGATCGCCTGGGACGGCAGCACCGAGGACATCCTGATGTCCTTCGGCGTCAGCGGAAGTTCGGACCGCGCCGCCTGGGTGATGCCGGTACCGTCGGCCGCCCGGGTGACCCTCGGCGACAACGCGGTGTTCGACGACCTCGCCGCGCTGACGGCGCCACGGGTCGAGTACCGCGACAACTGGTGGCCGACCTTCAGCTGGCTCGATGGGAGCGCCGGCGGCGCGCCGGAGGCATCGGGTGCCCGCCCTCCGGGCGGAGTCAGCGTGCTCGCGACGCAGCGGATCGGCCCCTTCGAGGTGACCAGGCTGACCGGTGACAGCACGGCGGCGCTGGCGGCCTGGCTGGGTGACCACGGGTTCCCGCAGCCCGCCCGGCTCGACGAGAACCTCGCGCCGTATGTGGAGCAGGGGTGGGAGATCGTGGCCATCCAGCTCGCCCCCGAGTCCGGTGCGACGCTGACCGGGGCGCTACAGCCGCTGCGACTGACCTTCGCCTCGGACACGGTCGTGTACCCGATGCGGTTGTCACGGTCGGCGACGGTGCCGCAGTCGGTGGAACTGTCCGTCCTCGCCGAACACCGGATGGAGCCGAGCGTCGTACCGATCCCCGGCAGCGCGCCGACGTTGCGCTACGCGGGGCGCCTGGACACCGCGCAGGTGTCCGAGGCGCTCGCGCCCTATACCGAATCCGGTGCGTTCCTGACCAGCTGGACCGATTTCATCGGCGAACCGGCGCAGATCGATCACGACTATGTGTTCACCCAGGCCGATACGGACACGACCTATCAGCAGGTCATCGTGCGCACCAGGGATCGTGGCGACCTCACCGGCGCGTTGCTGATCATGGCCGCCGTCGCCGGGTTGCTCACCGCGATGTTCCTGGTGCTGCGCCGGGCGGGTCAGGCCAGGTAGGCGACCTGATCGCGCAGCGCCTCCGCTGCGGCCCGCAGCGCACCCACATCGGGCCCGGCGCGAAGGATCTCGCGGGATACCGCGGGCAGCACCCGGCTGCCCAACCGGCCCAGATCCTCGGGCCGCCCACCCTGCGCTCCCACCCCGGGGGCCAGCACCGGACCACCGAGCGCCGCCAGATCCGGTAACTCCGCCAACGTCGCGCCGACCACCACGCCGACCGAACCCGTTGCGGTAGCGGCATTCTCGGCGGCCGTCGCATCCACGATGGACTGTGCGACGGTCCGCCCGTCCGCGGTCGCCCGCTGCACGCCGGCTCCCTCCGGATTCGACGTCGCCGCCAGCACGAACACGCCCCGGCCGTGGGCGGCGGCGACGTCGAGCAGCGGGCGCAACGATTCGAAACCCAGGTACGGCGACGCGGTGACCGCATCGACGGTCAGCGGCGACTCCCCCACCCAGGCCTGAGCGTAGGCGGCCATCGTCGAGCCGATATCGCCGCGCTTGGCATCGGCCAGCACCAGCACACCGGCACCCTGCAATGCCGTGATGGTCTGCTCCAGCACCGCGAAACCCGCCGACCCGTACGCCTCGAAGAAGGCCACCTGCGGTTTGACGATGGCGAAATCGGCCAGCGCCTCGACGCAGATCTCGCTGAATGCCTGCAGGCCCGAGACATTCACGGGCAGACCCCAGGAGGTCAGCAGCTCGGGGTGCGGGTCGATACCCGGGCACAGCGGGCCGCGGGCGGCGACCGCATCGGCCAGACGCGCCCCGAAGCTCGTCACGGCCGGCCGTTCCCCAGCTGGCTGTGCAGCTCCTGCAGGGACCGCACCCCGATGTCACCGCGGATGCCGGCCTCGATGCCCTGTACCGCCGCCGAGGCGCCCTGCACCGTC
>JBPPMV010000053.1:0-6825 GCA_051306235.1 Mycobacterium sp. | reverse complement strand
GTCGGCGACATAGAACTGGAAGAACGCGTGGCACGGTGGCAGCGCCATCTGCGGGATCTCCCCAACATTCCAGGCCGAGACGATATTGCGCCGACTGTCGGGGTCGCGGGTCAGCAGCTCGAGCGCATTGGCGATCTGATCGATGTGCTCACCCGAGGGCGTCGGCCAGGACCGCCACTGCACCCCGTACACCGGACCCAGATCACCTGTGTCAGAAGCCCACTCGTCCCAGATGGTGACGCCGTGGTCTTGCAGCCAGCGCACATTGGAGTCGCCCCGCAGAAACCAGAGCAGCTCGTAGACGATGGACTTGGTGTGCACCTTCTTGGTGGTGATCAGCGGGAAACCGGCGGCCAGGTCATAACGCAGCTGGTGACCGAACACGCTGCGGGTGCCGGTGCCGGTGCGATCGGATTTCGGTGTCCCCTGGGCCATGACCAGGCGCAGCAGATCCTCATAGGGCGTCGCAATGGGCACGCGCCCAGCTTAGTAGAACGATGGTCGCTCGTTCGCAATGTCGCCCTGACAGCCTCGCCGTGCACATATATCCATGGCGACGCTGTCAGCCTGACATTGCGTAGCCATATCAAGGCCGTGGGGTAGAACGGACCTATGCCGATCACCTCCGACACCATCACCACCGCCGATGGCACCTGCCGGGTCACCGTCGCGACGCCCGACGGGGACGGGCCCTGGCCCGCGGTGGTGATGTACCCCGACGCCGGCGGGGCCCGGGCGACCTTCGACGATATGGCCGCCGAACTGGCCGGTTACGGGTTCGTCGTGCTGGTGCCCGACGTGTACTACCGGGATGCCGGATGGGCGCCGTTCGATATGGGCACCGTGTTCGCCGATCAGGACGAACGCAAGCGGCTGTTCGGGATGATCTCCAAGGTCACCCCGGACATCATGGCCGCCGACGCGACCTCGTTCTTCGACTACCTGCAGGCGCGGCCCGACGTCACCGGCGAGAAGTTCGGCACGACGGGCTACTGCATGGGCGGCCGGACGTCGATCGTCGTCGCGGGGCGGGTGCCCGAACGGGTGGCGGCGGCGATGTCGTTCCACGGCGGCGGGCTGGTCACCGAGGAGGCCGACAGCCCACACCTGTCGGCGGACCAGATCACGGCCACCGTCTACGTCGGCGGCGCGCTCGACGACGCCTCGTTCACCGTCGAACACTCCCTGATCCTGGAGCAGGCGCTGACCGAGGCCGGCGTCGAGCACACCATCGAGTTCTATTCCGCCGCACACGGTTTCGCGGTGCCGGATAACGGCCCGTATGACGAGGCGGCGGCCCGGCAGCATTGGGACGCGATGGGTCAGGTATTCGGCACCGCGCTCAGCTGAGCATCACTGCTTGTCCCGACGCCCATGCAGGAACGTGGCGAGCGCCCGGAAGATGCCGCGGCAGGCGTACACAGCGGCGACTGCCGACAGCACGATCAGCAGGATGAACATCACCAGCCAGTTGCTGCGTGCGTGACTGACGTTCCACCACACGATCGCGAACAACACCGTGCAGACGAATACGACGATATCGCGCCAGTTACCCGTATAGGAGGCCGCGGCCTCCCGGATCTCGCGGCTCTTCTCGACCGAGGCGACGATATCGTCGATGCGCAGGTCGATGGACCGCTGCAGTGCAGCACGGCGCTCCACGTCCGCTTCGGGAATCCCTTTGAGCAGTTCCATATCGTCTTTGATCGAGGCGCGGATATCCGGACCCTTGAACGCGCCGGCCGCGATACCGAGTAGCGCACCACCGGCGATCGGGGCCGCACCAAGTGCGATTTCGGCGATTCCAGGCATCGTTTCTCCTTGCTGCGTCAGCGTGCGGCCAAGTGTGCCACCGGGGTCACCATCACTGCATCAATTGAGCCGCCACCGTCGCGCCGAGATTCCAGCACGCTTCCAGGTCGGCCTTCGCCGGCTTACCCGAAACCACCACGTAATCGGCAGCTTTCACCCAGCCCAGCCCGGTGGTGATGGCCTCGACCGCACGCTCGGCGCCCTCGGTCCCCTCGTTACCGTGCAGATACAACCCGAACGGACGGCCGCGGGTGCTGTCGAGCAACTGGTAGTAGCTCTGATCGAAGGCGTGTTTGAGGGCGCCGCTGATGTAACCGAGATTGGCCGGGGTGCCCAGCAGGTACCCGTCGGCCTCCAGCATCTCGGCCGCCGAGACGGTCAGTGCCGGGCGGCGTACCACCTCGATACCCTCGATATCGGGATCGGTCGCACCGGCGAGCACCGCCTCGAACATCTCATGACAGTGCGGTGACGGCGTGTGATGGACGACGAGCAGCTTCACTTGCGCCCGGCCCGTTCCATTTCCACGGCGGTCCGGATGGTTTCGCGCGCCCGGGTGCGGTCGCCGGCGTAATCGTAGGCCCGGGCCAATCGGTACCAGCGCACCCAGTTGTCCCGGTCCGCTTCCAGTTCGTCGCGGGTCTTCTCGAACAGCGCATCGGCGGCGTCGCGCTCGATCCGCCCCGACGGCCGGCGCGGCAGATCGCTGACATCGAGGTCCATATCGGCCTCCCGCGCCAGCCTGACCAGCCGCTGATGCGCCAAGCCCGCGCGCAGCGTGGCCAGCATCGCCCACAAACCGATGACCGGCAGGACCAGCAGGGCCACGCCCAGACCGATCGGGGCGGGCTCACCGGAGGCGATCAGCGCCAGGGCGGTACGGCCCAGCATGACGAAATACACGAGCAGCGCAACGCACATGAACCCGATCAGCAATTGGATACGCAGTGTGCGCGCGCCGTCGTTCATGACAGGTCGAGCAGGGGCTCAATCCCGATGGTGAGGCCGGGCCGTTCGGCGACCTTGCGGACCCCGAGCAGCACCCCGGGGACGAATGAGGTGCGGTCCAGGCTGTCGTGCCGGATGGTCAGCGTCTCGCCCTGCGTGCCGAACAGCACTTCCTGATGGGCGATCAGTCCGGCCAGCCGGATCGAATGCACCCG
Organism: Mycobacterium sp.; assembly: GCA_051306235.1. Classification (GTDB taxonomy): domain Bacteria; phylum Actinomycetota; class Actinomycetes; order Mycobacteriales; family Mycobacteriaceae; genus Mycobacterium. The sequence goes on along the minus strand of JBPPMV010000053.1, from coordinate 3,850 downwards.
AATGCCGTCGACGTCGGCTCCGCGGGCGCCGTCGAGGCCGGTGCTGGTGGCATCGGGGCTGAGCGGCAGACCTTTTCGTGCCTCGGCAATGAGTTTCGCAGTGCGTGCCGCGGTACCCGACGGGGCGTCGGCCTTGTGCGGGTGGTGCAGCTCGATGACCTCGACGGACTCGAAGTGCCGGGCCGCCTGCTTGGCGAAGTGCATGCTCAGCACGGCGCCGATGGCGAAGTTCGGCGCAATCAGCACCGCCACCTCGGGTCTGGCGGACAGCCATTGCTCAACCTGGGTGATGCGCGCCTCGGTGAAGCCGGTGGTACCCACCACCGCGTGAATACCGTTGTCGATCAAGAAGTTCAGGTTGTCCATCACCACATCGGGATGGGTGAAGTCGATGACCGCCTCGGTACCGCTGTCGGTGAGCAGCGTCAGCGGATCACCGGCATCGACCTGCGCCGACAATTCCAGATCCGCGGCATCCTGCACGGCCTTGACCATGGTGGCGCCGACCTTGCCCTTGGCGCCCAGTACTGCAACTCGCATGGCTGGCAGCCTACTGGGCGCGACATCGAGGCATCCGGCTCCCCGCCGGCTACGCCTCCTCTACTGTGTGCGCATCACCCGCCGCAGCAGATCGGACATCTCGATGACGGCAGCGCATGGCGGCGGCGAACCGGGTGAGTGGTGATCCCGAACGTCAAACGGGCGCTGCGACTGGCGGGGATGCGTCCCATGCCGCGCTGGCCCGAACGCCGACCCGTGGATCTGCGCGGTAAACGAATCCTGCTCACCGGGGCGTCCTCGGGTATCGGCGCGGTCGCCGCGCGAAAACTCGCCGCCGAGGGCGCGACGATCATCGCCGTCGCCCGCCGGGAGAACCTGTTGGCCGACGTCATCGCACAGATCGCCGAGCGCGGTGGCAACGCAATGGCCTTCCCCGCCGACCTGTCCGATCTCGAGCAGGTCGACAGTTTGGTGGCGGCCGTGGGCCCGGTGGACATCCTGATCAACAACGCGGCCCGGTCCATCCGCAGACCGCTGCTCGAATCACTGGACCGTTGGCATGACATCGAACGCGTCATGGCGCTGAACTACTACGCACCGCTGCGTCTCATCCGGGGTGTCGTGCCCGGCATGATCGCGCGCGGCGATGGGCACATCATCAACATCGCCACCTGGCGGGTACTCCCGGAATCCTCGCCGATGTTCGCCGCCTACAACGCATCCAAGGCCGCGTTGAGCGCGGTGAGCCGTGTCATCGACACCGAGTGGGGGCACGCGGGGGTGCACTCCACCACCGTCTACTACCCGCTGGTGGCAACGCCGATGATCGCGCCGACCCGCGCCTATGACGGTATCGCCGCCCTGACCGCCGATGAGGCCGCCGGCTGGCTGGTGACCGCGGCCAGGACGCGGCCGATCCGCATCGCCCCGCGCAAGGCACTCGCGCTGCGCGCACTCGACGTGGTGGCGCCGCGACTGCTCAACACCATCCTGGAGCGCGAGACCAACCGCATGAATGCCCGAGGGAGAGCACCACTGTGAAGATTCGATCCATCGCAGCCGGGGCGGTGGCCGCCGTCATCGCGCTGTCCGGATGCCAGGATTCCCAAGAGCCGCAATACCCCTCGGGTCCGGTCACCATGACCGCCGGGGCCAACCCCGGCAGTGGTTTCGACCTGACCATCCGCGCGGTCGTCGAGGCGCTGCAGAAGGATGAGATCGTCGAGGTGCCACTTCCGATCCAGAACCGCCCGGGTGCCAGCGGGGCCGATTTCCTGGCCACGATGGTGGAGCAGCACCGTGGTGACGATGACCAGATCTCGGTCACCTCGCTCTCGATCATGATGAACGAGCTTCGCGGCCAATCCGAGTACGGCTACGCCGATGTCACGATGATCGCCCGGTTGATGACCGAGTACTTCGTCGTCGTCACCGGCCCCGACTCCCCGATGCGCAACCTGACCGAGGTGCTGACGGCGATCGCGTCCGATCCGGGCAGCGTCGCCGTCGGTGCCGCCAACGATGATCAGGCGCCGTTCGATCTGCTCGTATCGGCCGCCGGCGGTGATCCGTCGACGATCGGCTATGTCACCTTCGAAGGTGGCGGCGATCAGATCACCGCGCTGCGCGAGGACGCCGTCGACGTGGCGATCGGCGGTGTCAGTGAGTTCGTCGATCTGCTCGCCGCCAACGATCTCCGGGGACTCGGTGTGCTCGCCGAGGAACGGCTGCCGGGCCTGGACGTGCCCACCGCGCGGGAGCAGGGATTCGATGTGACCCTGTCGAACTGGCGGGGTCTCTACGGCCCGCCGGACATGCCGTCGTTCGCCGTCACGTACTGGCAGCAGGCACTCGAGCGGATGGTGGCGTCGTCCGCCTGGCAGCAGATCGCGCAGCGCAGCCAGTTCACCACGACATTCATGGTCGGTGAGGAACTGCAGACTTTTCTGGCGGAGACCCAGGCCGATGTCGAGGAGGCGCTCGCGGACGCGGGCCGGTGACCGGGACCGGCGCGGGTCGCCGACCCGAGAACCTCGCCGCGGGTGCCGCTCTCACCACCGCGGCCTTCTTCTGCGTCGCATTGGTCGGCACGCTGGCCAAGGTGGCGGGCCAGTACACCTCGACCGGGGTGCTGCTGCTCTTCCAGAACGCGATCTGTCTGCTCTTCATCGTGCCGGTGGCGCTGCGCGGCGGTCGGTCGGGGCTGCGCACCAGCAGGGCCGGTCTGCACGTGCTGCGCGCGGCCACCGGCACCGCGTGCTGGTACGCCCTGTTCTTCGCCATCACCCAGATCCCGCTGGCCAACGCGACCCTGCTCACCTACAGCGCCCCGCTCTGGATGCCCCTGATCGCCTGGGTGGTCACCCGCCAACGGGTCGCCGGGCGCACCCTGGTGGGCGCCGGTATCGGGTTCGTGGGCGTGCTGCTCGTCCTGCAACCCCAGAGTCGTAGCTTCCATATCGGCGAGATGGCCGCTCTCGCAGGCGCACTCCTGCTCGCCGTGGCGATGATGTCGGTGCGCTGGCTCGGCGCGACCGAGCCCATCACCCGGGTCCTGTTCTACTACTTCCTGCTCGCGACGCTGATGTCGATTCCGATCGCCGTGCTCGACCGGGCGCCCATCCCGGCCGCGGCATGGGGATGGTTGCTCGGCCTCGGCTTCGCGCAGCTGCTCTCGCAGGCCCTCATCGTGGTGGCCTACCGCTACGCCTCGGCGGAGAAGGTCGGTCCGTTCATCTACTCCGTCATCGTGTTCACCGCGTTGATCGACTGGCTCGTCTGGGACCACCCACCGACGCTGTTCGGTTATCTCGGTTCGGCTCTCGTCATCGCCGGTGGCGTGATCGCCATCCGCCGCCGACGTACCGTGGAGCCATGCGCCTGATCCCTGCTGTCGTCCTCGGTGTCCTGACCGCGTTGTTCACGGCAGGCTGTGCGGGCACCGCCACCGCCGAGGACCCCACCCTCCAAGGCCGCACGTTCGTGTCGGTGGCGGTGCAGGGCGAGCCCATTCCCGGCGGCGGACCACTGACGCTGAGCTTCGCCGACGGGCGGGTCTCGGCGTACGCCGGCTGTAATCGCGGGTCCGGGGCGGCCGATCTGGCCGAGGGATATCTGACGACGACCGCACTGGCGACCACGATGATGGGCTGCCCGCCGCCGTTCGCCGATGCCGACGCGTGGATGGCGCGCCTGCTGGAGGCGCGCCCGGCGTGGGCGCTCAGCGGTGATGACCTCACCCTGACCACACCGACGGCAACGGTCACGCTGCGCGACAAGGAAGCGGTGGATCCCGATCGGCCGCTGATCGGCACCAGCTGGCGGGTGCAGAGCCTGGTGTCCGCCGATG
>JBPPMV010000052.1:0-2552 GCA_051306235.1 Mycobacterium sp. | reverse complement strand
GTGGTGTTGTAGAACAGGTTCAGTGCGGGCCAGCCCGACCGCGGGGCCACCCCGAACCGCGACAGGGTGGCATTGAAGTTGTCGGTGCAGTTGACATGCCCCGGGTAGCCGAAATCGGCGTAGTACTTGGCGGTGCAGGCCAGTGCGAAGGTGTCGTGGCGGCCCACGGTGTCGCGGACCACCTCGACCAGGGGATGGGCCCGGCCGTCGAAGAACTTGCCGGACAGGCCGGGCTGTGGATAGGCGCCCCCGCCGATGGTGCGGGTGGTGGTGGCATCGAGTCCGTATTCGTGGCCGGCATCGAGCCCGCGGGCGTCGAAGGCCAGGAAGTCCGAGCACTGCCGGCCCTGCACATCGATGATCTGGATGAACTGCCCTGCCCGGATCTCATACGACGACGCCGTCGAGGAGTCGATCCGCATATCCCACAACGGCTCGGCCAGCGGCGCGGGCAGTTCGCGGTGCTCGGCACGCACCGGATTCGCCCGGTGCACCTCGACCAACACCTCCGAGGGCGGATTCGGTTCGGTACCGGCCAGATTCATCGGTGCTGCGGGTGCGGCGATGAGGACGACGGCGTCACCGTCGACGGTGAAACCGGCCCGGGTACCGGCGGCGGAGTCACTCCCGAACAGCCGGATGGCCCGCGCCTCGTCCTGCCCGATGTGCCGCGAGAGCAGCGCCAGGATGCGTCCGGCGGCATAACCGTTCTCGTCGGGGCCGGCTTCGAGGCCGCGCAGCACGGTGGCTGGTGCGTCCGGTGCGGACCCGGTGACCGCACGTGGATCGTCGGCGAGCACCGTCAACTCGGCCGGTTGGCGGCCGTGCCGGTCGATCACCTCGAAGCGGTCGCCACCGGTGACCGTCAGCGCGGTGACCGACCCGGGCGCCACCCGGAAACGTTCGATCATGCTGTCCGGCAGCGGGATCAGGGCGCGAACGACCGGTAGCCGACGTAGAACGCCAGCGCACGATCCGGGGTGGAGAACAGGATGCGCGAGCCCTTCGGGAAGAAGATGGCGTCCTTGGCCTTGGCGATCTGCACCTGGCCGGTGTCCGGGTTCTCCAGCCGGAACTCGCCTTCGAGGACGACCTTCATCTCGTCATAGGCGTAGAAATAATCCAGCGGCGCATCGGTATTGCGCAGTTCGAAGTACCCCGAGCACATCGGTACACCCTCGGGGTTGGCGTAGACGTCGTCGATGAACCCTTTGGTACCCGGGTATTGCTCCAACGGCATCTGCGGAAGTGTCTCCCAGAAGCCGGATGTCACCTGAAAGATGGGCGTGGTCGTACTGGTCACAAAACCTCCATCGTGATCTCTCTCATGAAACAGCGTCTGATGAGAGGAAACCACGCACGGATTGCGGCGAGATTACGCCGACGTGCCTGTGCGGTTAGCGCGCTGACCCGACGAACGGGATCGAGACGTTCGGGGCGTCACTCGCGCCGATGTTGAACAGGCCCCGTTCCCGAAGCACCGGGACCACGCCCTCGCCGAACCAGAACAGCTCCTCCAGGTGCGGGTACCCGGAGAAGATGAACTCGTCGATACCGATCTCGGCGTACTCGGCGATGCGATCGGCCACCTCGGCGTGGCTGCCGACCAGCGCGGTGCCCGCCCCGCCGCGAACCAGCCCCACACCGGACCACAGGTTCGGAGCGATCTCCAAACTGCGTGCGTCGCTCCAGGTTCCGTCGGAGCGGCTGGTCTCATGCAGGGCCAGCATCCGCTTCTGACCCTCGGACTGGCTGCGCGCCAGTCCGGTCTGCGCGGCCTGTACCGTCTCCTCGTCCAGTGCCTCGATCAGCTTGTCGGCCTGCGCCCACGCCTCCTCGGAGGTGTCCCGCGAGATGGTGTGCAGCCGAATGCCGAAGCGCGGCTTGCGTCCCTGCGCATCGGCCTCCCTGCGGATCCAGGCGATCTTCTCGGCGACCGCCGCCGGCGGCTCGCCCCAGGTCAGGTAGACATCGGAGTGCCGGGCCGCGACCGGGCCTGCGGCCTTCGAGCTGCCACCGAAGTACAGCGGCGGTACCGGGCTCGGCGGGACCGCCAGCTTGGCCTCCTCGACCTTCACGTACTGGCCGTCGAGGCTGACGGTTTCGCCGGCGAAGAGGCGGCGCACGACGTCGAGGAACTCATCGGCCCGGGCGTATCGGGCGTCCTTGTCCAGGTGGTCGCCGAACGAGCGCTGCTCGTGCGCCTCACCGCCGACCACCACATTGAGCAGGATGCGGCCCGGGGCGTGTCGGGCGAAGGTGGCGGCCATCTGCGCCGACAGGGTGGGGCTCACCAGGCCCGGGCGGAACGCCACCAGGAAGGCCAGTGAGGTGGTTTCCCGCGCGAGCAAAGCGGCGGTGATGAACGCGTCCTCGCACCAGGCGCCGGTGGGGATGAGAGCACCGGTGAAGCCGAACCGTTCTGCGGCCCGCACGATCGACGCCAGGTAGTCGATGGACGCCTCGCGGTCACCGCCGGCAGCCCCGGCCGGGGTGCCGTGGCCACCACCGACGATCAGTCGGCTGTCGCCGTAGGTGGGCAGAAACCAATG
>JBPPMV010000051.1:0-3136 GCA_051306235.1 Mycobacterium sp. | reverse complement strand
ACGCCCGCGATCCTCGCGGCCCTTGCCACGGGCGCGGTGTTCGCTGCGGTGACGCTGGCCGTGAGCCGCCCAGACATTCCTCGGCATCACCGGATCGAGGTCGCCGTGTGGTGGTGCTGCTACTTCGTTGCGTTTGCCGTGTTGACCGGATCTTTGCGACGGATGCTGGACCGTGAGCACGAGCGCACCGTACGCGCCAAGGCCGAGGTGATGGCAGAGCATGCCGAGGCTGCCGAGGAAAGGGATCTGCGGGCGCGCCTGCTCGAGGCGCAGCGGGTGCGCGAAGAGGGTCTGCGGGTGGTATTACATGAGTTTCGTACGCCGGTGTCATCCTTGGCGGCGCTGGCGCGATCACTGACTGTGCCCGGCCGATTGGACGCCGGGGGTAAGGACGAGGCAATCAACTTGGTGGCGGCGCACGCCCGCCACCTCACGGACATGCTCGACGGCCTCGCCGACCTGGCCATCCAGACGGGCAATCCGCGGGGACTTCCAAGAATCCGTCGGACCGTCGTGCGGGATCTGGCGCAAGCATCGTTGACTGCAGCGGGCGTACCGGCGGAGCATAGTATGGTCTCCATCGAACCGCCGGGTGCGGTGATCTACTGCGACGAGCACCGCGTGCGCCGAATCATGACGAACCTGTTGGAAAACGCCCGTTGTCACGGGAGCACCCGGGTGGTCGATCTCAGCATTGCCTGCACCCAGTACTCGCTGACGCTCGTGGTGGGCGATCGCGGCCCCGGGCTTCTGTCCACCGGGGACCCGTCGGCGATTCGTGGAGGTGCCGGCTCCGACGCGCGCACTTCGTCGGAGGGGCTGGGGTTGTGGATCGTCGAGCAGCTGGTGAGCGCCCTGAGCGGCACATTCGCGCTGGAGCCCCGCGAGGGGGGCGGCCTGCTGGCCCGGGTTGTGATTCCTCTCAGCTGAGCTCGCGATCACCGGATATTCGATCGGCTGCCAGGTGGCGGCAGGATCCTCACACGCGGACGACACGCGACGTGCGGGCGGTTGGCCTATATGGGCCAGAGATGGCACGAATGCCCCGCGCGATGATGCTTGCCACATACGTAGGCTGAATGTGGCGTAGCACACCAACGGTGGGCTACTCGACGACGAACGGTTGTGCCCCACTTGTCCGAACGGTGGAACGCCGGCGAAGACCGGCCGCTGCGTTTGTCGCCTCCACGCGGACCGGGTCATCGACATGAGGAGCAACAATGAACAAGACTTCTGTGGTAGTCAGCGCGCCCGATTCGGGAGCTGCTTATGCGGTCGCTCTAGAGGATATCGACGTCAGCAATCCGGAGCTGTACCGCGACTACACGTGGCAGCCGTATTTCAAGCGGCTAAGGGACGAGGATCCGGTCCACTTCTGCAAGGACAGCATGTTCGGCCCGTATTGGTCGATTACGAAGTTCGCGGACATTATGCAAGTAGATACCGCGCCGGAGATCTTCTCCTCGGAGGCGAAGTTCGGCGGAATCACGATCATGGACGACAACAAGGCCGCGAGCCTGCCGATGTTCATCGCGATGGACCCCCCAAAACACGATGCGCAGCGCTTGGCGGTCAGTCCGATCGTCGCACCGGAGAACCTCGCCAAGATGGAGTCGGTCATCCGTGAGCGCACCGCGAGCTTGCTGGACAGTTTGCCTCTGAACGAGACCTTCGACTGGGTCCGCACTGTCTCGGTCAACTTGACCACGCAGATGTTGGCGACCTTGTTCGACTTTCCCTGGGAGGACCGCGCCAAGTTGACACACTGGTCGGATGTGACGACGGCCATTACCGGGGCCGGCTTGATCGAGTCCGAGGAAGAGCGGATGGGCGAACTGCTTGAGTGCGCCGCCTATATGACAGGGCTGTGGAATGAACGTGTCAACGCCGAACCGCGTAACGACCTCATCTCGATGATGGCGCATTCGCCGGCAACCCGACACCAAACTCCGGAAGAGTTCCTCGGCAACGTCCTGTTGCTGATCGTCGGCGGTAACGATACCACCCGCAATTCGATGACGGGCGGCGTCGTAGCTCTCAACGAGTTCCCCGATGAATACCGCAAAGTGTGCGGCGACCCTGCCCTGGTCGATTCCATGGTGCCCGAGATCATCCGTTGGCAGACGCCGCTGTCTCACATGCGCCGCACCGCTTTGACGGACACCGAGATCGGCGGGAAGTCGATCCGTAAGGGCGACAAGGTCGTCATGTGGTACGTGTCGGGTAACCGCGATCCGGAGGCCATCGAGAATCCGGATGCGTTCATCATCGATCGTGCCCGACCACGTCATCACCTGTCATTCGGGTTCGGGATTCACCGCTGCGTCGGCAACCGCCTGGCCGAGTTGCAGTTGCGAATCGTATGGGAGGAGCTGCTCAAGCGTTGGCCCAACCCGATGCAGATCGAGGTCGTTGGAGCCCCCACCCGGGTGACGTCGCCGTTCATCAAGGGCTATGAGTCCCTGCCCGTGCGCATCAACGCCTGATGCGGCGAGCCGGATGAGATAACGCCACTCAGCCAATCGGTCCTCGTCCACCATCCAACCCCCACGCCCACTATCTAACCCCCACGCCGGCGACCGTCGTCGACCTTTACCGCAAAGGACTGAGATGACCAAGATCACCTACGTAGACCACAACGGAGCATCCAGAACCGTCGATGGGATCGACGGCGAGTCTCTGATGGAAGCCGCAGTGTCGAACCTGATTCCGGGCATCGACGGTGACTGCGGGGGTGCGTGTGCCTGCGCCACCTGCCACGTGCACGTTCAAGCCGACTGGTTCGAAAAACTACCGCCGGTAGGGCCCACCGAGAAGTCCATGCTGGAATTCTGCGAAGGCGCCGACGAGACGTCTCGACTGGGCTGCCAGATCGAGGTCGGCCCGGCTCTCGACGGCATCGTGGTCCGCACCCCAGTCGCCCAGCACTGACCTTCCGCCGGCGTGGATCATCAATCCACTGTGACCGAAACATCGATGTTAAGGAGACACATATGAAGACACGCGCTGCAGTGCTGTGGGGCCTGGGAGAGAAGTGGGAGGTCGAGGAGGTCGAGTTGGATCCGCCCGGCCCCGATGAGGTGCTGGTCCGGTTGACCGCGACCGGGTTGTGCCATTCAGATGAGCACCTCGTGAC
>JBPPMV010000050.1:0-7348 GCA_051306235.1 Mycobacterium sp. | reverse complement strand
GACGGGGAACGTGGCCGCGCTCGCGCACAGCGGGAGATGCGCGCCAAGGAACTCTGCCGGTCCTGCCCGGTGATCACCCAGTGCCGCACCCACGCACTCGCCGTCGGCGAGCCCTACGGCATCTGGGGCGGACTGTCCGAATCCGAGCGCGAGCTGCTGCTCAAGCGCGGTATGCGCCGCAGCGCCTAGTCACTTCCCTGCACGAGCCGGGACACACCTCCCTCTCGCGAGCAGACGCGAATGGCCTGTCAAACACGTGTTTGGCGGGCTATTCGCGTCTGCTCGTCGAGCCTGCGCCGGGTCCGGCTGTAACTCTGGCGTAGCCGGCGCCGATTCACAGGTGTGAACCCTCGCATCCTGGCCGTCGCCGCGACACTGGCGGGCTCGGCCCTGCTCGGCGCCGCACCGGCACACGCCACGCCGCTACCGGCGTTCTGTGCGCCGGCCATCGATGACGTGTGCACCGTGCGACTGACCTCGGTGACGGCCGATGTCGTCAACGGCACCATCACCGGAACACCGGTCGGCGGCGGCGAAGCGGTGACCCTCGCCGGTCAGGGCGATGCGTATCTGAAGTCGGAGGGTTTCGGAGACGCTCGGCCGGAGCCTGTTCAGAGCTGGGACACCTCGATCGACCAGGTGGGTGGCCTCGACGTCTCCCCCTCCGATCCCAATTGGTACGGCAACGCCAAGGCGCGCGTGTTCCTGCCCCGGACTCTGAACGATCTGGCCACCCGTTTTCCCGCCGACAGCCTGACAGTGCGGTTCGCGCCTCCCGAGGAGCCATCGGACACGTTCCGCCTGGTGTCCATTCAGCCGACGCTTCCGTAATACCGGAAGGCACCCCGCGGTCTCAGTGAGTGAGATCACACCTTGTTGGGCGTAGGCCCCGAGGGCGACCGTGTGCTGTCTACTCCACCGGCAGGAAGAAGTCCTCCATGAAGGATGCGTCCGTACCACTCACCACCCGCGGGTATTGGTCACGCCTCGGCAAGCTGCTCGGCGTCGCGCTGATCGCATCGGCCATGCTCATCGGGGCCGCGATCCCCGCGGCGGCCGCCGAGTTGATGCGAGTGACGTTCGTCCGCCATGGCCAGTCGGCGGGTAACGCCTCCGGTCTGATCGACACCTCGACCCCCGGCCCCGTGCTCACGCCGACGGGTGAAGCACAGTCACAGGCCGTGGTCGGCAAGCTGGGCGTCAACAACTACGACGGTGTCTACGCCTCGACCATGCAGCGAACCCAACTGACCGCCGGTCCGCTGTCGCAGTATCTGCATCTGCCGATCCGGGTGCTGCCCGGCGTCCACGAGATCGAGGCGGGCGTCTTCGAGGGCACCCCGGAGAGCGAGGCCGCCAACGGCTACGGCCGGTACCCCCTGGCATGGGCGCTGCAGGGCAACCGCGATCTGCGCATCCCCGGTTCGGTCGACGGCAATGAGTTCGACGCACGCATGGACGGTTCGCTGCAGGACATCTACGACGCCGGCGACCGCAACGCCGTCGTGTTCTCCCACGGTGGGGCGATCATGTTCTGGACGATGATGAACGCGTCGAATCTGACGACGGAGCAGAAGCTGGACCTGCTGCGGTACGCCCCGCTGAGCAACACCAATTATGTTGTGGTCGAGGGTAATCCGACAGATGGATGGAAGCTCGTCGACTGGAACGGCCAGAAGTTCGGTCCCGACGCGACACTGGCTGCCGAGGTGCGTCTGCAGCTGCGGACGTTGCAGCGCCAGTTGTCCGGTGCTGTCACGCAGGTCGTCGCCTCCTTCGCGACACTGAACCCGGCCAAGGTGCTCGCCGCGATCGCCGCGAGCTTCTCGGACACGGTGGTCTCGATCGCCAAGTTCGCCGGCGCGGTGAACAACAAACTCGCCACCGAATGGGCCAAGAAGAACGAGCCGAGCACCACCAGCGTCTCGGCATCCGCCGCCGCCGCACCCGCGGCCGAGGAAGCCACTCCTGCCGTCGGGGTCGAGACGGTCACCGCAGCACGACAGACGGCCAAAGCACCTGCAGCCGAGAACAACTCCACCGCAGAGGATTCCGCACCGAAGTCAGAGGTCGTCGCCGCCGAGGCCGTGACCGTCGCCGAGGTGAAGACCCCGGCCGAGACCGTCGCCGCCGACACCACGGATTCCGAATCGGTCGAGTCTGTCGAGGCGGTCGACGTGCCCAAGACGACCACACCAGAGAAGGCACCGCGCACCGCCAAGGCACCGCGCACGGCCAAGCCCGCGTCCAGCGGCGCGAGCACTCCGAAGAGGGCCTCGGCCGGCAACGGACCGCGAGCCAAGGCCAGGGCCGGGGCCAACAGAGCCGGCTGACCCTGCCCGCCGCAACGGGATTCCCTGTCGTCGAATTCGGCGACAGGGAATCTCGGCATGACAGCAGCGCTGCTCGCTACAGTGAAGCCGTGCCGCAGGCTGACAATGCGTCGGGTCCCCCGTCGTCGATGGTGGCGCGGGTGGCACTCATCGTGAACGCCTTCGACCGGGCAGGCACGGTGCTGCGGCTGGACCAGGTGGCCGACCGCACCGGACTGCCACGCTCCTCGACGCACCGCATCCTCAACCAGTTGCACGGTGCCGGGCTGCTGCAGCACGCCCCCGAGGGGTACTCACTGGCCGCCTCCGCGCTGCCGGCCGCCGGCGCGATCGACCATTCGCCGCTGCGCAGCATTGCCTCCCCGATTCTCGAACGCCTGCACGCCGATACCGCGCTCATCGTGCATCTCGGTGTGCTGGCCGCCGCCGATGTCATCTATCTCGACAAGGTGGCCGGCGGCGGTGGCGCCGCGATGCCGACCCGCGTCGGGGGCCGGACGCCCGCACATGCCAGCGCACTCGGCAAGGCGATGCTTGCGCGTCTGCGCGCCGAGGACATCGACAAGACCCTGAGCAATCAGCTGCGCAAGTGCACCCCGGCGACGATCGCCGATCTACCCACCCTGCACCAGGAACTGGCCAGGATCAGGTCGCGGCGCGGCATCGCCTATGACGACCAAGAGCTGGCCGTGGGCCTGTCCAGCGTCGCCGCCCCGATCACGCTGCCGGGCAACGAGATCGCCGGATTGTCGCTCACCGGTGCCGTGCCCGCGCAGCACCTGGCACGCGTCGCGCCCTTCCTGTCACGCTCGGCCAACGGCATCTCCGAGCGGCTCGGCAGGGCCGTGACCGAACACGCCGATGTCGAGACCGTCACCGACGACATGCTGTCCCGGGTGCTACGCACGCTGGCGTCGGACGCCTGGGTGTGATTGCGGCTCACCACATCAGGTCGTCGACGTCGATGCCCACCGTGTGCCGCCCCACCACCGCGAGCACCTGTTCGACATTGCTCGCCACGTGCATGCGCGCGGTGTGAACATCTCGCCAGACCCGTTCCAGCAGTGCGGTGTCGGCATCGGGGCCGGGATCATCGACAACCGCGCCGACCGCACGCATCGCACGGTCCGATGCCATCACCTGATCACGCCGGGTGCGCAGCATCAGCTCTGAATCCGGATACCTATCGGCACGAACACATTCGAGTTGCTCGGCGACATTCCGTCGGATCTGCATCATCGACAGTTCGATATCGGCGCGGACCGAAGCAGGACTACTCAGGCGGGCATCGAGCACGCATTGCGCCGCGCCGATCAGCGGTACCGTCCCGGCTAGCGTGTACAGCGTCGGTTGGGGCAACCGCTGCAGCGCGGGCATTGCCGGATCGAACACCATGTCCAGCCAGCTGAAGGCGCGGCGCTCCGGAACGAAGGCATCCGCGACGACGACGTCATCGGCCCCGATTCCACGCAGCCCCAGACCATTCCAGGTGGGCTCGACCGTGTAGTCACTGCACGGAACCAGCACCGCCATGAAGTCCTGGGCCGCACCGTCGGCTCCGACCTTCAACGCCGCGGCGCTCAGCCAGGACGCATAGGGCGCACCCGTGCACCTCGCCCACCGGCCGCTGAGCCGATACCCGCCCGGCACCCGCTCGAGGCGCCCGGTGGGCGCATAGGACGAGCACAGCATGGCCCGCGGGTCGACACCCCAGATCTCCTGCAGCACCCGCACGTCGCGGACCGACAGCCCCCAGTTGTTGACCGCCAGCCAACCGGCAAGCCAGCCCGTCGACATGCACGCCGAGGACAACTCGCGGGTGGCCGTCAGATAGATATCGGGGTCGGCGTCGAGGCCACCGAGTTCGGGCGGCTGCAGCAGGGCAAAGTAGCCGGCGTCGTGGAGCCGGGTGATGACCACGCGGTCGACAACGCCCGTGCGGTCCACCTCATCGGCGGCCGCGGCGACCTCGGGCAGCAGCTCCCGGACCGAACTGAGGACAGACTGCGACGTACGCTCCCTCGTCGATGGTTTCCCGTGCAACGATCGTGTATATCAGTCCCGTCGCCGCTGGAGAGGGAATATGTCGCAATCGGTCGATGTCCGCACTCTGCCGTTCGACGAGTTCATCGGGGCGATAGGCGAAATCGCCGCCGAGAACGGATCACGTGGCTGGCTGGCCGGTACGTGCGGCGTCGCCGCAGCGGCCCTGACATCTGCCATGGCCGATCTGGTGTCGGACGCGGTGGTGACCATCGGGCATCGCGGTACCGCGCAGGTGGTGGACGGCCGGTTGACCGGACGCTGGGGGTCGGTCGTCGGTGCCGAACAGGCGGACTGGTTTCTGCTCGCGTGCGATGTCAGGTACCTGCTCGTCCCGAGGGAACGGGTCGACGTCGGTATCCACACCCGGCCCGCCGGGTTGGCGGGCGCCGGGATCGGGGACATCGAGGTTGCCGGCCTGGATATCGAGGATCTGCACACGGGGGCGGTCGACCGCGTGCCGGCCGCGGCCGCGGCGGCCTCCGTCGTCGTGGGCTCGGCCCTCGGCGGGTGGCGCCGACACGTCGATCAGGTCCGCGCCCGGCTGGCGATCTCCTACGGCGGTGACGAGATCACCGACCCGGCCGCAGCCGAAATCGCCCGTACCGCATCGGATATCGACGCCTCCCGGCTGCAGATCGCGACCGCAGGACTCACCAGGGACACGGCACCGTTCGCGCAGGCCGTCGCCAGAGCGCGGGCCGCGGTGGACCGGCTGATGGGGAGTAGCCGGCATGCACTCGACGCGTCCGACCCAATGACGACCGTCTGGCGTGATGTGCACGCGGGCTGCCGGCTGGCCCATCATGTCTTCGCACCGAGTGTGCAACCTGAGACGGCGGCGTCGGCGTTTCGGGTGTGAAACCGCACCCTCGGTGAGAGTAGGTGAGACGAAAACACCCCCGGCCCAACAGGACCGGGGGTGTATCGGTGAAGCTGTTTAGTGCGAGTGTCCGTGGTGGCCGTGGCCGTGATCCTCGGATTCGGCCGGCTTCTCGACGACAGCCGTCTCGGTGGTCAGGATCATCCGGGCGACCGACGCGGCGTTCAGAACCGCCGAGCGGGTGACCTTGACCGGATCCACGATGCCTTCGGCCAGCAGATCACCGTAGGTCAGCGTGGCGGCGTTGAAGCCCTGCCCGTTGGGCAGCTCGCCGACCTTGTTCACCACAACCGAGCCGTCCAGCCCGGCGTTGGTGGCGATCCAGAACAGCGGGGCCGACAGTGCCGAGGAGAAGACCTCGAGACCGAGCAGCGCATCGCCGGTCAGCGATCCGCGCAGACCGTCCAGCGCGGCACGGGCCTGCACCAGCGCAGCGCCACCACCGGTGACGATGCCCTCTTCGACAGCTGCCTTGGCCGCCGATACGGCGTCCTCGACGGCTTCCTTGCGCTTCTTCAGGTCGGTCTCGGTGGCTGCGCCGACCTTGATGACCGCGACACCGCCGGAGAGCTTGGCGAGGCGCTCTTCGAGCTTCTCGCGATCCCAATCCGAATCGGTGTTCTCGATCTCCGAACGCAGCTGCGACTTGCGGCCCTCGATGGCCTCCGCGGTCCCCGCGCCGTCGACGAT
The DNA here is from genome assembly GCA_051306235.1 of Mycobacterium sp. Classification (GTDB taxonomy): domain Bacteria; phylum Actinomycetota; class Actinomycetes; order Mycobacteriales; family Mycobacteriaceae; genus Mycobacterium. Next base: position 1,399 of record JBPPMV010000050.1, on the reverse strand, counting down.
GACGGTGCTGTCCTTGGACACCACCACCCGTCGCGCCGAGCCCAGCACTTCGAGCCCGGCCTCACGCAGCACCAGACCCACATCGGGGTTGACGACCTGCGACGCCGTGACCACGGCGAGGTCATCGAGGAACGCCTTGCGACGATCACCGAAGAACGGCGCCTTGACGGCGACGGCCTTGAGCGTCTTGCGGATGGCGTTGACCACGAGGGTGGACAGCGCTTCGCCCTCGACGTCCTCGGCGATGATCAGCAGCGGCTTGCCCGACTCGGCGACCTTCTCCAGCAGCGGCAGCAGGTCCGGCAGGGAGCTGATCTTGTCGCGGTGCAGCAGCACCAACGCGTCTTCGAGCACCGCTTCCTGGGAATCGAAGTCGGTGATGAAGTAGGCCGAGACGAAGCCCTTGTCGAAGCCGACGCCCTCGGTGACCTCGAGCTCGGTGTTCAGCGTCGAGGACTCCTCGACGGTGACCACGCCATCGGTGCCGACCTTGGTCATGGCCTCGCCGACCAGTTCGCCGACGACCTCGTCGCGAGACGACACGGTGGCGACCTGAGCGATGGCCTTCTTGTCACTGACGGGCGTGGCGGCGGCCAGCAGCGCCTCCGACACGGCGTCGGCGGCCTTGCTGATACCGAGACCCAACTCGATGGGGTTGGCACCGGCCGCCACGTTGCGCAGGCCGGCCTTCACGATGGCCTGGGCGAGCACGGTGGCTGTGGTGGTGCCGTCGCCGGCGACATCGTTGGTCTTGGTGGCCACCGACTTGACCAGCTGGGCACCCAGGTTCTCGAACGGGTCCTCCAGGTCGATCTCACGGGCGATGGTGACACCGTCGTTGGTCACCACCGGTCCGCCGAAGGCCTTGGCCAGCACTACGTGGCGGCCGCGCGGGCCGAGCGTGACGCGGACGGCATCGGCGAGCTTGTCGACGCCGGCCTCCAGGGCGCGGCGCGCAGTTTCATTGAATTCGATCTGCTTACTCATAAATGTCCTTTAGCTGTGCCAAACCCCCGCACCGGGGGCAATGCATACCGCCCCGGACGTCACCCGCTCAAACGCGGGGACATCCGGGGCGGTACACGTGTGCTTACTTGTTGACGACTGCCAACACGTCACGCGCGGAGAGGATCAGGTACTCCTCGCCGCCGTACTTGATTTCGGTGCCGCCGTACTTGCTGTAGATGACGGTGTCACCCTCGGCGACGTCCAAGGGGATCCGCTTCTCGCCATCCTCGTCCCAGCGGCCGGGGCCAACTGCGACGACGGTGCCTTCCTGCGGCTTTTCCTTGGCGGTGTCGGGGATGACCAGACCGGAAGCGGTCGTGGTCTCGGCCTCGTTGGCCTGTACGAGGATCTTGTCCTCGAGTGGCTTGATGTTGACTGCCACGATGGGAGC
>JBPPMV010000049.1:0-2047 GCA_051306235.1 Mycobacterium sp. | reverse complement strand
CGGACCCGGCCGGGCCTGAACACTGCCGAAACACGCGCAATGGTTGCTCCGAGGGCATGCGCAACGACCACTTCGCGTATTTCGGCGCTGTGCGCTTGGCTCCGCCAGAGCGCGCGGGGCGGGAGTAGCATCTGACCTCGGGCGCGCAGGACCGCCCGACGTCCGCTCGAAGAGGCTCAGCCTCCCTGCTGCAGTCGCCTTGCGATGACCTCTTCTCAGCCCTGTTTCGCGGACGCCGGGCACTCGAGAGGAGGCCGTCATGGCCAGCGCCCTGCCCGACAACCCTTCACTTTCGCGCCTTCGCGACGATGCCCGCCGCGTGCAACGTCACATCGCCGACGGCGACCCCGATGCGCTCGCCCTGGTCCGCGCACACCACCCACGGCCAGATACCGCGCTCGGGCCGGATCGCTTCGCGCTTCACGATGCGCAGTTGACCGTGGCCCGCCGGTACGGCTTCAGCGGTTGGCCGGCCCTGGTGCACTATCTGCAGGCCGCCGACGACCTGAGTGTCGACCCCTCCCGTTTCGACGAGAACACCGCCGACCCGGCCGACCGGTTCTGCGCGCTGGCAGTGCTGCGGTACGACGAGTCCGACGCTCCGCCGCGCCGGCAGGCCGCCGCCGAACTCCTCCGCGCCAACCCCAACCTGACCGAACACCATGTGTGGGCGGCCGCCGCGGCAGCAGATCCACGGGCGCTGTCCGCCCTGTTGCGCCAGAACCCGGGCCTGGCCGCGGCGCCCGGCGGACCCTTCGGCTGGACCCCGCTGATGTATCTGACGTACTCGCGGGTGGCCCACGGCGACAGCCTCGCCGCGGCCACCGTGCTGCTCGATGCCGGGGCCGACCCGAATGCCGGATACCTGTGGCGCGGGATGGCCACCCCGTTCACCGTGCTGACCGGAGTCTTCGGCGAAGGTGAGCAGGGTCCGCGCCGACAGCCCCGACATCCGTCGGCCACCGAACTGGCCGGCCTGCTGCTGCGCCGCGGTGCGCATCCGGTCGACCAGCAGACGCTCTACAACCGGATGTTCCGGCCCGACGACTCGCACCTGGAGCTGCTGTTCAGCCACGGACTGGCCGAGCCCGCACCGAGCCCGTGGGAATTGCGCTTGGGCGAGGCCATGGAAACCCGCGCGCAAATGTGGCACCGGCAGGTGACCTGGGCGGCGGAGAACGGCTTCACCGATCGGCTGGCGCTGCTGGGCCGGCACGGTATCGACGTGTCCGGGGTCGACCCGGTGCTACCCCGGCTACCGGACGACCCGAATGGCCGCGACGCCGACGGTGCCACCGCGCTCCATCACGCCGCCTGGTCCGGTGACCTCGAGCTGATCCGGCGGCTGCTCGACGCCGGCGCGGACCCGACGCTGACCGACGGCCGCTTCGGTACGACACCGCTGGGCTGGGCCGAGCACGCCTACCAGGACGAGGCCGCCGACCTGCTGCGGATCAGCCCAGATCGGTAGCGGCGTCGGCGCTTCCGTCCCCGTCGGCGTCGGTGAGTCGGACATCCCAGTGTCCGTCACCATCGCGGTCGGCGTAGGCGGTTGCTCTCCCGCCGTGGTGGCCGAGCACCCGGTCGGCGAGCCCGTCGGCGTCGACGTCGAGCAGCCGGTCATCGGGCTGCCCGTCGGCGTCAAAATCCACCATGGGTCCGGCCGGGCTGGCCTCCACCCCGTCCAGCCCGAACCACCGCAGCTGCCCGGACCGGTCCACCGCCACCGCCCAGGTGCCCGAACCGTCGTCAGTGAAGTAGACCGGCGCCGGGCCGTCCCGGTCGTGCACCGCATGATCGGCCCGTCCATCGAAGGGCGGGCCGTCCAGATCGGCCAGCGCATCGTCGGGGAGGCCGTCACCGTCGAGATCGAGCGGAAAAGCGTCGAGGACGCCATCGCCGTCCACATCCACGGTCGGTTCGGCCGACCAGATCGCCGCGCCGCCGGCCCCGTCACCCAGGCAGTAGTCCATACCTGTTCAGACGCATCAGGACTGCTGCGCGTTCCACCAATTCCAAAGTTCGGTCATCGCCTCGTCATGGTCCA
>JBPPMV010000048.1:0-5603 GCA_051306235.1 Mycobacterium sp. | reverse complement strand
TGATGAAACGGGGGGTGCCACCCACTGCGCTGAAGGCCCGGACCGGTGAGTTCACCCCACCGGGGATCACTGATGACGCATCGGCGAACAATTTCGCGGAGGCCGAAACGGACGAACCGGTACTGCGCATGGACCCCAGTGTTCCAGCCAAGGCCAACTCAGCAACTACAGGGTGTAGTGGACGGAGCCGGACGCGCGACCGCGTACGCGGCGTGGCAAATCCCACACTCCACTTTCGCAAACTCGATCCATCCGGCAAAATACCTGATTTAGCGGGTAATCATCCTGATTATGTGTAGTTAGGAAAATATTTGTGACCGATCAGCTACCTGCCAGCGAAGTCGAGATCCGATATCCCATCGGGCTGCCGGCACACGGCTGGCGCAAAGCGGTCAAGGTCGGCCTCGGTCGCACACTGCTCACACTGCGTCCGCGCCACGGCCGGCTCCTGCTCGAGCACGGCGACCCGGCAACCTTCTCACTGATCGACCGGCTGATCCTGGCCGGCTGGACCAGCCGCGCCACCCCCGCGGACTGGCCGGCTCTCAGCGCCCTGCACCAGCGGTTCTGGGCGGGCCCCGGTGGCGCCCGGTTCAGCTCCGACCCGGGCATCGCCGACCGGTTCGAACAGTGGTTCCTGCGGGAACATGCCCGGCCACTGGAGTTCCTGCAACGCGAGCTCAGCACCCACGACTGCCCCGCGCTCTGCGAGATCGGCAGTGGTAACGGCCTGGCACTGGAGCACCTCAGCCGGGAACTCCCCCAGATCGGTCGTTTCGTCGGTGTCGACATCAACGCCGAGGCGACCCGCACCAACGCCCGCCGATGGCAGCACGACGACCGGCTGGGGTTCGTCGCCGCCGACGCCGTCTCCTGGATCGACGCGAACGCCGGCACGGACTGGGCGTACTTCTCCAACGCGGGCGTTCTGGAGTACCTGCCCGAAGACAAGGTCGCCGAGCTCTACCGCATCACCGCGCAGCGCGGCGGCTGGTGGCTGATCACCGAACCGATCTATGCCGGTTACGACCTGGCGTCCGAGACCCGGTCCCGGCCCAACGGCGCCGAGTTCAGCTTCTGCCACAACCACCCCCACCTGCTGGCCGAGGCCGGCTGGGATATCGCCGGACAGTACGAGACCGAGGTGTCGGGGATGCGTTTCCTGACGATCTGTGCCCGCAAGACAGATGCTGCCCGAAGGACGATTCAGCCGTGACCACCATCCAGGACCTGTTCGCCGAGCAGGTCGCCCGCACCCCGGACGCCGAGGCCATCGTGCACCGGGACGCGACCCTCACCTACGCCGAGTTCAACGCCCGCGCCAACGGACTCGCCCACCGTCTCATCGATGCCGGGCTGACACCGGGCACCGGCGTCGCCTTCCTGTGTGACCGCACGCCGCTGCTGCCGATCGCCTTGATGGGCATCCTCAAGGCCCGCGGCTACTACATCCCGCTGGACCCGATCTATCCGGCGGCCCGCATCAACGGGATCCTGGCCGACGCCCAGCCGTTCGCCCTGATCACCGATCGTGACGCGGACGGTCTGCGCGCCATGGGAATTCAGACCGACGCGCCGATCGTCCAGATCAGCGAAGACGATGCGGGTGACGCCACCAACCCGCCCGGCGGCTCCGCCGATGACCTGGTGTACTCCATCTACACCTCCGGCTCCACCGGAAAACCCAAGGGCACCCTCAACTTCCAGCGCGGAGCGGTCAACGTCAACCGCTGGATGGTGGACGGCTTCGGCGTCGGACCACAGACCCGCGCGCTGGTCGCGACCTCCATCGGCTTCGACATCACCAGCAAGGCCATCTGCTCGCCGCTGCTGTCGGGCGGGACCGTCGTGCTCTACGACTCCCCCGTCTACGACCCGGCGCGCATCCGCGCCGCGATCGTCGAGTTCGGGGTCAACACCATCAATCACACGCCCACCGGGCTGCTCGGTCTCATCGAGGACGGCAGCGCGCAGACCTATGCTCAGATGGCCGGCGTGCAGCACCTGTTGATCCTCGGAGAGGCGCTGCGGCTGGACCGGTTCCGTCCGTGGCTCACCCACGGTGACACCCGGCCTGCCCTTTTCAACGGCTACGGCCCCACTGAGTGCGCCGACACCATCACCGCACACGAGGTCACCGACGCCGATATCAGCATCGGCGGGGACTGCCCGCTCGGTCACGCGCTGCCCAATATCGAGCTGACCGTCCGCGACAGCGATCTGCGCCTGGTCGCACCGGGCGAGAAGGGCGAGCTGTGCGTGCAGGGCGTCTGCGTCGGTGCCGGCTACCGCAATCTGCCCGAGCAGACCGCCGCCGCATTCGTCGACGATCCGCTCGGTGGTGAAACCCTCTATCGAACCGGTGATCTGGTCAGTCATCGCGCCGACGGGGTCTTGCTCTACCACGGGCGGATGGACTACCAGGTCAAGATCCGGGGCCACCGGGTGGAACTCGGCGAGATCGAGCAGGCCCTCAATCGCATCCCCGGCGTGCTGGAAAGCGTGGTCACCGCACCGTCGCGGCCGGACGGCGAGCGTTTCATCGCGGCCTACCTGCGGACATCGGTCGTTGCGCTGCTGCCGTCGGAACTCAATGCCGCACTGGCCGAGGATCTTCCGGACTTCATGGTGCCGGCCAGCTACACGTTCCTGGACACCTTCCCGGTCAACGCCAGCTTCAAGGTGGACCGCAAGGCGCTCCCCGAGCCCGTACTGGGCCGCCCCGCACTGGGCACCGCCTATCGACCACCGGCCGACGCCGTCGAACGCACCCTGACCACCATCTGGGAAGACCTGCTGGGGTTCCCGGGTGCCGGCGCCGATGACCCGTTCTTCGAGCTGGGCGGCAACTCGCTGCTGGCTACCCGGCTGGTGGCCCGGTTGAACGCCGAAACCGGTGCAGCGCTGACCATCACCGAGTTCTTCGAATCGCCGACGATCGCCGGGGTGGCCGCCAAACTGGGCAGGCCCGAACCGGTGGCGCCCCGTGCGCCGAGCACCCCGCGTCGCAGCCACACCGGTGAATACATCGCGATCGTCGGAATGGCCGCCCGGGTTCCCGGCGCACCCGACGTGCACACGTTCTGGCGCAATCTGCTCGACGGAGTGGACTCGCTGGAAGTGCTCGACATGAACCCGGACCTGCCCGATCAGGTTCCGGTGAGCGGGTGGGTGGCCGATTCGGAGACCTTCGACCACACCTTCTTCGGCTACACCCCGCACGAGGCCGAACGCATCGACCCGCAGCAGCGACTGCTGCTACAGACCGCGGTGGCCGCCTTCGAGGACGCCGGATTAGCCACCGCGACAAGCACTTTACGGGCCGGTATCTACGCCGGTGTGGCCGCCAACAGCTACCTGACCCGCAATGTGCTCCCCCACGATCAGACCGGTGATCTCGGCCTCGGCTACGCACTGGTGGGCAACGACAAGGATTACGCCGCCACCCGCATCGCCTACAAGTTGGGCCTGACCGGTCCGGCGATGAGCGTGCAGACGGCCTGCTCCTCCAGCGGTGCTGCGCTACACCTGGCCTCCCAGGCACTGCTGGCCGACGACTGCGACGTGGCACTGGCCGGTGGCGCCTCGCTGCCCTGGCAGTACCGGTGCGGGCACGAGCACATGCCGGGCGGCGCGCTGAGTGCCGACGGGCGGGTGCGGACCTTCGACGCCGACGCCAGCGGCATGGTGCTGACCGGTGGCGGCGCCTGCGTGGTGCTGCGCCGCCTCGATGACGCCATCGCCGACGGTCACACGATTCACGCCGTCATCCGCGCCACCGCACTGAACAATGACGGCGCCGAGCGCGCCAGTTTCACCGCGCCGAGCATCGCCGGCCAGCGATCGGTAGTGCGTGCAGCGCTGGACCGCGCCGGGGTGAACGCCCGCAGCATCGGCGTGCTGGAGGCGCACGGAACCGGCACCCCACTGGGCGATCCCATCGAGGTCGCCGCGATCACCCAGTCCTGGCGGGAGGACACCGCCGACACCGGGTTCTGCGCGATCGGCAGCGTCAAGACCAATATCGGTCACCTCGACGCCGCGGCGGCGATGGCAGGTGCCATCAAGCTGGCGCTGATGCTGCGGGAGGGCCAACGCCCGGCCACCCTGAACTACGTCACACCCAACCCCGACTGCGCGTTCGACACGTCGCCGTTCTTCGTCAACGACACCCGCACCACCTGGACGGCCGACGGCCCCCGCCGCGGCGCGCTGTCGTCATTCGGATTCGGCGGCACCAACTTTCACGCCATCCTCGAGCAGGGGCCCGACCAGCAGTCCACTCCGGCCCGTCGCGACTGGCAGGTGCTGCGACTGTCGGCCAGATCCGCCGAGGCCCTCATGACCCAGATCGACGATCTGGCCACCACCCTGGCCCGGACACCGGAATCGTTGGCCGATATCGCCTACACGCTGGACGTGGGCCGCAACCGGCACCCGCACCGTGCCGCTGTCGTCGCCCGCACCCCCGAGCAGGCCGCGGCCCGGCTGACCGACCCGGAAACCCTGATCAGCGGCCGTGATCCGCAGGCCCGTCCACACCTGGTGTTCGGTTTCCCTGGGCAGGGCGCCCAGCACATCGGGATGGGCAAACGACTCTACGAGACCGAGAGTGTGTTCCGCAGCGCGGTCAACCAGTGCGCCGACATCCTGCTGCCCGCCCTCGACGTCGACCTGCGTGACGTCCTCTTCGGTGCCGATTCCGGTGACGTGCTACGCAACACGCAGCTGGCCCAGCCCGCCATCTTCACCATCAGCTATGCCACCGCCAAGCTCTGGATGAGCTGGGGACTCACGCCGCACAACATGATCGGTCACAGTGTCGGCGAGTTCGTGGCTGCCACCCTGGCCGGTGTCTTCGAGCTCGAGCATGCCCTGCTGATCCTCGCCGAACGGGCCCGGCTGATGCAGTCCATGCCCTCGGGCGGCATGCTGGCGGTGCGACTGTCCGAACAGGAGGCGCAGGCCTACACCGGCGGCTCGGTCGCCGTGGCGGGAGTCAACTCCGCCAAGCTGACCGTGCTGTCCGGCCCACACGCCGAACTCGATACAGTGCAGGCGCGCCTGGACGCCGACGGGGTGCCGACCACCGCCCTGCACACCAGCCACGCCTTCCACTCCCCGATGATGGATCCGATCGTCGATGCGTTCACCCGAGTGGTCGCACAGTATCCGCGCACCGCACCGACGGTGCCGTTCTACTCCAGCCTGACCGGGCTGCCGATCACCGATGAGCAGGCCCAAGACCCGAATTACTGGGCGCAGCAACTGCGTAACGCGGTGCGCTTCGCGCCGGCACTGCTGCACGTCGCCGAGAACCCCGGCGTCGTGCTGCTGGAATGCGGTCCCGGACAGAACCTCACCACCAGTGCCCGCCAGTCCGGGGTCAGCGCGGTCGCGTCCCTGCCGCACGCAGGCGCCACCGATGCCGACGATGCCGAGCACCTCGGCACCGCGGTGGCCCGGCTGTTCCTGGCCGGGGTGGACACCGACGCTCGCCGGGTGCACGCGGGTGAGACCCGGATCCGGGTGAGCCTGCCCACCTACCCGTTCGCCAAGACCCGGCACTGGCTCACCCCGACGGCACCGCTGCCGGTGACGGC
>JBPPMV010000047.1:0-2078 GCA_051306235.1 Mycobacterium sp. | reverse complement strand
ACCGCGCGGGTCTTGCAGGTGGCCACATCGGAGCCGCCCTCGGGCTCGGTGTAGCCCAGGCACAGCCGCACCGTCCCGTCGAACACACCGCGGAGCACCTCATCGCGGATTTCATCGGAGGCGAATTTGGCCACCGACCGGGCCACCATCGAGGTGGTGCCCCAGGTCACCCACGGCACCTCCGCGCGACGCTTCTCCAGTTCCCAGATGCGCCTGCGCACCCGAGTGAACCCGCCGTCGGCCTCGGTCCTCCATTCCTTTTCCAGATATCCGGCCGCACCGAGCGCCAGGTGCACGCCCTCATCGAAGTTGTCACCGGTCTCGCGGTCACGTTCGATGACCTCCTCGGTCACCACACCGGCCAGGAATTCGCGTACCTCGGCCTGAAAGGCCTTGTCCTCCGCGGACAGTTCGACTCGTGAGAAATCCATCGCTCCTACACTCCAGCTGTTTCGCGGGCCGACACGATCTGCGCAATGTGCACCGCGGTGGCGCCGGGGTCACCGCCGGCGAGCGCCCAGCCACGGGCCCGGACGAGATAGGCGGTGGCAGCCGCCTCCGCCGATACCCCGAGTCCGCCCTGCACGTGCACGGCGATGGTCGCGGCCTTGGCCGCCTCCTCGGCCATGAACACATACGCCGACGGTGCGAGTTCGGGGCGCTCGGCGGGCTCGTTGTCCAGGAACCACGCGGCGCGACGGGCCAGTGCCCGGCCACCCTGCACGGTGATGGCGATATTGGCCAACGGATGCGAGATACCCTGCAGGGTCGAGATCGGCACCCCGAGGGTGTAACGGCTCTTGGCGAACTCCGCGGCGATGGTCATGGTCTCCTCGACCAGGCCGACCAGCGCCGACGCCGTGAGCAACCGCCATTCATCGAGTGCGCGTTGGTATTCGGCAATTGCCTCCGCACCGCCGGCCAGCACCACACGACTGTCGGCCGCGGCCGGGTCCACCCAGGCCATCGGAAGCTTGCCGATATTGTCCACCTTCGCGGGCGGGCTGGAGAAGCTCAGCTTCACGATATCGTCACCGTCGCGGATGATGATCTGCCCGGCGATCGACCCGGCCGGGATCAGCCGCAGACCGCTCGGCGCAATCTGCTGCGGGTCCAGCGCGACCAGCGTGGTGCCCTGCACGATGCCATCGGCATCCTCGCCGGCCAACGCACCGAGGCGGGCCAGCAGCCGGGCGGCCACCACATGGTCGATCCACGGGACCGGTGCCAGGTAGCGGCCGATTTCCTCGGCGACCAGGGTCAGGTCGACCAGCGTCGCCCCGTCACCGCCGACGGACTCGGGCAGGCCCATGGTGGTTGCACCCATACTGCACAACCGTTCCCACAGGCTCTTGTCGAAACCGGTGGGTTCGGCGGCCCGCACCGTCTCGATATCGGAGTGCGTCTTGAAGAACTGCTTGTAGGCGGCCTGCAGGTCCTTGTGGTCATCGGTCAGGCTGTAGTCCAGCCTGCGTAGTTCATAGCGGTCCATCTCAGCTCTCCCGGTCGTCGGATTCGCCGAAGAAGAACTCGGCGGCGTTGTTGTAGAGGTAGTTGTCGAGGGCCTCGGCGGGCAGGTCCAGCGCCAGCGCCTCGGGGACCACCCGTTCCATCCGAAGCACCGGGTAATCGGAGGCAAAGATGATTTTCTTCTGTCCACGGGTTCGCATGTAGTGCAACAGGCTCTCGGGCAACCGTTTCGGAGACCATGCCGAGGTCATCAACCGTAGGTTCTGGTATTTGATCAGCATTCTGATCGCGATATCCCACCACGGATCGGCACCGTGGATCATGCACAGTTTGAGCTCCGGGAAGCGCACGCACACCCGGTCCAGGTGGATCGGGTTCTGCACCTCGCCCGGTATCGGCGGGCCCGGCATACCGGTGTTGACGCACAGCGGAAGCTCGATCTCCGCGCACTTGGTGTAGAGCGGGTAGTACACCGCGTCACTGGGCGGATACTGGCCGTCGGCCCAGAAGCTCGGCCCGACAACGGTATAGGCGACCGGCAGATCCTTGGTGATGGCCGTCAGTTCGCGCAGGGACGGGATGGGACGCAACAGGTTGACCCCGCCCAT
>JBPPMV010000046.1:0-8362 GCA_051306235.1 Mycobacterium sp. | reverse complement strand
TAGTGGCCGAACGGATCGAGCATGACGATCGGCTTGTCGTGCATTCCGAGGTAGCCCGCGGTCCAGGCCTCGAAGAATTCCTCCAGGGTGCCGATCCCGCCGGGCAGCGCGATGAAGGCGTCGGCACGGTCCTCCATGACCTGTTTGCGTTCCCGCATGGTGTCGGTGACCACCAATTCGTCGGCCTTGATGTCCGCGAGTTCCCGGTGCACCAGGGCCTTGGGGATGACGCCGATGGTGCGGCCGTTGTGTTGGCGGGCGCCGTCGGCCACCGCACCCATCGCCGAGACGTTGCCGCCTCCGGATACCAGGGTCCAACCACGATCGGCGATGGCACGGCCGACGTCGGTCGCGAGTTCGAGCAGTTCAGGGTGCGTCGGACCGGACGCGCAGTACACGCAGACGGCCCAGGGGCTGGTTTCGGACGGGTCTGGCACAAGGGAAAACCTACCGCCGGTTTCACCATGGCTGCATTGCCGCCCGCCATACACTGCGGCGATGTCGGATCTGGTCGGCGCTGCTGCCGACGCACTGGGACGCGGGGATGTCGTCATCGCCGAGGACCTGGCACGGACGGCGCTGGGTGACGGTGAATCGCTGGCCGCCCGGTTGACGTTGGCCCAGGCGCTGGCCTGGCAGGGCCGCGGCACCGAAACCGACGCGGTGCTCGCCGAGGTGGACCCGGCGGCGCTGAGCGAACCCGATCTGATCGCGTGGGCGCTACCTCGGGCGGCCAACCAGTTCTGGATGCTCGACGAGCCCGAGCGGGCCACCGCGTTCCTGCGCGCCACCCGCGCGCGGTTGGCCTCGGCCACGACGATCGACGCGCTGCTGAGCACCTTCGCGATGAACGCCGGCATGCCGCAGCGCGCGCTGGAACTCGCCGATGCGGTGCTGGCAGCACCCGATGCCGACGACCGGGCAACGGGCTGGGCGGCCTCGGCGGCCGCGCTGTCCTCGGCCCGGATGGGCCGCTTCGCCTCGGTCGACCCGCTGTCCGCTCGGGCGATCGCCGCAGGTAATCCGGGGCTGCTCAGGTTCACCTCGGCGTTCGGGCAGACCACGGTGCTGACCATGAACGGCGAGTTCGACCGCGCCGAAGCGCTGGCGCGGGACCTGGTGTCCGCGGCCCAGCCGTCCCGCGCGATCGGCCAGCTGCTGGTGGCCGACGTGCTGATGACACGCGGCGCGGAGGACGAGGCGGTGGGGCTGCTGCGCGAGGCGGCCGGCGCGTTGGCGGTGACGGGGTATTCGTGGGGGCCGTTGGCCTGGATGCTGCTGGCCGGGGCGTTCGGGCAACAGGGCCTGGCGGTGGATGCGGCCAAGGCACTGTCGCGGGCCGAGTCCCGGCACGGTGTGAAGTCGATGTTGTTCGCGCCCGAGTTGGCGCTCGCCCGGGCGTGGACGTGCGCGGCGCGGCGCGACCCGGTCGGGGCGGTCTCGGCGGCGCGCGAAGCCGCGCGGGCCGCCGGACGTGGCGGGCAGGCCGCTGTGGCAATGCGCGCACTGCATGAGGCGGTGTGCCTCGGCGACATCCGAGCCGCCGAGGCCATCGCCGCGCTCGAATTAGACTGTGTTTTCGCCAGATTGGCGCTGCGGCATGCTCAGGCCCTGACAGCCCAGGACGCGACCGGCCTCGAGTCGGTTGCTGAAAGTTTCAGCGGCCACGGATTTTCGAGATCGGCGCGTCTTGTCAACGATCAAATGCACGCCCTCACTTAGGGATTGACGAGCCCATCCCGCCCGATGACTGGCGAGGCCGGCCCCGCGCAGATGGTGCAACGCCTTTAGGATCAGCGCGGCGCATCCGAATGTCGACCCAAACGAGCTATCTCCAACCGCCCGCCCCGCTCGGACCGCGAGCGCCGCGCCGCGACATCCACACCGTGCTCAAAGCTCCGCGCTGACGGCCCGTCAGATCGCCGGCCGCGTTCGAATGGCCGGGCCGATCGGCAGCAACCACCGCGAACTCGGCGAGCAGTGCCATCGGCCCGGGCGCAGTCCACGAAACGCACCGTGCCCGCATGGGCGCGCACGTCGAGCAACCGACATTCAGCACTGCGCCGGCTTCGTTGTACAGTAGCTCGTGGCTAACTTGTGGCAGCGCATGCCGCAATCGAAGGTGGCGACCTGACCGGGGGGCAGGAATTGAACAGGAAAGTGTTGGCGGCGTGGGCTGCCGTCGCCGTTGTCGGAGGGCTGTTTGTCATGACGCCGTCCCGGCCCAAGGACTGGTCTGCACCCCGATACGCCTGGGACCCGCAGGCAAAGGAGTGCCGGCGCCCGCATTCGTGAGCTGGAACTGACGTCGAAAAATGGTGCATCGACCGGGAGTTCACCCGCCTTAGGATCGAGTGAAGGGCGAATCGGGAGACGGGGGTCCTGCAGGTGAGTGCGCTGGACGGGTTCCTGTCGACCTGGGACAAGGCGCGGGACACATTCGGGTCCGGCGCGCCGCAGACCGGCGAACAGTTCGACCAGAGTGCGCAATTCGAGTCGATGCAGTCGACCGTGCAGACTGCCGCACCCGGATCTCGCTGGACCGGCACGGCAGCCAACGCCTACGGCACCGTCAACGCCGAGCACGCCCGTGTCCTCGGTGAGCTCGCTGCACTGGACAAGCGGTTGGCCGCACACGTGAACGAGTCCGCCAATGTTGTTGCCGCCGGACGGCAGAACCTGGACACCCTGCGGCAGTGGGTCGTCGACGCGGCGGCCTCGGTGCCGCCGGGCAAGAACCGCGACCAGCTGTTGATGCCGATCGTGCAGCGGGGACTCAGCGAACTCACCGGCATCGTGACGTCGTCGAACAATGAGCTCGCCCGCGTCGCAGGCGCTATCACCAAGCTGGGCCCGGAGTGGGATGCGCTCAAGGACCAGAAGATGGGCGGGACGGGCAAGGACGGCGACGTTGAGCTGGTCGGTAACGAGGATCAGTGACCCACGAGTACCTGCAGCTCTCCAAAACTCCCGCCGACCACGCGCCTAGACCGGCCATAGAATCAGCTGCGAACGACAAGGGGCTGAACACGTGACCGATCCACTCTTCGTCCAGACCGACGGTGTGCGGAATTACTCAGAGCTGCACTCCCAGGTGGTCTCTGGGCTTTCCGGCCTCACCGGCGTCGAAGGCACCGGCGTGCAGAACAGTCACGGCGCCATCGCCTCGGCGGTGAGCGGCGCGCTGAGTAATGTTCTCGGCGGACGCGGCAGCACCCTGGGCGTCACCTCGACGTCGGCTTCCACCATTGCGGACCTGCTGCAGAAGGCCGCCGGCGCGTACGCCGCGGGCGATGAGGAGGGCGGCTCCCGTCTGCAGGCCGCGGCAGCGGTTCTGGAAGGCAAAGGCGGGCCCGGCGGCGGCGCCCCCGGAATGCCCGGCGCGACCGGATCAGCCAGCCCCGCAGCCGGTTCGGCCGGTGGCGACGCGATGGGTCAGATGGGCCAGATCATGGGTCAGGTCGGCCAACAGGTGGGTCAGCTCGCCCAGTCGGTCACCGCCCCACTGCAGGGCCTGGCGCAGGGATTGCAGCAGGGCGCACAGCAGATCATGCAGGGTGTGCAGCAGGCCACCCAACAGGCATCCCAAACGGCCCAGGCCGCGCAGGCCGACGAGCTCAGGGACGACCAGAAGGAAAAGTCCGAGACCGATCCCGAAAGCGATGACAGGGCCGAGAAGCGCGAGAAGGCCGAACCGGTCCCGGTGCAGGAGGCTCAGCCAGGCCAGAATTCCCCGTCGGGCCGCGCGCCCGTCGAGGCGCTCCCCCCGACCCGCCCCGCGCCGACCCGACCCCAGGTCGACTAACTCGCCACCAGCGCACCGTCTTTCAACAGCAGCCGCCGCTGGATGCCGATATTGGCCAGAAAGCTCTCATCGTGGCTGACCACGACGAACGCACCGCGATACGCGTTCAGCGCCGACTCCAGCTGCGCGACGCTGGCCAGATCGAGATTGTTGGTGGGCTCATCCAGCAGCAACAGTTGCGGGGCCGGTTCGGCGAACAGTACGCACACCAACGTGGCCCGCAACCGTTCTCCACCGGAGAGCGCACCGATCGGCAGATCGATGCGCTCTCCACGGAACAGGAACTGCGCCAACAGATGCCGACGTCGGGTCACCGACAGCCCCGGTGCGTACGCCACCAGGCTGTCGGCCACCGACATCCGCTCGTCGAGAAGGTCCAGCCGCTGTGACAGATACGCGATGCGTCCGTCCCCACGCTGCACCTCGCCGGTGTCGGATACCAGGTCACCGGAGATGATCCGAAGCAGCGTCGACTTGCCCACCCCGTTTCCACCTGTCAGCGCGATCCGCTCCGGCCCCCGGATATCGATATCGAGACCGTCGAAAACCCGTGAATTCAACTCGGATCCGGCGAATACCACGCGGCCGGCGGGAACCGCGGTATCGGGCAGATCCAAAGCAAGCACATCGTCATCGCGCAGCGCCCGCTCGGCATCATCGAGCCGGTCCCGGGCATCGCCAACCCGCCGGGCATGCACATCGTCGGCTTTGGCTGCCGACTGCTGGGCATCCCGTTTCAGCTTGCCGGCAACAATTTTCGGCAGGCCGGCATCTTTGAGATTGCGCTTGGCGGTCGATGCCCGCTTGTCGGCCCGCTCCCGTGCCTGCTGCATCTGCTGCTTGTGCCGTTTGAGCTCCTGCTCGGCATTGCGGATATTGCTCTCGGCAACCTCCTGGGCGGACTGCACTGCCGTCTGGTAATCGGTGAATCCGCCGCCGTAGAACGACACCTCACCACCGCGCAATTCGGCGATCGAATCCATCCGATCCAGCAACACCCGGTCGTGGCTGACCACCAGCAGACACCCACCGAAGTCCTCGAGCGCCGTGTAAAGCCGTTGACGGGCATCGCCATCCAGATTGTTGGTGGGTTCGTCGAGTAACAGCACGTCAGGCCGGCGCAGCAGTTGCGCGATCAACCCCAGCGACACCACCTGGCCACCCGACAGCGTGGACAACCGGCGGTCCAACTCCAGGTCCAGTCCGAGCCGATTCAACTCCGCACGCGAGCGTTCCTGGATGTCCCAGTCGTCACCGATGGCGGCGAACACATCCTCGCCGGAGTCGCCGGCGGCCAGCGCATCCAGTGCCGCGACCACCGGCGTCGCCCCGAGCACGTCAGAGACGGTGTGCTCGGCCAGAAACGGCAGGTTCTGCGGCAGATAGCCCAGGACCCCGTCGACCACGACGGTGCCCGCCGAGGGGGTCAGCTCACCGGCGATCAGGCGCAGCAGTGTGCTCTTACCGGCGCCGTTGGGCGCGACCAGCCCGAACCGGCCACGACCGAACGAACAGGACAGCTCCGTGAACACCGGGGTGTCATCGGGCCAATGGAACGAAAGATGAGAACAGACAATAGACATGCGGGAACTCCAGCAGAACGGAAGCCATTCGAAGACTCCGCCGATTGACGACCAAAGCGATCTCGGGCTTTACCCGGAGATATCGTCGATTCCCAGCACGTTGACCATGCTACCGAATTCGGTCAAACGGTTAAGTACGCCCGCAGCGTCTCGGTGGTCGCGGTGATCGCCGCGGTGTCGACATGCTCGTCGACCTTGTGCGCCAGGTTTGGATCACCTGGTCCGTAGTTGACTGCGGCGATACCCAATGCGGCGAAACGCGATACATCGGTCCAGCCGTATTTGGCGCGTACCTGTCCCCCGGCCGCGGCCACCAGCGCGGCGGCCGCCGGGTTGGCCAGGCCGGGCAGCGCTCCGGCGGCGGCGTCGGTGACCTGCAGCGACACGTCCAGGCCGGCGAGCACCTCGTGCACATGCGCGATCGCCTGCTCGACGCTGCGATCGGGGGCGAACCGGAAGTTGACCGTCACCGTCGCCGCATCCGGGATGACGTTGCCTGCGACGCCCCCGTCGATGCGCACTGCGGAAAGTCCCTCGCGGTACACGCAACCGTCGATGTCCACGCTGCGGGCCTCATACCGCGACAACCGGTCCAGCACAGCCCCGAGCTTGTGAATGGCATTGTCCCCCAGCCAAGATCGCGCCGAGTGCGCCCTGGTTCCTGCCGCGCTCGCAATGATCCGGATGGTGCCCTGGCAGCCCGCTTCGATGAAACCGCCGGACGGCTCCCCCAGGATCGCGACATCGGCGGCCAGCCACTCGGGCAGCTCGCGCTCGATGCGGCCCAGCCCGTTGGCAGAGGACTCGATCTCCTCGCAGTCGTACATGACCAGGGTGATGTCGTGGCGGGGTTCGGCGATGGTCGCGGCCAGATGCAGGAACACCGCGTCGCCCGATTTCATGTCCGACGTGCCGCAGCCATACATCCGGTCGCCCTCGACCCGGCTGGGCAGATTGTCGGCGGCGGGCCCGGTGGCGGTGTGCCCGGCCAGCAGGACCCGCGATCCCCGGCCCAGATCGGTGCGCGCCAGTACGGCATCACCGTTCCGGATCACTTCGAAGTGCGGAGCCTGGGCCCGCAGCGCGGCCTCGATCTCTGCGGCAATGCGCTGCTCGTGGCGCGACTCGCTGGGAATGTCCACCAGCGCGGCGGTCAGTGCGATCGGATCAGCGCGCAGGTCTAGCCCCATGAGCACTGAGGTTAGTCCAGTAGCGTGTAGCCCCGTGACTGCTGCATCTGGCTTCGGCCTGGCCACCATCGCCGCCGACGGAACCGTCCTGGACACCTGGTTTCCCGCTCCCGAGCTGACCGGCGACGGTTCCACGGGCACAACCCGGCTGTCGGTCGCCGAGCTGACGGACAACCTCGCCGATCTCACCGGCCCGGACACCGATCGTGATGTCGAGGTGGTCGCGGTGCGCACCAGCATCGCGTCGCTGGATGACAAGCCCGTCGACACCTTCGATGCCTACCTGCGTCTGCATCTGCTCTCCCACCGGCTGGTCAAGCCGCATGAGGCCAACCTGGACGGCATCTTCGGCCTGCTCGCCAACGTCGTGTGGACCAACTACGGGCCCGCCGCGGTCGAAGGCTTCGAGCTGGTCCGCGCCAAGCTGCGCCGCCGCGGCGCCGTCACGGTGTACGGCATCGACAAGTTCCCGCGCCTGGTCGACTACGTGACGCCCACCGGCGTGCGGATCGCCGACGCCGACCGGGTCCGCCTGGGCGCGCACCTGGCGCCGGGCACCACCGTCATGCACGAGGGCTTCGTCAACTTCAACGCCGGCACGCTGGGCACCTCCATGGTCGAAGGCCGCATCTCGGCCGGCGTCGTCGTCGACGACGGCTCCGATATCGGCGGCGGCGCCTCGATCATGGGCACCCTGTCCGGCGGCGGCAAAGAGGTCATCTCGGTGGGCAAGCGCTGCCTGCTGGGCGCCAACTCCGGGCTGGGCATATCGCTGGGCGATGACAGCGTCATCGAGGCGGGGCTCTACGTCACCGGCGGCACCAAGGTGACCACCATGGACGGGCAGACGGTCAAGGCCAAGGAACTCTCCGGCGGCAGCAACCTGCTCTTCCGCCGCAACTCGCTGACCGGCGCGGTCGAGGTCGTCAAGCGGGACGGCACCGGCATCACGCTGAACGACGCGCTGCACGCCAACTGAGGCCGCGCCCAACGTCGACTTATCGGTGGGCTTTCGCCGAATCCTGAACGACAAGTCGACGTTGAGCGGCTACTCAGGCGCCAGGATGCAGAACTCGTTGCCCTCCGGGTCTGCCAGCACCACCCAGGTCTGCTCGCCCTGACCGATATCGACCCGGCGGGCGCCCAGCGCGAGCACGCGGTCCACCTCGGCCTGCTGATCCTCGGGTGTGAAGTCCAGGTGCAGACGGTTCTTGACGACCTTGTCGTCGGGCACCGCGAGGAACAACAACTCGGCGCCTTCGCCTGGCGGGGGTGTCAGGAACGCGTCGCCGTCGGAGTCGACGCGCAACGGCCAGCCCAGGACCTTGCCCCACCACGCGCCCAGCCCCGCCGGGTCGTGGGCGTCGACGCAGATCTGGCTCAACGTGAGACTCATTTCGCCAGTTCCTTCTTGAGCACCTTGCCCATCGCGTTGCGCGGGAGACTGTCCACGATACGCACCTCACGCGGGCGCTTGTGCGCCGAAAGTTGCTCTGCCACAAACTGGATCAACTGGTCGGGATCCGCGTCGCCGACCACGAAGGCGACGATCCGATGGCCCAGATCGTCATCGGGCAGCCCGACCACGGCGACCTCGTCGACACCGGCATGCCCCAGCAGCACTGTCTCGATTTCGCCCGCACCGATCCGATAGCCCCCGGATTTGATCAGGTCCACCGACTCCCGGCCGACGATGCGGTGCATCCCGCCGGCGTCGATCACCGCGACATCACCGGTTCGGTACCAGCCGTCGGCGTCGAACGCCTCGGCGGTGGCCTCGGGCC
>JBPPMV010000045.1:0-20777 GCA_051306235.1 Mycobacterium sp. | reverse complement strand
AGTCGCAACCGGGTCTGCACCTCGCCGGACGGGCAGCCCGTCGTCGCGATGATGCCCTCGGCGTGCTCGGCGATCAGCTCGGCGTCCATCCGGGACCACTTGCCCAGTTGGCCCTCGAACGAGGCCATCGACGACAGTTTGAACAGGTTGCGCAGCCCGGTCGCGTTCTCGGCGACCATCGTCATATGGGTGTAGGCGCCGCTGCCCGAGACGTCATCGCTCTTCTGACTGCGATCGCCCCACAGCACGCGTTTGGTGTCGAAACGTGAGGCGGGCGCGATATACGCCTCGATTCCGATGATGGGTTTGATCCCGGCATCGGTGGCGACGTTGTAGAACTCGCTCGCCCCGAACATGTTGCCGTGGTCGGTCATGCCGATGGCCGGCATCTCCAGGCGCTGGGCCTCGACGACCATCGGTTTGACCTTCGCTGCACCGTCGAGCATCGAATATTCGGTGTGGTTGTGCAGGTGCACGAACGAGGCGCTCATAGGGTGGCCAGTCTATTGGTGCGCTCCGACAGTTCCGGGCGTGTCGCGAAGACGTGTCTTCTCCTCCGGCACAGATGCACCGGACAGACGCATCACGACCGTGCGACCGAAGGTCTCACGTAACCGATGGCGGCTGTATCGTATGACTCCGTGATCGAGCTCAACAACGTCGCCAAGACATTCGCTGGGGGCATTCCCGCCCTGCGCGACGTGAGCTTTTCGGTACCGATCGGTACGGTCTGTGCATTGCTCGGCCACAACGGTGCCGGCAAGACCACCACGGTGAGCATCCTGTCGACCCTGATGACACCCACGTCGGGGACGGCCACCATCGCCGGTTACGACGTGGTGCGGGACGCGGCACAGGTGCGCCAGAACATCGGGGTGACAGGCCAGGAGGCCGCCCTCGATTACCGGCTTACCGGCCGGGAGAACCTGGTCCTGTTCGGTCGGCTCCGCGGAATGTCGCGCGGCGAGGCACGCAGTCGGGCAGCGGAGCTGATCACCCAATTCGATATGGAGCACGCTGCCGACCGGCAGGTCAGCGGATACTCCGGCGGTATGCGCCGACGGATCGATATCGCGGCATCCCTGGTGGTCCCTCCCAAGGTGCTGTTTCTCGACGAGCCGACGACCGGGCTCGATCCCCGGAGCCGGCGCGACGTCTGGAACCTGGTGTCCTCGTTGAAGGCCCAGGACATCACCGTCCTGCTCACCACCCAGTACCTGGAGGAAGCCGATATCCTCAGCGACTCGGTGGTTATCCTCAACGCGGGCCAGGTCGTCGCCAGCGGCACCGCCGACGAGCTGAAGAGCCAAACCGGCTCCAGCTACTGCCAGATGACCCCGTTGAATGTCGACGAACTGCCTCGGATCGCGGCGCTACTCGCCGATTTCGGCGAAGTCGAGGTCGATGCCAGCTCGGTATCGGTACCCGCCAGGCAGGGCGTGGCAACGCTGTCCGAGGTCTTTCGACGAGTCGAAGATGCGGGCATCGAACTTCACGACATCTCCCTGCGACGCCCGTCGCTGGACGAAGTGTTCCTCCACCTGACCAGCCGGGCCACCACGACGTGAGCCCGGCAGTCATCCTGACCGCTCGGATCCTGGAACGCAGCCGGGTGGACCTGTCCTTCGGGGTGTTTTCTGCATTGGTCGGCCTGATCGGTCTGACGGTCGCGCTGCGCGATGTGATCGCCACCGGTGCCGTGAGCTACGCAGACTATGTGCTGCCCGCGGTCGTCGTGCAGGCCATGCTGTTCGGTGCGCTCACCACCACCGATCGCGCGGCGGCCGAGACCATGAACGCCATGGGTTTCCGGCTCCGCACCATGCCCATCTCCCAGTACGCACCACTGGCCGCCAGGATGAACTATTGCCTGCTCCGTGGGCTTCTCGCCAGCGCCGCCGCGATCGTCGGCGCGCTGATCTTCGGATTTCGCTTCACCGGCGGGATCGGCTACACCGTGGCGTTCTTTGCCTTGGCCCTGCTCCTGACGCTGTCGTTGTCTCTCGGGGCCGACACGATCGGGGTCCGGGCCAAACGCGGCGAGGTGGCCAGTCAGCTCCTGCTGGTACCGCAGACCTTGATAGTCCTGTTGTCGACCGGTATCGCCCCGCTGGAAGCATTTCCGACCTGGCTCCAACCTTTCGTGCGCTATCAACCGATCTCCCAGATCACCGAGACGCTGCGCGGTTTCACCACCGGGCAGGTGGACCCGACCAACCTGACGGTCACGATGATCTGGTGTGTGGGCATGCTGGTCGTCTTCGGCATAGCGGCCCTGCGGTTACAACGGCGGACCCAATGACCGCGCTCACTCCTCGACGCCAATCGGTCGCGCTCGAGAGCTGGATCTTCGCCGGCAGACTGTTCATCCAGTGGCGGCGTTATCCGACCGTGCCCCTGCAGGCGCTGCTCTTTCCGACGATTCTGCTCGTCATCTACAGTGTGTTGGTCGGCAAGTCGATGATCCGAGTCACCGGTGAGACCGGATTGGACCTCCTCATACCGGTCTGCGCGGTGGCCGGAGCAATGCAGGGGTCGATCAGTGCAGGCTTGGCCATGACACACGACCAGGAAAGCGGTCTGCTCGCCCGACTGTGGAGCATGCCGGTCCATCGCGCCAGCGCATTGGCCGGCACCTTGCTCGCCGAGGGGCTGCGCACCTGGGTGGGCACCGTCCTGACCCTCGCACTCGGCTATGTCCTCGGGTTTCGGTTCTACGGCAACATATTGGAGCTCCTTGGCTACCTGCTCGTCCCGAGCATCGTGGTCGTCATCTATTCGATGATCGTGATCACGCTGGGCTTGCGACCCGATGGGCGAACGATTTTGGCCTGGTTCGGGACCGCGAGCATGGGTATGGCCTTCGCCGCGTTTATCCCGGTCGAGAAGTTACCCGGGGCCGCACGTCCGTTTGCCGAATATCAGCCCATATCTGCCGCCGTGCAAACTATGCGGCTGTTATCCCTGGGCGCCGACGGGTTCTGGGTGCCGCTGGCGGTGACCGCTGGATGGTGCGGCGTGCTCGCGGCCATATTCGGTGTTCTCGGCGTTCGCAGTTACCGCAACGCAGCCGAAACCGGAAAGACCGGTACCTAACCCGACGGCGTCGCCGGGCGCCTCAGATCACACACGTCAGTAGCGCGAATCGTCCTCTGCCGCATCGAGTGTTCGCAACGGAATCCGCTCGGGCCGCGCCTTGCGCAGGTTACGTGTCGCCGACAAGCCGTAGAGCCGCCCCAGCGCCAACTCCATGCCCACGCCCGCCTTGAAGAGGTAACGTTGCCTGCCGACAGATTCAGTGGCACTGACCATGCCCGCATGGTCCAGATACGAACGCTCCGAGGCATAGACGCCGAAACCCGCCGCGACCACACGCATCGAGAGGTCGATATCCGCGCCCCACCCGAAACGTCCGAAGCTACGCTCGTCCAGACCTCCCACCGCCTCCCAGGCGGGCGCGGAGATCATCAGGGCCGTGCCGTCGACCATCGGAACACGCCGAAAATAGTCCAGTGGCTCGTACTGTCCCACCGGACCCGCATACGACGAGGCCTGGACCGCCCAATAGCCGTTGTATACCGGCGCGATGATTCCGGCATCTGCCGGCATTCGCGCATCGAGCAGGCCGGCGAAGAAGCCGGGCGACAGGCGGGTGTCGTTGTTGAGTGTGAGGGCGAATTCGTAACCGCGGCGGAAGGCCATCCGGAAACCGAGGTTGGACGCCCCCGCCCAGCCCAGATTCCGTCCGGGCCGCTCCACCCACTCGTCGGCTACCGGCTCGTAATGCCCGCCATTGTCGACGATCAGTAGATCGACGAGATCGGACTCTGCCAGCACATCGGGCAGCACGGCGTGAGTCAGTTCATTGCGCCCGTATGCCGGAATCGTCACCAAGCACTTTCGGATCATTGTCACGGTAACCTCCCCCTGATAGGGCTTCCCCGTCAAAGCCTTTCATCAACCGACCGATCCGGCCCGCTGACGATAGTGCCCGAGCCGAATATGACACAGTGAAGAAGATGCCGCCGAGTAACTTTACACTTGGGCATCTCGCCTCAGTTTGCCGCACTGCCCGCCCACGAAGGTCCAAGTTGGGGAAACTAGGGGGACGTGCCAGTGGCTGCCGCCAGCGGCGGCCCGGGTCAATCGGTGAGATAGCGACGCAGTCCGTTTTTGCGGATGATGCAGCGGACGGCGGTGGACTGCTTATCGCCCTGGGGCCCCGCACGTCCACGTCGAAATAGCGCTTCACACCGAGCTTTTCCAGGTTGATGGCCAGATCCTGTGTCTCGTGCTCCTGCAGGGCCGGATCGGAACCCCGGGCGTCCCTGAACACGCCGGCCGGATCAACATATTGCCCTCATGCACCCAGTACGTCTCACCGGCACAGGCGTACCGAGAATGTCCGGCCGTTCCCGCATCGCCCCACGATTGAACCGAGCCAGCGATCCGGCCGCCTTCGCAGGCCGCCGAACACGGACGATGAGCTAGGGGAATGACGTGGGCATTTGGGTGCTTAGGAGAACACGGGACCAAAGTCGTGCGGCTCCTGGAATCCATCCAGTCGCGGCATCAAGCCGCCGATGACACCCGCGACCATCGCCGCGCAGCGGGAGGCCAACTCGCGCGCAACCGCGGCGGTGTCGGTGGTGGCCAGGTACATATCGGCATCGATGAAGTGCAATGTCGTGTCATCGTCGACGTGGCCGATGATCTGATTACGGTTCGTGCCCGCAACTTGGTTACGCGCGTTACGTACCAGGGTCACCTCGTCGAACCCCTCATCACATCGACGCTGTGGTCGGTCGAGGCGTCATCGAGAACCAACACCGGTCGTAGCCCAGCTTCAGCACCTGGGGCAGCAGGTTCGCGAGATTATCGGCCATATTGTGATTCGGGACGACTGCTACGGCCTCTGGACGCTCCACCATGAATGAACAGCACTTTCCCCGAGACCGATCCAGCCAGAACCGCGCACTATCCGGTCGGTTGTATATCGCCGGCCGATCTTGCCGCCAACGGAAACCACGCACTCAACTAGCTTCTGGTCGTGCTCGACCACGCAGCTGTCTCCGCCTCCATGGCGCCAAACGAGTGTCATCAGCAAAGCGCGGAAGCCGCGGCACTGACTCCGGGGAACGCCGCAGCACCGCCTGCCCTGAAGCAGCGAAAGTCAAGTCTCAGAACAGAACCAGAGTCGCCCAACTGACCGTCCGACAACTGGTCGAATATGCCCGGGGAGCTTACGGTGCGGCGGATCGTGCGATGAAAGACATTGGGGCTCAATAATCGTGAAAGGTGCAAGGGAGCTCGCACCACGGTCGGGTCTCAGCCCGAGCTCAGATGTCCCGCATCGTCCCATCGCTGACCAACGATGCAAATCCACTTGGCCAACTTGACCCGTCACCGAGGGTAGAAGCCCAGTATCGAAAGCGCTACGGCAACAGCGCCGTTGGCCGAGCGCGTCAGCTTCCGGGCACTTCCGGGATACGTCGGTGTCCGGTCAAACCAGGTATGTCCAACCACACTTGGTCCACCACTCCTTGTTCAGGCACAGCCTGCCGTCGATCACCGTCTTGTTCCGCACGATGGCGCTCAGATCCGAGGGGTTGAGTTGGATGAACTCCGACCATTCGGTCAGAACCATCACCAGATCAGCCTTCTCACACGCCTCGTTGACCGACGTCGCGTAGGACAACGTCGGAAACACTGCGCGGGCGTTCTCGATAGCCTTCGGGTCGTACACCGTAACCGAAGCGCCCTGTAGTTGGAGCTGTCCCGCCACGTTGAGCGCGGGCGAATCTCGGACGTCATCGGAATCCGGTTTAAAGGCTGCGCCGAGGATGGCAACGTTGGCACTCTGCAACCCGACCGGGCACGCTCTACGCGCGACCTCCACCATCCGGGTGCGGCGCCGCATGTTCACGTTGTCAACCTCCCGCAGGAAGGTCAGCGCCTCGGAAGCGCCCAGTTCACCTGCGCGGGCCATGAACGCGCGTATATCTTTTGGCAGGCAGCCGCCGCCAAAACCTATGCCAGCGTTTAGGAACCGACGTCCGATACGCGCATCGTAGCCGATCGCGTCCGCTACAGCCGCGACATCCGCTCCCACCGCATCACACACTTCGGCAATCGCATTGATGAACGAAATCTTGGTCGCCAGAAACGCATTCGCTGAAACCTTCACCAGTTCAGCGGTTTCCGGGTCAGTCAAGATAAACGGAGTTTCCCGCTCCAGGATCTCCGCGTACACCTCTCGCGTCAGGGATTCAGCTCGGCCGCCTTCGTGAAAACCCAGTACCACTCGGTCCGGTTGCAGGGTGTCTTTCACCGCGTACCCTTCACGCAGAAACTCGGGATTCCACGCGATCTCGATCGTCACCTCCGGTGCGAGCTCCGTTGCTCGAGTTATGAGGTTGGCGCATGTGCCCACGGGAACGGTGGACTTGCCCAGAATCACCACATCGCGACGAACGAGTGGCGCGAGGTTGTCGACGACGGCCTCGACGTAGCGCAGATCAGCCGCGGACTCGCCCTTCTTTTGGGGCGTCCCTACCGCGATGAAATAGAGCTCGCTCCATTCTGCGGCGACGGCGTAGTCGGCTGTGATGGTCAACTTGCCTGTCTCCAGGTGCTTACGCAGAAGATCAGCGATGCCCGGCTCGTAAAACGGAACTTCACCGTTCTGCAACTTGGCGATACGCTTAGCGTCAATCTCCACACCGAGGACCTCGTGGCCCATCTCCGCCATACAGACCGCGTGAGTGAGTCCGAGATACCCCAAGCCGAAAACAGTCAAACGCACGTGATGACCTCTCTGCCGCTCTGTCGAATCGGGTCACTCGGCCCTTACTGACTTCGGTGAAAATGGATCCGACGCTTCGACTCTAAATGATTATCTACAGTCGGGCGTCGTGGCGCGGGCAGTGCGTGCCGGGGTACCGCCACGGAGTAGGTCCGCGAGAAGGTTTCCGCGTTGCACGTCGAAATTTCCGCTACACCAAATAGATGCGACAAAACCCGAAAAACACTGCCACCGACGCATGAATTCTCAAAGACGGTCAGCCAACGCTATCGGGTTGCATCGGCCGATTACGCCCGAGGCTCAGAGCTCAAATTTCCCGCCGCTGCAGCCTAGTCGGTTAGCGATCCCGCCACGCGGCCGTGACCATCGAAGCCTTCGCCACTGCGACGCCGTAGCCGACCTCGGTGTCGTCATCGACGGGATCGTCGTCGACCGCGAACCTCATCGGGGTTGTCGATTCGCCTTCGGCCTTCGCTGCGCTGGTTCGCCCCTTTAAGAACTGCACGTGCTTGCGCAGGTCGTTCGGAACCTTCGATGGCCACCAGTTCTTTTCTCCCAGCAGTACAGCCACCGCGGGCACGGTGATTGTCCGCACGATGAAGGTATCGAGCAGCAGGCCGACGCCGATGATGAATCCGGTCTGAACGATTGCGGCGATGCTGCTGACGGTGAGGGCGAGCATCGACGCCGCGAAGATGAGGCCGGCGGAGGTGATCACGCCACCGGTGGCCCCCACAGTGCGAATTACGGCGACTTTGGTTCCGCGGTGGGCCTCTTCCCGGATTCGTGAGATGAGCAGCAAGTTGTAGTCCGCGCCCACGGCCACCAGCACCAGGAAGGTCAGACCGGGTGTATTCCAGAAAATCGGCTGGCCAAGGATCAACTGGAAGAAAATTACCGCGATGCCCAGTGCCGAGGCATAGGACAGCACTACGGAGATCACCAGATAAATCGGCGCGACGATTGCTCGTAGCAACGCCGCCAGAATCAGAAATACCACAATCAGCGTGACCAGCACGATGTACTGGAGATCGGCGTTGTGGTAGCCGCGGACCTCGTTCTGGTAGACGCTCGTGCCTACCATGGTGATGTCCGCATTGGACAACGTCGTGTTCGGCCTAGCGCTCCTGGCCGCTTCGATGATGTCGTCGACCTGATCCATCGCATCCGCGCCGAACGGGTCCAGCGCGGTCTGCACGAGGTACCGCGCGGTGTGACCGTCCGGAGATATGAACAGCTTTGCTGCTTTCTCGAACTCGGGCCGGGTGAGGATCTGCGGCGGTATATAGAACCCGGACATCGAGGGGTCGGAGGCATCTCGCTTCATCGCGAGCAGGAAATCGGAGGCCTGATTCAACCCGCCACCCATCTGACGGGTCTGATCCACCAGCAATTGCACGCCTTGGGCCAGTAAGGCACTTGAATCGGCCAGTTTGTTCATGCCATCGACCAGTTCGGTGATCTGACTTTCGACCTCCGCCGGGTCGTCGAGGCCGATCTCCTCGGCTGCGGTGAGCGATTCCTCCAGATTGTCGGTGATGCCCGTCACCGAACTCGACAGATTGTCCCCGGGTTGGGTGTTCTCCAGTTGCTTGGACAGCTCGTAGAGCTGCTGAATGCTGCCATCGTCGTACGCGTTGAGAATGCTGTTCATATCGGTGCGCACCGCGTTACACGCCGCGTCCAGAGTGCAGAACGGACTGGAATTGAGCAGTGCCACCATCGGTTGCAACCAAATGGTGTGCAGCACGACCTGTTCCAGGCCACCGCCCGCCGCCTTACCGAGGCCGCGGAGGAGGTCGATCAAGCGGGCATTGACGTCGATACTGCGCAGCGTCGCCACACCTCCGAACTCCTGCTGTGTTTCAGCCAGTGCAAGCAGGATGGTGCGCACCCCGCCGGCGGAGGCCACCACCTGGTCGCGAATCTGGTCCAGTGCGTCGGCGAGGGTGTGCGCGCCTTCGGATAATTGGGTGAGCCGAGAATCGTTCTCATCGATGAGATCGGTGGCCTCCCCCAACTTGTCGCCGACCTCGCCGGCCTGCTGGGTGGCCCTGGCCTCGTTCAGCATCTCGCCGTTGGGTCTTGTGATGCCGCGGACGGCAGCGATATCGGGCAGCTGGCTGACCCGGTTAGCCATCTGTTCCAAGTCCGCCAAAGCCCGGGGTGAGCGCAGATCCTCTGTCTCCGCGTGAACGACGATGAACTGCTGTATCGAGTTGCTCACCGGAAAGTGTTGGTTCATGGTCTCGTAGGACTGGTTGCTCAGGGAATCGCTCGGCAGGTTCTTGCGGTCGTCGTAATTGAAGTCGACCAGCAACGCGCAGCCCGCCAGTGACAGCAGCACCACGAGGCTGGCGCACAGGTTCAGTTTCGGCCTACGGACGATGCTGACGCCCATGCTTCGCCACAGTCGACCGGTGATGTCCTTGCGAGGGTTCACCCAGCCGCGGCGTCCAGCCAACACCAGGAACGCCGGCAGCAGCGTGATCGAGCCGAGAAAGCCGACCGAGATCGTCGCCGCCAGCGCTGGACCAACGGTGGAGAAAACCGCCAATGTGGCAAAGGACAGACCCAGGAACGTCAGTGCCACGGTGCCGGCGGAGCCGGCGATGACCTCGCCGATCGTCACCATCGCCTTCATGATGGCGTCGTCGGATTTCATCCCTTGCCGAAGATGCTCCTGATATCGGCTGAAAAAGAACACAGCGTAGTCGACGCCGGCACCGAGCATCATGCCGGTGATCAGCACGATCGTCTGCGGGGCGAGGCCCAGCCCCAACAAGCCCAGACCGGCGACCACCTGCTGGGCCACCGCCAGCGATATCCCGATGGTGAGAAGCGGAATCACCATCGCGACAAGGTTTCGGTAGACGATAATCAAGATCAACAGCACCGTCACGACGGTCGAGATCTCGATGAGCAATTGATCATGCAGCGCGATGTCGGTGACATCGTCCATCGTTGCCGCGGCACCGACGATGGCCGTACGAAGGGGCGTACCGGCCGTAGTGTCCTCGACGATCTTCTTTACATCTCGATAGTCAGCCTGACCATCGCCGGTTCCTATGCCGCCGGAGAGTCCCACCGGCAGCGTGTACGCCTTACCGTCCTTGCTGACCATCCCCTGTTTGAGTTCGGGAATATCGACGAAACTCTGCAGACCCGCCACCGCGCGGTCTGCCCGCAGATTCTGGACGAGCTGTCGGTAGGTGGCCTCGTCGGCATCGGTCAGTCCATTGTCGTTGATCAGCACGACGGCAACCAGGTTGCCCAAATTTTCGGTTTCTTCGTCCTCCTGCTCGAAGGCGTCGTTCATTTGCGTGGCGGCCACTACCACTGCAGAGTCAGGCGGGATGAAGTCCGGCGGATTCTGCTGGGCCACGACCAAGAGCGGTGGAAACGCCGCGAAGAGCGAACCCGCGATGACCAGCCATGCAGCAATGACGAGCACAGGGTGGCGAACGATCATGCGACCGTTCGAGGCGAGAAGGCCGCGCACGGACATCTTCGGACGTCTGGACATTGGCGACAAGGCTACAGGTTGTTGCTGTTGACGCCGTCAGCTACGAACGACCAGCGCATCCGGGGTGTCGGCGACTTCACCGAGGGGTCCTCCCAGCTGGTCTGTATGGGGCGGAGGTGCGAGCGGAACGGGTACGCATGACCGCATCGACGGTGAACACCGCCAAGGCCAACCAGATCAGGGCAAACCCCAACCAGCGCGCAGGCGGCATCGGTTCGTTGCCAACGAGGACGCCCCAGGACAACTGCATGATCGGCGTCATATAGAACAGCAGCCCCATCGTCACCAGCGGTAACCGCTGCGCGGCGGCGGCAAACAGCAACAGCGGCACCGCCGTCAGCACACCCGCAAGGATCAGCAGCACGATATGAGTGGTGCCGTGGCCCACGAAGCTGGCCTCGCCCGAACCCTGCAACACGATCAGATAGCCCAGTGCGAGCGGCGCCGCCAACGCCGTCTCGATCCCGACGCTGACCCGTGGGTCGACCGGCACAACCTTTTTGACCGCACCGTAGAGACCGAACGTCAGCGCCAGCCCGAGCCCGATATACGGCGGAGTGCCGACCTGCACCGTCAGCACGATCACCGCGGAGACCGCGATGAGCAGCGCCACCACCTGCGCGCGGTTCAGCCGCTCCCGAAAAACCAGCATCCCCAACATGACCGTCACCAGAGGGTTGATGAAATACCCGAGGGCGGCATCGACGACGTGGCCGTTGTTGACGGCATAGACGTAGATGAGCCAGTTGACCGATATCAGTGCCGAGGCCACCGCGAGCAGCAGCCAGGTGCGGCCGCTGATCGCGCGCAGGTCCCGCAGCCGATGGACCGCGGCCACCACAACGAGGAGGAAGAGGAAGCCCCAGACGATCCGGTGCGCCAGGATCTCCACCGACCCGGCGGGTTTGAGCAGCGGGAAGAACGCCGGGAACAGCCCCCAGGAGCCGTAGGCGCCGATGCCGAACAGCAGGCCGGAACGACGCGTCACTGTTCGTAGCTGCGCAGAGTCTCCAGGGCGTGTTGCAGATCGGCGGGATACGGGCTGGTGATCTCGATCCGTCGACCGTCCGCCGGGTGCGCGAACGCCAGGGACCGGGCATGTAGCCACTGCCGTTCCAGTCCGAGCTTCTTGGCCAACGTCGGATCCGCGCCGTAGGTCAGATCACCGCAGCACGGATGGTGCATGGCCGAGAAGTGCACCCGGATCTGATGGGTTCGACCGGTCTCAAGATGGATGTCGAGCAGGCTGGCCGAGGTGTGCGCTTCGAGCGTGTCGTAGTGAGTGACGCTGTCCCTGCCGCTCTCGGTCACCGCGAACTTCCAGTCATTACCGCGGTGACGGCCGATCGGCGCGTCGATGGTGCCGCTGGACGGATCGGGGTGACCCTGCACCAGGGCGTGGTAGCGCTTCTCGACGGTGCGCTCCTTGAATGCCCGCTTGAGCACCGTATAGGCCCGTTCGGAAAGCGCCACCACCATGACACCCGAGGTTCCGACGTCCAGGCGCGACACGATGCCCTTGCGTTCGGCCACCCCGGAGGTGGTGATCCGGAAACCGGCGGCGGCCAGACCGCCCAGCACCGTCGGACCGGTCCAGCCGACCGACGCGTGCGCCGCGACACCCACCGGCTTGTCGACCGCGACCACGTCGTCATCGGCGTAGAGGATGTCCATACCCTCGATCTCGACGGGCGTATTCGTCACGGGCTCAGGCGGTTCCGGCAGGCGAACCTCCAACCAGGCGCCGGCGACGAGGCGGTCCGACTTGCCCAGGGCGGCACCGTCGAGTTCGACGCCACCCTCCTCGGCGATCGTCGCGGCCACCGTGCGGGACAACCCGAGCAGCCGCGCCAGGCCGGCGTCGACCCGCATGCCGGCCAAACCTTCCGGAACCGGCATCGAACGGGTCGTCATCAGTTCGTCGTCGCGTCGGGCTGGTCGTTCACGGGCCGCAGGTCGGGTTCGGCCTCGGCGGCGGGCGGAGTCTCGGGCTCGGGAGCCTCGGCGCCGCGCCGGCCCGAGGTGTCGAAGTCGAATCCGAACAGCGACAACACCACCAGCAGGATCGCACCACCGACCACCGCGGGGTCGGCGACGTTGAACACCGGCCACCAGCCCACCGACAGGAAATCGACCACATGCCCGCGCAACGGACCCGGCGACCGGAAGAACCGGTCGATCAGGTTTCCGAGCGCACCGCCCAGGATCATGCCCAGCCCGAGCGCCCACCACGGGGACACCAACCGGCGTCCCATCCAGATGATGCCGATCACCACACCGGAGGCGACCAGGGTCAGCACCCAGGTGTACCCGGTGGCCATGGAGAACGCCGCGCCGGAGTTGCGCACCAGTGTCCAGGTCACGGTGTCGCCGATGATCGACACCGGCTGGCCGGGGACCAGCAGTCGCACCGCGAGCACCTTGGTGACGATGTCGAGCACCAGCACTACGCCGGCGATCGACAGCAGCAGGCCCAGCCGCTTACGGGGCTGCGGTTGCGGTTCCGGGTCCGCGGACACCGGCTCGGCAGAGCCTGTTGATTCGTCAGTCACCAGGCCATCATCCCAAACTGTCGAGCGGATGCCGCGCAGCCGCCCGGTAAGGTGAACAATTGTGGGCATGAGCGGAGCCTGCGGAGCGAATCGATCGACCGCGAGCGGAGCCTGCGGAGCGGATCATTCGGGCCCGCATCGGCTCGTCGTCATCAGCACCGGCGGCACCATCGCCACCAGTTCCGGCGCCGATGGCGTGGCCCGCCCCACCCGCAGCGGCGCCGACCTGACCGCCGGCCTGGACCTCGGTTTCAGCGCGGAGATCGATGTGGTGGATCTCATGGCGCTGGACAGTTCGGCGTTGGGGCCAGCCGAATGGGACCGGATGAGCGCGGCGATCACCGCGGCTGCCGACGGTGCCACCGGAATCGTCATCAGCCACGGCACCGACTCCATGGAGGAAACGGCACTGTGGCTGCAGCTCACCTACGACGGTGCGGTACCGGTGGTGCTGACCGGCGCGCAGCGCAGCGCCGATGCCCCCGACGCGGACGGGCCGGGAAACCTGCGTGACGCGCTGACGGTCGCGGCCAGTCCCGATGTGCGTGGCGCCGGGGTTCTGCTGAGCTTCGCCGGGACCGTCTGGCAGCCGCTGGGGCTGCACAAGGTCGCCACCGATGATCTG
Source organism: Mycobacterium sp. (assembly GCA_051306235.1). Lineage (GTDB taxonomy): Bacteria > Actinomycetota > Actinomycetes > Mycobacteriales > Mycobacteriaceae > Mycobacterium. Next base: position 7,269 of record JBPPMV010000045.1, on the reverse strand, counting down.
CGCGGTTTCGACGGTTCGCCGGTGGGCTCGGTGCGCCATGGAACCGTCGAGATACACGCCGTCGCCCGTCGCCCCCAGCTCGGTGCCCTGCGCGCCGCCGCCGCCCCGCGCGTCGACATCATCGCCGCCTACCCGGGTGCGGACGCCGTCGCCCTGGACGCCTGCGTGGCCGCCGGCGCCCACGGGCTGGTTCTCGAAGCGCTCGGTTCGGGTAATGCCGGCGATGCGTTGATCGACGGCGCCCGGCGCGCGGTGGCGGCCGGGGTCAGTGTCGCGGTGTCGACGAGGGTGCCCGGCGGCCGGGTGCGACCGGCATACGGCCCGGGCCGCGCGCTGGTCGATGCCGGTGCCGTGGTGGTGCCGACGCTACGCCCGCCGCAGGCCAGGGTGCTACTGATGGCGGCGCTGGCCGCGGGCGAAGCGGTGAAAGACGTTTTCGCCGAATGGGGCTGAGCGCGGGCTACTGAGTGCCCTCGTACGTCGCGTCCAGGTAGTCCCGCCAGTCCAGACTGTCGATGGGGTTCGCGCGGGTGATCTCGGCGAGATCGGCGCGGAAGGTCCGCGCGATTCCCGGACCCGATGCCCTGGTCTCGAACCTGATCGTCATGACGCCATGCCCGGCACCCTGGACCCAGCCGTGACCGTGCTCGGGATGGGTCACATCGTCGCCGATGCGCCAGGGTGCGGGTCCCGACGGCACCGGGGCCGGCCGTGCGCCGTCCGTGCCGCTGATCGGGACATCCTCGACGCCCTGATCGAGGTCGGGGAACAACGACTCCTGCTGAATATCGGACAGCCCCGAGAAGCCGACACCGACCAGCCGGATGGGCCCGATCTCGATGGGGTCGAGCAACAATCGGCGGGCAGTGGAGATCAGCAGGGTGGCGTCGGTCGAGCCGTAGGGCAGGGTCGCCGAACGGGTCAGGGTGCTCATATCCGAGCGCTTCAGCTTCACCGTCACCGTCCGGGCGCCGCGACCGTCCTTGAGCAGGCGTCGGTGCGCGTGCTCGCCGATTGTCCCGGCGGCCTCGCGCAGCTGATCGAGGGTGCGCAGATCCTCGGCGAAGGTCGACTCGGCGCTGATCTGCTTGGCGTCGGCGCGTTCGGCGACCGGGCGATCGTCGATACCGCGTGCCAGTCGGTGCAACGCGGGTCCGATGGTGCCGCCCAGCACATCGGCGACCTCATTGTCGGACAACTCGGCGAGCGCGCCGATCGTCTCGATGCCCAGGCGACGCAGCTTGTCCTCGGCGACCGGCCCGATCCCCCACAGCCTGCGCACCGGTAACCCGGCCAGCAGCCCCTGCTCCTCATCGCGGCTGACCACCCGCACGCCGTCGGGTTTGGCCAGCCCCGACGCGATCTTCGCGACCTGCTTGCCGGAACCGGCACCCACCGAGGACACCAGACCCGTCTCGTCGAAAACCTTCGCCCGCAATGCTTCACAGAACTGGGCGACCTCCGCCGCGGTCGCGCCCGCGATCTCGGTGGGTTCCCCGAACGCCTCGTCGAAGGACAGTTGCTCGAGCACCGGTACGACTGTGCGGATCGTCTCGAACACCCGCGCACTGGCTGCGCTGTACACCACCCCACGCGGCGGCAGCACCACCGCGGCGGCACCCACCATTCGTCGGGCCTGGTGCATCGGCATCGCCGATCGGGCGCCGAACACCCGCGCTTCATAGCTCGCCCCGGCGACCACCCCGCGTCCGCCGAGTCCACCGACCAGTACCGGCCGGCCGTGCAGCGTCGGGCGGGTCAACTGTTCCACGGACGCGAAGAACGCGTCCATGTCCAGATGCAGCACCCAGCGCTCCACGCCTGGAAATGCTAGGTGGCTAGTCTGACGGGCATGCAAGACGTGCCCATTCGGGATGAATCGATCCGGCTCGGCCAGTTCCTCAAACTGTCCGGGCTGATCGATTCCGGTGCCGACGCCAAGGCCGTGATCACCGACGGCCTCGTCAGTGTCAACGGGGAAGTCGACCTGCGCCGGGGTCGACAGTTACGGCCCGACGATGTGGTGTCTTTGGCCGGAGTCAGCGCCCGCGTCGTCGCCGGCTGATCAGGCTTTTGCGATGGCCACCCGCACGCCATCGCCGATCTCGGTCGCATCGGCAGCACCACCGAATTCGAACACGTTGGCCAGTACTTCACCGGCGATGAGATCGGCATGCGTCTGCGCCCAGGCCAGCTTGTCGGCCGGGACGTCGATGACCACGGTGATCCGGTCGGACACATCGAGCCCGGTGGTCTTGCGCAGCTCCTGCAGTTCGCGGATGCGGTCCTTGGCCCAACCCTCGGCCTCCAGTTCCGGGGTCACCGCGCCGTCGAGCACCACGAGTCCGGCGCCGTCGGCCAGCGCGGCGGTCCATTCGGCATCGGCGGCAACGAGCTTGGACGAGTACTCGGTGGGCAGCAGCGTCGTCGGACCGGCGGTCAGCGTGCCGTCGGGATTGACCACTCCCTGGCCGGCCTTGACCGCCTTGATCGCGGCCTGCACCTCCTTGCCGATGCGCGGGCCCGCGACGCGTGCGTTCACGGCCAGTTCGAAACGACCGTAGCTGTCGACATCATCGGACAGCTCGACCGCCTTGACGTTCAACTCATCGGCGATCAGGTCGACGAACGGCCGCAGGCTCTCCGGGTTGTGCACGGCCACGGTCAGTTTCGGCAGTGGCAACCGGACCCGCAACTTCTTCGCCTTGCGCAGCGAGGAACCCGCCGAACAGACCTCGCGGACCTGGTCCATGGCGGCCACCAGGTCGGGATCGGCAGGCAGGTCGGCGGCGTCGGGCCAGTCGGTCAGATGCACCGAACGCTCCCCCGTCACACCACGCCAGATGACCTCCGAGACCAGCGGCAGCAGCGGCGCCGCCAGCCGGCCGGTCACCTCGAGCACGGTGTGCAGGGTGTCGATGGCATCACTGTCCTCCTCCCAGAACCGCGAACGTGACCGTCGCACATACCAGTTCGTCAGCGCCTCGGTGAACTGCCGCAGCTGGTCACACGCGCCCGAGATATCGCAGGTATCCAGCGAGACGGTCAGATCGTCGCGCAGCGCCGCCAGCTTGGCCAGGATGTACCGGTCCAACACATGCGTCGAATCGGTACGCCAGGTGCCCTTCTGCGGTGCGTACAACGTCAGGAAGGTATAGGCGTTCCAGAACGGCAACTGCACCTGCCGGACACCCTCGCGGATGCCCTGTTCGGTGACGATCAGGTTGCCGCCGCGCAGGATCGGCGAGGCCATCAGGAACCAGCGCATCGCGTCGGAGCCGTCGCGATCGAACACCTCGGACACGTCCGGATAGTTACGCAGCGACTTGCTCATCTTCTGGCCGTCGTTGCCCAGGACGATGCCGTGTGACACACAGGTTTTGAAGGCGGGTTTATCGAACAGCGCGGTGGCCAGCACATGCATGGTGTAGAACCAGCCGCGGGTCTGGCCGATGTACTCGACGATGAAATCGCCCGGGAAATGCGCCTCTGCGCCACCATCGCCACTCACGCCATCGAACCATTTCTGGTTCTCGAACGGATAGTGCACCTGCGCGTACGGCATCGATCCGGAGTCGAACCACACGTCGAGCACGTCCTCGATGCGCCGCATGGTCGAATTGCCGCTCGGGTCATCGGGGTTGGGGCGGGTCAGCTCGTCGATATAGGGCCGGTGCAGGTTGTCCGGCCGTACCCCGAAGTCGCGCTCCAGCTCGTCGAGGCTGCCGTACACATCGGTGCGCGGATACGCCGGATCGTCGGACACCCACACGGGGATCGGTGTGCCCCAGTACCGGTTTCGTGAGATCGACCAGTCGCGGGCATTGGACAGCCATTTGCCGAACTGGCCGTCCTTGACATGCTCGGGATACCAGGTGATGTCCTGGTTGAGTTCGACCATCCGGTCCCTGAACTGGCTGACTTTGACGAACCAGGACGATACGGCGCGGTAGATCAACGGGTTTCGGCAGCGCCAGCAATGTGGATAGGAGTGCTCGTAGGTCTCGTGGCGCAGCAGCACGGGGCTGTTGACCGCGGCAGGCCCGGTCCCGTTCTTGAGATCCTTGGTGATCTGCGGGTTGGCCTCGAACACCTGCTGGCCGGCGTAGTCGGGCACGGTCACGTCGAACCGGCCCTTGGAGTCCACCGGGGTGACCGCCACGATGCCGGCGGCATCGGCGGTCGCCTTGTCATCCTCACCGTAAGCGGGCGCGAGGTGCACGATGCCGGTCCCATCCTCGGTGCTCACGAAATCCGCGCCCAGCACCTGGAAGGCATGGCGTGCCTGCTCGGAGTCGACGAAATAGGCGAACGGCGGAAGATAGTGCGTGCCGAGCAGCTGCTCACCGAGGTGGGTCGCCACGACGACCGGCTCCTCGCCAAGTTCACGCGCGTAGGCACCCAACCGGGTCTCGGCGAGCACGAACCGGTGCCCGTCCGGTCCGTCGACGGTGACATAGGAGACCGCGGGGTTGACCGCGACGGCCTGGTTGGACGGCAGCGTCCACGGTGTCGTCGTCCAGATCAGCAGATAGCTGCCGGCGACCGGGCCGTCGGTCGCCTTGAATCCCACCGTGAGCGCCGGGTCCTGTCGACTCTGGTAGACATCGTCGTCCATCCGAAGTTCGTGGTTGGACAGCGGCGTCTCGTCATTCCAGCAGTACGGCAGCACCCGGTTGCCCTCATACGCCAGGCCCTTGTCCCACAGTTGTTTGAACGCCCAGATGGTGGACTCCATGAAGTCCAGGTTCATTGTCTTGTAGTCGTTTTCGAAGTCGACCCAGCGCGCCTGCCTGGTGACGTACGCACGCCATTCATCGGCGTACTTCATCACCGAGGCGCGGCACGCATCGTTGAACTTCCCGATACCCAACTCTTCGATCTGGCTCTTATCGGTGATACCGAGCTGACGCTGAACCTCGAGCTCGGCGGGCAGGCCGTGGGTGTCCCAGCCGAATCGGCGCTCCACCTTGTAACCGCGCATCGTGCGGTACCGCGGGACGATGTCCTTGACGTACCCGGTGAGCAGGTGCCCGTAGTGCGGCAGCCCGTTGGCGAACGGTGGCCCGTCGTAGAACACGTACTCGGGTGCGTCGTCACGGCGCGCGATGCTGGCGCGGAAGGTGTCGTCGGCACCCCAGTAGTCGAGGACCTCGGTTTCCAGCGCCGGGAAATTCGGGGCGCCGGCGGCCGGCTTCGGGTAAGCGGTCGGCTCGGGAGGTGGGGTCACTGTGTCGTCTCCTGTGTGCCCAGATGTTCAGGCACGGGGACGAACGTCACGCTGGTGCGCGAGCCCGCGGTACCACCCCGCTTGCGTATCGCACTGGGTCAGCGTGATGCGCCGCTCAACTGGGCGATGACGAGCCCGACCGTCCGGTTCTACTGAGCGCCGAAACGCCGTTCTTCCGGAAGCTCCCCGGTGATGGCCGGATCGACGCCTCTGTGTCGTGGAGTCTAACGGTCAGGCGACGGCGGTGACGCCGGGGACCGCCTCCGAGGTGATCTCGATGAGCGCCAGCGGGAACTGCTCGGCCAACTCCTCGATGGTGTAGCTGTCGAAGCGGCGGGTATCGAACCACAGGTCCAGCGCGACCAGCCCATCGTGGCGGTAGGCCCGCAGTTCCAGTGCGTGCCCCTCCAGCGGCTCCTCGGCCGAGACCGGACCGGCACACCGGAACGCCAGCTCGGCGAGGGTCTGACCGGGACGCCGGACGGTGGAGCTGGACAGCGCGGAACACACGTGGGCGAGCAGCTCGGTGGCATCCAGTTCGGACGGCCTGACGCAGTCCAGGGCGATGATGTGGGTGTCGACGTCGACGGCGACAACCCCGCGGCCGATGGTGCGTGCCACAGCCCTGCCGAGCGCGGCCAGCAGGATCTTGCCGTTGAGGACACCGAGATATGCGGCGGCACCATCGAGTTCGGCGCTGAGTGCCTCCGGCAACGGCAACGACAGCCGCTGCAGGTCTGAGCCGGCGGGAGCACCGTCGGCGTCGTGGTCGGCCAGCGTCAACGAGGTGACGATGTCGTGTGCGTGCCCAATGACGCGTTCGAAGCCGGATGCCGAGAAGTCTTCGACGTAGATCCGGTCTTGAAATAGCGGAGCAACCATGTGAGCGAGAATACAGCGGGTGTCCCAGAAATGGGACATCACTCCCGAAAGTCTGACACGAGTGTCAATAACGGAGGAAATGTCCGCTGATCGGTTGCTGGCCCCCAATGGTGGGATACCGCTACTGTTAGTGGGTGCCACGTACAGATGAGAACGGCAGACAGCTGAAAGCCCTGCTCGACTACCTCCTTGACGGGGATGTCGAAGCCAAGGACATCTACGATGCGCTCGACATTTCCAGCAGCACGTATTACCGGCGCATCAAAGAGGGCAGCTACCCCGACGCCGAAGAACTCCGTCGCGTGGCCGACCGCTTCACCCTGAGTTACCCCGATCTGCAGATCCGGTTCGGCCTGATGAGCAGGCAAGAAGTGTGGAACTACATCGAGTCGACACCGTTCACCGTGACCGCGGTCCAGGAAGCAGTGCGAGTCCAGGTCGAACCGCAGCAACAGGCGAAGCTCCCCCGACTCTCCGAATTGACACCGCGTAGCGACGCACCGCCGCTTTAACCAGTAGCATTTGCTGGCAGGAATACAGCTCACAGGCCTCGAAGGCGAAGCACGATGGAAATAACCGCATTGATCGTGATCACACTCCTGTGTATCGCGTGGAGTCTGTGGATCCGCCGTGTCACCTGGTCCTGCCGCTGGGAAGTCGCCGCCACCCTCAACATCGCCTTACAGGGCGGGGCCGTCCTGCTGATGTCGCCGATGGCATCGGAGACTCTCGGCAAGGCGTTGCACTCCCTGACCGGCATATGGAATCTGGAGGATTTCGTCGGCCACGACATGTACATCGTCGCGGCGTCGGCCATCGTCTACAACGCGCTCGGGCGGCTGCAGGAAGACCACCAGATGCAGCGTGCCTTCCGCCAGTACGTCGAGCTGCCCGCCACGCTGTGCATACCTCTGCTGTTGGCCGCCTTCTCGCTGAGCAGTGCGCACGACGTGTACGCGCGCGATTTCTTCGCCTCCCCCACCGACAGCTGGCTGACCCTGTACTGGGTGATGCTCTGCGGCATGTTGATCTACCTGCTCGGCTACGGTGCCCGCGCCCTGATGGTGCTCCGCAAGGACCCCCGGTCGCGGCGGATCGCCAACGTCTACCTGATCGCCTGCGCCAGCGGCATCATCGCGTGCATCATCCGGATCACG
>JBPPMV010000044.1:0-6704 GCA_051306235.1 Mycobacterium sp. | reverse complement strand
TATCGGTGCGGTAGCGCGCCACCTGGCGTGGCGCCAGATCATGGTTGCGGTCGGTCTCGTAGCTCACGGCGCCGAGCCGGCTGCCTCTCAGAACACGATCAGCCATCGTCAACTCTCCTTCAACACGCGCTTTTTCGTCCGGAGGATCAACGCGGTGGACCCGCGCGAAGTTCCCGACCCAATCCACCAGGATACGGCAGATGCTGGGCACGTCCGGTTCGGCGGTCTACAGTCGGCGCGTGACATCCGCAACGCCTGGTACATCCGCTGCGCGACGGCGCACCCGGCCCCAGCCGTGTCGCTGGTGCGGCCGTGACGTGCCCGACGCCGGTATGGGTCGGCGCCGCCAGTATTGCCGCCAATCCTGCCGCCAGCGCGCGTACGAACAGCGCGCCCAGGTGAAGGGCACCTCGGTGGCACCCGACGCGGTGGTGCTGACCGCCGACGAGGCCGCGGATCTGTCCGATCGCATCTACCAGGTCAGATGTGCCGCCGAGGATGTCGCCACGGCAGTTGACGAGGGCGCTGTCGGCGCGGAACTGCGCGAACTGTGTGAGGCGCTCCTGCAGGCGGCCAAGGCCGCCGACGGCTGGCGCTGACTGCACGAGCCGTGACGTCGGTGCACAGCTACGATGGCGGCAATCAAGATCGGAACGACTGTGACTGCATCCCTCCCAGGCGCGCCTATCGGTGTCTGGCGCTTCGGCGCGTTCATGCTGGACACCCAGCGTTACGAATTGCGCCGCGACGGCGAGTCGGTGCACGTCGAACCCCAGGTCTTCGACGTGCTGACCCATCTGGTGTCCAATCACGACCGTTTCGTCACCAAAGACGAACTGTTCGACACCGTGTGGGGCGGCCGGTTCGTCGGTGAAGCTGCACTGACCAGCAGGATCAAGGCTGCCCGCCGCGCGCTCGGCGATGACGGCGAATCGCAACGGTTCATCCGCACCGTCCGCGGCAGGGGGTACCAGTTCGTCGGCACCCTGACCGAGACCGCGGCGGTGCCCGAGACAACACCGGCGCCCGCTCCCCGTCAGCACATCGCGTTCTGCCGCGGCGCCGACGGGGTCCGGCTGGCCTATGCGGTGGCTGGTGACGGTCCGCCGCTGGTGCGCGCGGCCAACTGGATGACCCACCTGGGCTATGACATCGAGAGCCCGGTGTGGCGGCATTGGGTGCGTGACCTCGCCCGTGCGCACACCTTCATCCGCTACGACGAGCGAGGCTGCGGCCTGTCGGACTGGGAGGCGGTCGACTTCACCTTCGAAGACTGGGTGCAGGACCTGGAATCGGTGGTGGAAGCGCTTGGGCTGGAACGTTTTCCGCTGCTGGGACTGTCTCAGGGTGGTGCGGTGGCGGTGGCCTATGCGGCCCGCCATCCCGAGCGGGTGTCACACCTGGTGCTGTGCGGCGCCTATGCCCGCGGACGTGCCGTACGCGCGGTGGGGGAGGACGAGAAGCGGGCGGCGGCATTGGATCTGGACCTGGCCAGGGTCGGATGGGGCCGCGACGATCCGGCCTTCCGGCAGGTGTTCGCCGCCCAGTTCCAGCCCGACGGCACCCGCGCGGACTGGGAGGCGTTCGACCATCTGCAACGCCGCACCACATCGCCGGAGAACGCGGTACGGTTCCTCGACGAGTTCGGCCGCATCGACGTCCGCGAGGAGGCCCAGCGGGTGGCCTGCCCGACACTGATCATGCATTCCGCCGACGACCGCCGCGTACCGATGAGGTATGGCGAGGAACTTGCCGCGTTGATCCCGGACTCGCGACTGGTGGCGCTGAACAGCAACAACCATCTGCTCACCGAGACCGAGCCCGCCTGGCAGTCGTTCCGCACCGAACTCGCAGCCTTCCTGGCCGACTGAACCGAGTCGGCCCGCTGCCGGTTCTCCATGTAATCTCCAGCCAAACTTCATGCGAGCCGGCCGGTTACCGAGCACGCTGAGCAGATGAGAAAGTTCACCCACACCCTGCTCGTCGGTATCAGCGCCATGCTGGCCCTGGGCACTCTGACCGCCTGCTCTGGTGGTTCCAAGATGGAGTCGTCGTCTTCCACCGCGATACCGGTGAAAACCGTGGAGTCACCCGAAGCGTCGACGCCGGTTCCGCTGTCGGCCAAGTTCATCGCCGATATGCCCGCCGCGGACGGCAAGACGATGACCCTCGGCATCGCGATCGACGGGCCGGAGATCGCCGCGTATGCCTGCAACGGCATCGACGATGAAGCCTGGTTCTTCGGAAACCAGACCGACGGCACGATCGATATCACCGGTAAGTTCCGTGACACCTTGTCGGCTTCGATCGACGGCAACGAGGCAGTCGGCGAACTGACCATGAACGGCGTGGCATACCGCTTCACAGCGCAGTCAGTGCCTGCACCGGCCGGAATGTACACCGGTGAGGCCGACGGCGTACGAGCGTCGTGGGTCGTGCGGCCGGACGGTTCGGCAATCGGGGTGCAGCACGACAGCCGGGGGAATGGCAACGACGGTCCGAATGTTTTCGAGCTGCAAGATCAGCGGTTCCGGGAGCAGGTGCGCAACAGGCGCAAGCTGCAGGCCGCCGAACAGTTCGTCGCACAGCAGAATGGCTCAGCACGGGCCGAGATCAACGGGAAGGTCGTCGATCTGGTGATCGTCGACGGGGACTTTCGTCTCTGACCCAAGCTGACCATCGACGATTGTGTCGGGCCCCGGATTCACCGGGGCCCGACTTCGTCGGGTCAGCAGGACAGTCGTATACCGATACCCGGCGGCGCCGTGGACTCGGCGAGACAACCGAATCCGTCCACACCGTCGGCACTGAGCCGCACCGCGGAGCGCTGCGCGTAGTTCACGCACCACACGGCATCGGTGTCGGCCATGCACCGGAAATCTCCGAAAGCCAGCGTGGAGCCACCGGACAGTTCCGCACCTTCACCGTCGCCGAACGGGCCGGGATCGCCACGCTCGGAACCGATCTCCACCGACGAGCCGTCGTAGTCGACCCAGTTGCCCTTCCAGACGGTGAACACATCGGGTGGCCGCGGCGGGGGATCGGTGAGATCCACCAGGCAGGCCAGCATGCCGTCGCCGTACTTCGGCGTGCTGACGCAGTTGACGGCGCCCGCGGTGAAAGCGACGCCGCCGTCCAGCGCGGTGGCCACGCCGCCCCTGGTGACGGACCCGAAGTCCTCGGGCGCGGCGGGTTCACCCGCCTGGATCCGTGCGATCACCACACCGATATCGGCATCGGGCTCGATGGCACCGGACGTTGTGGATGGCCCTGTGGTGGGGCTCGCGCCCGATGGCGAGCTGCTCGGCGGGGCGACAGACAGCGGGGTACGCGCCGTGGAGCTCTCCGAGTCCAGCGTCTGCGAACAGCCGGCGACCAGCACAGACGCCATCAGCACCAGCACCACCCGCATCCGGCCAGGGTAGCGGGCGAGCCACGACGCGGCGAACCGCCGGATCTTCGCTAACGTCGGCGCCATGCACGAACACACGGTCCGGGTCCGGATCAACACCGGAACCATCGAGGGGTTCACCCGCAACGGCGTCCACCGGTGGCGTTCGATCCCGTATGCCAAGCCCCCGGTGGGGGCGCTGCGCTACCGCTCGCCCGTCCCGGCCGAGCCGTGGCCGGGGGTGCGGTACTGCCACGGATTCACCTACTGCGCGCCGCAGCAGAAGATGTACACCCTGCTCGGCGTCGGCCGGTACCAACCGATGAGCGAGGACTGCCTGACGCTCAATGTGGTGGCCCCGGAGTCACCCGATGATGACGGACCGCTACCGGTGATGTTCTTCATCCACGGCGGCGGCTACATCATGGGCAGTTCGGCGACACCGGTCTACGACGGGGTCGCGCTGGCCCGGCGCGGCTGCGTGTTCGTGTCGGTCAACTACCGACTCGGTGCACTCGGCTGCCTGGACCTTTCGGCGCTGTCCACCCCCGAACACCCGATCGACGGCAACCTGTTCCTGTCCGACCTGGTGCTCGCGCTGCGGTGGGTGCGGGAGAACATCGCGGTGTTCGGCGGGGATCCGGAGAATGTGACGATCTTCGGGGAGAGCGCAGGCGCGCACGCGGTGGCCACCCTGATGGCCGTGCCCGCGGCCGAAGGCCTTTTCGCGCAGGCGATCTCGGAAAGCCCGGCCAGCGGCATGGTCCGCACGGCCGACGCCGCGCCCATCTTCGCCGAGCAGTTCGCCGGGCTGCTCGGCGCATTCGCCGGCGACGGTGCGGCAGCGGTGATGTCGGCGCGCCCCGCCGAATTGGTCACGGCGCTGGACAAACTCATCGCGCGCGGCGGGCGGGACATGCCGGGTGCATTCCCGGCCGGGCCGACAAGTGGGACCGAGTTGCTGCCGGAGGACCCGTTGCACGCCATGCGGACGGGCACCGCGCACCGGTTGCCGCTCATCGTGGGCACCAATGCCGACGAGGGCAAGTTGTTCACCCGGTTCATGCAGCTGCTGCCGATGACCGAACAAACCATCGAGATGCTGTTGGCCGATTCGGATGTCGGCACCCGGGACCGGATCGTGGCGGCCTATCCGGACTATCCGGGCAAACGGGCCTGTATCCGGCTCGGCGGTGACTTCGCCTTCGGTACGGCCGCATGGGATATCGCCGAGGCGCACAGCCAGCACGCCCCGACCTACTTCTACCGCTACGACTACGCCCCGCGGATCCTGAACTGGTCGGGTATGGGCGCCACCCACGCCACCGAACTGCTGGCGGTCTTCGGCATCTACCGCACCCGCCTGGGCGCACTGCTCACCGCCGGCGGGGACCGCTCCTCGGCGAAACGGGTCAGCCGCGAGGTGCAGACCCGGTGGGGCACCTTCAGCCGCACCGGCAGCCCCGGCGAGGGCTGGCCGCGCTACGAGGAGACCATGCGTGCCGTGCTGGTCTTCGACCGCGAGACCCGGCTGAAATACGACCCCGACGCCGACCGCCGCCGGGCCTGGGAGGGCTTCACCCTGGCCGCGCGATAGCGGTTGGGAGGAACTGCGTGCGCCACCGCGCCGGTTGTGGTTGTTTGGTCCGATGGTGCACCCGCTCGACCCCCTGAGCCCCGACGAATTCACTGCTGTCGCTGAGATCCTGGCCCGTGACCACGGCGTCGGGAACGGCTGGCGGTTCGCCTCCATCGAAATGTCGGAGCCGGGCAAGGCCGAACTCGCGGCGTTCGAGGACGACGGGTCCATCCCGCCGCGCCGGGCCCTGGTGGTGTGCTTCGACCGTTCGGTGAATGCGACCTACAAGAGCACGGTGTCGTTGACCGACGGCCGCGCCGAGTCCTTCGAACACATCCCCGGGGTACAGCCCAATTTCACCGTCGACGAGTTCCTCGAATGCGACGCGATGCTTCGTGTCCATCCCGATTTCCTCGCCGCCCTGGCCGCCCGCGGTATCACCGATATCGACATGGTCTTCGTCGACACCTGGACCTACGGCGATGCCGTCATCCCCGACGAGTTCCGCGGCCGGCGGCTCGGCTGGTCGGATACCTGGCTCAAGGACGGGCCGGGGATGAACCCGTACGCCCACCTGGTCAGCGGACTGCACTGCGTCATCGATCTCAACACCATGGAACTGCTGCGGGTCGAGGACACCGTCGACATCGACATGCCGAAGGTGATGGGCGAATACACGCCGCGCCACATCCCCGAACACATTCGCTCGGCATCGCGCCGCGAACCGCTCAAGCCGTTGCACATCACCCAGCCCGAGGGCCCGTCGTTCACCCTGGACGGGAACCTGCTGCGGTGGCAGAACTGGTCGTTGCGGGTCGGCTTCAACTACCGCGAGGGGATGACGCTGCACACCGTGCGCTATCAGGACGGTGACCGCGAGCGGTCCGTTGCGCACCGGATGTCCTTCGCCGAGATGGTGGTGCCCTACCGCGACTCGTCGGTCGACCACTACCGCCGCACGGCCTTCGACATCGGCGAGTGGGGCCTGGGATTCATGACGCAGTCACTGGAGCTCGGCTGCGACTGTCTCGGCGAGATCCGCTACCTCGACGCCGTCCTGCACAACAGCAAGGGCGAGCCGTACACGATCACCAATGCGATCTGTATCCATGAGGAGGACGCGGCAGTGCTGTGGAAGCACGTCGACCATGACACCGGCGCGGAGGTGCGGCGCATCCGCAGGCTGACGTTGTCCTTCCATGTGACGGTGGCCAATTACGAGTACCTGGTCTACTGGCGGCTCTATCAGGACGGCAACATCGAATGCGAGGTCCGGGCCACCGGCATCATGGTCACCACCCCGCTGGCGGCCGGGCAGCCCAACCCCAACGGCACACTGGTCGACGAACGCACCTACGCCCCGTTCCACCAGCACTTCCTGGTCGCCCGGCTCGATATGGACGTCGACGGTTCCGACAACACCGTGTACATGTCCGAGTCCTACGCCGAGCCGACGGGACCCGACAACCCGTACGGCCTGTCGGTGGTCACCCGCAATGTCGCGCTGCGCACCGAGGACGAGGGCAAGCAGGATGTCGACTTCTCCACCCAGCGCGGATGGAAGGTGGTCAACACCAACGTCGTCAACGGGCTCGGCACCCATCCGTCCTACAAGCTGGTGCCCACCGGCGCACTGCCCGCCATGTTCGATGCCGAGTCCCCGGTGCTGCGCCGCGCCAACGTGATCGGCCACGCGCTGTGGGTGACCCCGAACCACCCCGAAGAGCGCTGGCC
>JBPPMV010000043.1:0-4800 GCA_051306235.1 Mycobacterium sp. | reverse complement strand
GTCATCGAGTACGCCCGGGATGTCGTCGGTCTGGCCGGGGCCTCGTCGAGCGAGTTCGACCCCGACACCGAGTTCCCGGTCATCGCGACGATGGCGGAACAGGTCGACATCCTCGACCGCGGCGACATGGGCGGAACGATGAGACTCGGACTCTACGAGGCGACGTTCACCCCCGGCTCGATCGTGGAAGGACTCTACGGTGCGCCGAGCGCTTCGGAGCGGCACCGGCACCGCTATGAGGTCAACAACACCTACCGCGATCGCCTCGCCGAAGCGGGTCTGCGCTTCTCCGGGATGTCACCCGACCGGTTGCTCGTGGAGTACGTCGAGTTGCCCACCGAGGTTCACCCGTTCTACGTCGGAACCCAGGCCCACCCGGAGCTGCGGTCACGTCCCAACCGGGCGCACCCGCTGTTCCGCGGACTGATCGGTGCGGCACTCGAGCGGCAGCGTGCCAGCCGGCTGTTCGAGGTGTCCGATCCCGGTGAGGCGGCGGTGATCGGCGAAGCGGCGGGGATCGCGAACGTCGAGCCGGTGCCGGCACCCCTCCCGGTGAAAGCGTAGTTCGTGGATCTCGACACCCTCCGCACCGGCCCGCTTGCCGATGTGAGTGACCCCGCGCCGATCGTCTCGAGCGAACGGGTCTACGAAGGTCGGGTCTGGGACATCTACTCCGACACCGTCGAGTTTGCGGGCGGTCAGATGACGCGTGACTACATGAAACACTCTGGTGCCGTCGCCGTGCTCGCCTTCGACGACGACGGCAGGGTTCTGCTGATCAACCAGTACCGCCAGCCGATCGCGTCGCGCGACTGGGAGTTGCCGGCCGGACTTCTGGATGTCGACGGCGAACCGCCGCTCGAGGCGGCGATGCGCGAGCTGGCGGAAGAGACCGACCTGGTGGCCACCGACTGGGAACCGCTCATCTCGTTCGCCTCCTCACCCGGCGGATCGAACGAGGTCATCCAGATCTTCGAAGCGCGTGGGCTGCGAGCGGCGCCGGAGTCGCATCTTCGCACCGAGGAAGAAGCCGAGATCGTGGTTCGCTGGGCACCGCTTGACGAGGTGGTCGCCGCGGTGCTCGCGGGTCACCTCAGCAACGGACCGCTGATCGTCGCGGTGTTGGCAGCGCATGCCCGACTCCGGTGATCTGGCTGCCGATGATCTGGCTGCCGAGCTCGACCGCTACCTGCGGCACCTCGCGATCGAGCGCGGCCGCTCCCCGCACACCCTCGCGGCCTACCGCCGCGACCTCGGCCGCCTGCTCGACGCCCTGACCAGGGAAGGCGTTCGGGATGCCGCCGACATCACCCGCGAGCATGTCACGGCGTTCGCCCGCAATTTGCGCGATGGTCCCGACCCGCTCGCCGCCACTTCAGTGGCTCGGATGCTGTCGAGTGTGCGGGGGTTCACCCGGTTCCTCGTCGAGGAGGGCCGCATCCCGGTCGATCCGGCCGTCGACCTCGTCGCGCCCAAACTGCCCGACCGGCTGCCGAAGGCTCTCACGATCGGGCAGGTCGAGCGGCTGTTGGGGGCCACCGAAGGGGAGGAGCCATCGACCCTCCGCGATCGCGCGCTGCTCGAACTGCTCTACGCCACGGGTGCCCGGGTGTCGGAGGCGGTCGCGCTCAACGTCGACGATCTGGTGGGCGACGCCGGAACGACCGACCTCGTGCGGCTGTTCGGCAAAGGCAACAAGCAGCGGGTGGTGCCGATCGGCAGCTACGCGCGCTCCGCGCTCGACGCCTACCTCGTGCGGTCCCGGCCTCTGCTGTCGGCCCGGGGGCGAGCGACCCCGGCGCTGTTCCTCGGCATGCGAGGGGCTCGCCTGTCGCGCCAGAACGCCTGGCTGCTGATCCGGGCGGCCGCGGAGCGCGCGCACCTCGACCGGGAACTCGGCGAGCACGGCATCTCGCCGCACAGCCTGCGACACTCGTTCGCGACTCACCTGTTGCAGGGCGGGGCCGATGTGCGGGTCGTGCAAGAGCTGCTCGGCCACGCGAGTGTCGCGACGACTCAGATCTACACGCGGGTGACGGTGGATGCCCTCCGCGACATGTACGTGACGGCGCATCCGCGAGCACGCTGAACTTTCACCCTCAGCTTGAGCTGGATACGATCCTGCCCACCCCGGGCGCGTGCGCGGCGATCCGGCGCGGCGTCGACCTACACTCGGGCCATGGTGGGGCAACGTGAAGACGTCACCGAGCTACCGGGGCTGGAAGCCCCCGTGCTCGGGCCGACCGGACGTCCCGAACGGGACTTTCCCGACCCCATCGCGCTGAAGAGTCACGGCCCCGCGCGCATCATCGCCCTGAGCAACCAGAAGGGTGGCGTCGGCACGACGACGACGGCGATCTACCTTGGTGCGACGCTCGCCGAGTACGGGCGCCGCGTGCTCGCCGTCGACTTCGATCCCCAGGGTGCGATGAGCGCTGGGCTCGGGGTGCCCACCCACGACGTGCCGACGATCTATGAGCTGCTGCTCGCTCCGAACACCGCAGCCGTCGACACCATCGTGCACACCTCGACTCCGGGACTCGACGTCATCCCGGCAAACATCGACCTCTCGGCCGCTGAGGTGCACCTCGTCAGCGAGGTCGCGCGGGAACAGATCCTGGCCCGCGTGTTGCGTCAGGTGCAAGACAAGTACGACGTCATCCTGATCGACTGCCAGCCGTCGCTCGGGCTGCTCACGATCAACGCGCTGACCGCGGCGCACGGGGTGCTGATCCCGCTCGAGTGCGAGTACTTCGCGCTGCGCGGGGTCGCCCTGCTGGTCGAGACGATCGAGAAGGTGCGCGACCGGCTCAACCCGGCGATCCGGCTCGACGGGATTCTCGCCACCATGTACGACGCCCGCACGCTGCACTCGCGGGAGGTACTCCAGCGGGTCGTGGAGGCGTTCGGTCCGCAGGTTCTGGAGACCGTGATCGGTCGCAGCGTGAAACTGCCGGATGCCTCCGTGGCCGCCGAACCGGTCACGATCTTCGCCCCCGAACACGCCGTCACCGAGTCGTACCGACAGCTCGCCCGCGAACTGATCGTGCGCGGCGCGGTCGCCTGAAGCCTCCTCCGCTCTGGCGTCGTCCCAGCGGCAACTAAGCTCGCGTTCCATGCGGGTTGCCTCCGAGACGGTCGACGGCACCGCCGACGCGGTGGCCGGATTCCGGCTGACGCTTGCTAACTTCGAAGGGCCGTTCGACCTGCTGCTGTCGCTGATCGCGAAGCACGAACTCGACATCACCGAGGTCGCGCTCAGCCGGGTCACCGACGAGTTCATCTCCTACCTGCGCGGCGTCGACACGGCGGACGAGTTGGATCAGGCGACCGAGTTCCTGGTGGTCGCCGCGACCCTGCTCGATCTGAAAGTCGCCGGACTGCTGCCCCAGGGCGAGCTGGTGGATGCCGAAGACGTGGCGTTGCTCGAAGCCCGCGACCTGCTCTTCGCCCGGCTACTGCAGTACCGCGCCTTCAAGGAGGCCGCCGTCTGGTTCTCGGTCGGGTTCGAGCGGGAGTCGGGGCGGCACGCACGGTCGGTGCGGCTGGAAGAGAAGTACCGCAGGCAGACCCCCGAGCTGGTATGGACGCTGACCGCTGACGACTTCGCCGCCCTCGCCGCGCTGGCCTTTGCGCCCCGCGAGATTCCCCTCGTCGGCCTCGACCATCTACACGCGCCGCTGGTCAGCATCCGGGAGCAGGCCGCCCACGTCGTCGCGCTGCTGCGCCGGGGTGGACCGGTCACCTTCCGACAGCTCATCGCGGGTGTCGACCAGCGCGGCGTCGTGATCGCACGGTTCCTCGCGGTGCTCGAGTTGTACCGGCACTCCGCGATCTCGTTCGAACAGCTCGAGCCGCTCGGCGAGCTCACCCTCACCTGGTCGGCGCAGCTCTGGGACGACGACAGTCTCGCCAGCCTGGGGTCCGATTACGATGCCTGAGGTGATGGCGGCGAGAGTCGATCTGGAGCGCGCCCTTGAGGCGATCCTGATGGTTGCCGACGAGCCGCAGCCGCTGGTGAGCCTCGCGACCGCGCTCGGCGCGCCGATGCCGGCGGTGCGGCAGTCGATCGAGCGACTGGTGGCCGACTACGACGGCGCGGACGGCGGCCCGGTGCGCGGCTTCGAGCTGCGCGAGGTCGGCGGTGGCTGGCGAATCTATGTACGCCCCGCGTACGACGAGATCGTCAAAGAGTTCGTGCTCACCCAGAACCCGACCAAGCTCTCCCAAGCCGCCCTGGAAACTCTCGCGGTGATCGCCTACAAGCAGCCGATCAGCCGAGGCTCGGTCGCAGCCATCCGTGCCGTCAACGTCGACTCGGTGGTGCGCACGCTGCTCGGGCGCGGCCTCATCCAGGAGGCCTACACCGACAGCGAGACCGGTGCGATCCACTACGAGACCGCACCGCTGTTGCTCAGCTCGCTCGGCATCAACTCGATCGAGGAGTTGCCGAAGATCGCCCCGCTGCTGCCCGACGGTCGCGACGGTTTCGACGACCTCAGATGACCTCGGGCGAACGCACCGATGGCGAGCGGCTGCAGAAGGTGCTCGCCGCGGCCGGTGTCGCATCGCGTCGCGTGTCCGAGCAACTGATCATCGCCGGCCGCGTCTCGGTGAACGGTCGGGTCGTGACCGAGCTCGGGTCGCGCGTCGACCCAGGTAGCGACCAGGTGGCGGTGGATGGCGTGGCCGTGCAGTTGGACGTCTCGAAGCGCTACATCATGCTCAACAAACCGGTCGGAGTCGTGTCGTCGATGGCCGACGACCGCGGACAACGAGATCTGCGCGAGTTCGCCGGCG
>JBPPMV010000042.1:0-14449 GCA_051306235.1 Mycobacterium sp. | reverse complement strand
GGTAACCACGCCTCCATCTGCGCAAGCTGTGCCGGCGCCACCCCCAGACTGCGGGCGTACACCCGATAGACGTCGGCGTACAGTGCGCGCGCGGTGCTGAATGTCAGCGGTGAGGTGACGCCCGCGAAGCTCTCGATGATGTTCGAGTTGTCCCAGACGCGCACCTCACCCGGCGCCACTGATTCACCGAGATGGTCGCTTTCCGAGGCTGATTCGCGGTCCAGAGTGGTGATGGGACGCGACTGCAGGATCCACGCCTGCGCCTCACCGGATTCGCCGGCGGCGCCGTAGGCCCACTCGATGTCCTGCGGTGACCCGTAGTGTTGTTCCAGCCGCGTGCCCAGGTCGATGAGCTCCGCCCGCAGCGCTGCGCTGATACTGCGCTGCTGTTGCCGGTCGCCGGGGACGGGGACGGTGCGCACACCCCCGTCGTGATGGCTGACGACCATCTGCTGCTGTTCGCCTGGGGTCTCGTCGAGGACCGCCCCGGTGCGCTTGTCCACCACCACGGCATCGGAGTCGACCGCACCGGAGACCAACCCTTCCCCCAATCCCAGCACCCCGTTGATGGTGATGCGGTCCGTCGACCCGGTGACCGGATCGGCGGTGAACATGACGCCGCTGCTGTGCGGTTGCACGAGGCGCTGCAGGATGACGGCGAGCGCCACATCATCGAACCCGAGCCCGCGCATGTACCGGTACTGGGTGGCCCGGTGCGAGAATGCCGATGCCCAGCAACGGCGTACCGCATCTTCGGCCGCGTCGATCCCGGTGACATTGAGGATCGTGTCGAACAGACCGGCGAATGAATGCGCGGCGCCGTCCTCCTGCCCGCCCGATGAGCGCACCGCGAGCCTGCCCTCGCCCACCTGTTCCAGCACGGCGTACAGCTCATCGCGGACCACAGCGGGAAGGGTCGAATTGTGCACCGCCAGTTCCGAATACGACGCCTCCCTGAGCCGTTCAGACAGGGTCAGTCGCGCATCGCTGAGGTGCACACCGGCGGCCGCCATCCCGGTCCGGAACGCGTGGGTGCCCAGCACCGCCCACTGTGGCACCGGAAATCCCGCCGCCGACAGCACAGAGAGGTTGTGGGCCTTGCCGCCGACCGTCGACAGGTCCGTCAATTTCATGCCCACAGCGTGCAGGCCGCGGGCGGAGGGCTTATGAGTAGAGCGGTACTCGAATCACTCGCTCAGCGCCGCCAGCCGCTCGATCGACGCCGCCAGCTTGTCCGCGGTGGTGGCCCGGGCACGCACCAGGCGCTTTTCCTCGGTCAGATTCGTCCAGTCATAGGTGTGGGTCACCAGCGACCTGCCCGCGTCACCGATGGGCTCGATCTCCCAGCGCCACAGATGCCCGGGTGGCTCCTTGCCTTCCTCGGAGGGCAGCCACGCGATGCGCCGGCCCTCCTCGAATTCGACGATGCGGTTCTCCCGGACCTCGCCGCTGTAGATGACCATCCGGAACACGTCACCGACGGTGTGTACCCGCTGTCCGGCGGCGGCCTCGGTGAGGTTGCCGTTCCCGTCCCACCGGGGCTGCTCGGCCGGGTCGGCGATCAGTTCGAAGATGACGTCGGGGGCCGCGGCGATCTCGCGGCTGGCACTCACAATCCGGCTCACCCCCGCAGGTTACCCATCTTGACGCTGACTAGTTGGACTGGAATAGTCGAACTAGTCACTGACTAGATAAGGGAGTTCCCATGTCGGACATCCGTGCGGGCGACCGCGAGCGCGAGCAAACCGCCGGCGACCTGGGGCAGGCGTTGGCCCAGGGCTACCTTCCCATGACGGAGTACGAGGATCGCCTGGGTCAGGCGTTCGCCGCGCACAGCACCGGCGAACTCGACCAGTTGGTCGCCGATCTCCCGGTGGGCCGGCTTCGCCGCAACGATCCCCGCAGGCGGGCCGATCAACTGCGCTCCGCGCGGCTCAGCGTGCGCATCCACCTCGGCGCCTACCTGGCCGGCGTGCTGCTGATGCTCGGTATCTGGCTGGCCGTGGGCCTCGGTGGCGGCGGGTGGTACTTCTGGCCGGTGTGGCCGATCATGGGCTGGGGCATCGGCGTCGCGTCGCACGCCATTCCGATCCTGGCTCATGTGCGTGCGGGAAAATCGCCCACGTAGAATGGCATTTAGCCCTAGTGGCTGACACCCCGACCCCAATCCGATCGGAGTGCCATGCTCGCCGTTCTGCTCGCCCATGCGGTCGCCACCGCAGTGGCGCCCCTTCTGGTCGCCAGATGGGGCCGGTTGGCGTTCTATCCCCTTGCTCTGGTTCCGCTGGGGTCACTGATCTGGGTGGGGATGAACTGGCCCAGCGGGGGCAACACCCCGACGGTTCACATCCCCTGGGTGCCCGAACTGTCAATGGACATCACGCTGCGCTTCGATTCGCTGTCCGCGATCATGAGCGTGCTGGTGCTGGCCATCGGCGCACTCGTCCTCTTCTATTGCGCCGAGTACTTCCACCACCACGAGGGCCGCATCGAGAAGCGGCTGCCCAGCTTCGCCGCCGAACTCGTCGCCTTCTCCGGCGCGATGTTCGGGCTGGTGGTCAGCGACAACATGCTGCTGCTCTACATCTTCTGGGAAACCACGACGGTGCTGTCGTTCCTGCTGGTTGGCCACTACGCCGAACGCGCCACCAGCCGCCGAGCCGCCACCCAGGCATTGCTGGTGACGACCTTCGGTGGGCTGGCCATGCTGGTCGGCATCATCGTGCTCGGCAACCTGTCGGGTACCTATCTACTCTCCGAGCTCATCGCCGCACCCCCGACCGGCACGGCCGCCACCATCGGTATCGCGCTCATCCTGGTCGGCGCGCTGTCGAAATCCGCCATCGTTCCGCTGCACTTCTGGTTGCCCGGCGCGATGGCCGCACCCACCCCGGTCAGCGCCTACCTGCACGCCGCGGCCATGGTGAAGGCCGGTGTCTACCTGGTGGCCAGGATGACACCCGGCTTCGCCGATACCCCGCTGTGGCGACCCATGGTGGTCGGGCTCGGACTGCTCACCATGCTGATGGCCGGCTGGCGGGCGGTCCGCGAGTACGACCTCAAACTGATCCTGGCCTTCGGCACGGTCAGCCAGCTCGGCCTGATCACCATCATGGTCGGCTCCGGCGGCCCGGACATGATGCTGGCTGGTCTGGCCATGCTCTGCGCACATGCCATGTTCAAGGCCGCGCTGTTCATGGTGGTGGGGGTGATCGACCACGCCACCGGCACCCGTGACATCCGCAAGCTGGCCGGCCTCGGTCGCCGGCACAGACCGCTGCTCATCATTGCCGTCGGAGCCACCGCCAGCATGGCCGCACTGCCGCCGTTCTTCGGCTTCGTGGCCAAGGAAGCCGACCTGGAGACCGTGCTGCACAGCCCCGCGCTGGCCGCTGCCGCACCCTTCGTGCTGGCCGGCATCGTCATCGGCTCCGTCTTCACCACCATCTACAGCCTGCGGTTCCTGTGGGGCGCGTTCGCCGACAAGGGTCTCGATGAGCCCAGCGTCCGCGTCACCGAGATGCACCGCCCATCGGTGAACTTCCTGGCGCCCCCGGCCATCCTGGCTGCGGCGGGTCTGGCGTTCGGGCTGTGGCCGGCCGGGCTGGATCTAGCGCTCAGCGACTATGCCAAGACGATCCCCGGCCCGTCGGATTACCACCTTGCGCTGTGGCACGGGTTCGGTGTGCCACTGCTGCTGTCGGTGCTGATCCTCGCGGTCGGCACGGGCGTGTTCTTCGGCCGCAATCGGTTGCCGCGCAAGAAGTTCACGTACACCCCGCTGGGCAACGCCGACCGGATCTACGACGAGGTGATGCGCGGCCTGGACCTGCTGGCGGTGCGGTTGACAGCGCAGACGCAGCGCGGTTCGCTACCGGCCACTCAATCGGTGATCCTGTGCACGCTGGTGCTGCTGCCGGTCGCCGCGCTCGTGCTGGGTGCCCGCAACCGGCCGGAACTTGCCCTGTGGGATTCGCCCCTGCAGGTGATCGTCGGGCTGGTGATCCTTGCCGCCGCCGTGGGCGCCACGGTAATGCGCAACCGGCTGGCCGCCGTCCTGCTGGTCGGCGTCACCGGTTACGGCTGCGGCGCCATCTTCGCCTTCCACGGTGCACCCGATCTGGCGCTGACCCAGTTCCTGGTCGAGACTCTGCTGCTGGTGATCTTCGTGCTGGTGCTGCGGACGCTGCCCGCCGAGGCCGACCGTTCGAACGTCAACCGCAGCCGAGTCCCCCGAGCCGTGCTGTCCCTGGCGGTCGGTGCGGCGGTGACCGCGCTGGCGGTGTTCGCGATGGCCGCCCGCAATACCCGCCCGATCGCCGAACTGCTGCCCGAGGCCGCCTATTACCGCGGGCACGGCGCCAACACCGTCAACGTCCTGCTGGTCGATATCCGCGCCTGGGACACCATGGGTGAGATCTCGGTGCTGGTCGTCGCCGCGACGGGTGTGGCCTCGATGGTGTTCCGTAACAGGCGCTTCGGCGCCGCGCCGCGGGTCTCGCAGGCCAAACCGAGTTCGGTCGGCCAGCCCGATATCGGGCCAATCGGCGCGTACAGCCCGGCGGCCGGCGATGTCACCTGGCTGAGGGGCAGTGAGCTGCGCGACCCGCGGCACCGCTCGCTGGTGCTCGAGGTGGCAACCCGAATCATCTTCCCGCTCATCATGGTGCTGTCGGCCTACCTGTTCTTCACCGGGCACAACACACCGGGCGGGGGTTTCGCCGGTGGGCTGACGGCCGGGCTGGCGTTGGTGCTGCGGTACCTCGCCGGTGGCCGCTACGAACTCGGCGAGACGCTGCCGCTGGATGCAGGCAAGGTGCTGGGCGCCGGTCTGGCGCTTGCCGCAGGAACCGCGGTGACCTCGCTGCTGCTCGGTGCGCCGGTGCTGTCCTCGGCGGTACTGCACCTCGATGTCCCGGTGCTGGGTGATATCAAACTCGTCACCGCTTTGTTCTTCGACCTTGGCGTGTACCTCATCGTGGTCGGTCTGGTTCTCGACATCCTGCGCAGCCTGGGTGCCCGCGTCGATGTGGAGATGGCCCGATGATCACCTACCTCGTTCCCCTCGTCCTGATCGGTGGACTCACCAGCGCGGGGGTCTACCTGTTGCTGGAACGCACCCTGACCCGGATGTTGTTGGGGCTGCTGCTCATCGGCAATGCGGTCAACCTGCTGCTCCTCAATGTCGGTGGTCCGGCCGGCAACCCACCGGTCTACGGCCGCACCAGCAACGGCGCGCAGACCGATGCCGATCCGTTGGCCCAGGGCATGATCCTGACCGCCATCGTGATCGCGATGGGCATCGCGTCCTTCGTACTGGCGCTGGCCTACCGGTCCTATCAGCTGACCACCCTCGAAGAGGTCGGCAACGATCCCGAGGACACCAGGGTCGCCGAGCGCGCCGACGAGGAAGTCGTCGACCGCGACATTCCGGATGTGGTGCCCTCGCGCGATACCGACGCCCCCGACGAACTCGACGCACTGCCGGGTGCGGAGGGGTCACGCTGATGAGTCTTGCCTCGATCCTCACTCCGCTGCCCGTACTCATCCCGACCATCGCGGCGGCCATCGCCATGGTCGCCGGCCGCAGTCCGCGTCTGCAGCAACTGATCTCGCTGACCGCGCTGACCGCCGTGGTGGCGGTGTGCTCGGCGCTGCTCTACCTGGTGGACCGCGATGGCACGGTGGCCGTGCAGGTCGGCGGCTGGGGCCAGAGCGAACCCGGTATGGGTCCGCTCGGTATCACCTTGGTGGCCGACCGCCTGTCGGTGCTGATGCTGGTGGTGTCCTCGATCGTTCTGCTGGCGGTGGTGTTCTACGCCATCGGACAGGGCATCAGCGATGGCGACGAACGTCAACCGGTCTCGATCTTCCAGCCCACCTACCTCATCCTGTCCGCCGGTGTCTGCACCGCGTTCCTGGCGGGCGATCTGTTCAACCTGTTCGTCGGGTTCGAGGTGCTGCTCGCCGCCAGCTTCGTACTGCTGACCATCGGTGGAAGCGCCGAACGGGTTCGGGCCGGCATCTCCTACGTGATGGTGTCGATGGTCTCGTCGCTGATCTTCCTGATCGGTATCGCGATGGTCTACGCGGCGACCGGAACCCTCAACATGGCCGAGGTCGCGGTGCGCCTCGGCGATGTGCCCGACGGCACCCGCACGGCGTTGTTCGCGGTACTGCTGGTCGCATTCGGTATCAAGGCCGCGGTGTTCCCGCTGTCGGCATGGCTGCCCGACTCCTATCCGACCGCGCCGGCGCCGGTGACAGCCGTGTTCGCCGGCCTGCTCACCAAGGTCGGCGTGTACGCGATCATCCGCACCCACTCGCTGCTGTTCCCCGGCGGCCGACTCGATGATGTATTGATGGTGGCGGCACTGCTGACCATGGTGGTCGGCATCCTGGGCGCGATCGCTCAGAACGACATCAAACGGTTGCTGTCCTTCACCCTGGTCAGCCATATCGGCTACATGATCTTCGGCATCGCGCTGAGCAATCACCTCGGCATGTCCGGCGCCGTGTACTACGTGGCGCACCACATCGTCGTGCAGACGACACTGTTCCTGGTGGTGGGTCTCATCGAACGACAGGCCGGGGCGTCGACGTTGCAACGCCTCGGCGGATTGGCCGCCGCCAGCCCGATACTGGCATTCGTGTTCGTCATCCCGGCGCTGAATCTGGGTGGTATACCGCCGTTCTCCGGGTTCATCGGGAAGGTGGCACTCGTGGAGGCGGGTGCCGAGGTAGGTTCGTCGCTGGCCTGGATTCTGGTGGCCGGCAGTATCATCACCAGCCTGCTCACCCTGTACGCGGTGACCAGGGTGTGGACGAAGGCCTTCTGGCGAGCCCGCTCGGACGCTCCGGAGGGCTCGCTGTCCAATACCGTGCCGGCGGCGCTGATCGATGATGACGACGATATCGCCTTCGCCGACCGGAACGACGTCGGTCGGATCCCGATCGGGATGCTGCTGCCCACGGGCGCATTGATCGCGGTGGGGCTGACACTGACGGTGGCGGCCGGCCCGATCTACGCCTACAGCGAGCGGACGGCGACCGAGATACTCGATCGCGGGCAATACATCTCGGCGGTGTTGCAGCCATGAGGAAAGCCACGTTACGAATCTGGACACTGTGCTGGCTGACGCTGGTGTGGATCCTGCTGTGGGGCGAGTTCTCAGCCGCCAACATTGCTTCCGGACTGATGGTCGCGTTGGTGATCACGCTGCTGCTGCCGCTGCCCCGGGTGCCGGTCGAGGGCAAGGTCCGCCCGCTCGCGCTGGTGCGGCTGATCCTCTATGTCGCAGCCAAGCTGGTGGTGTCATCATTCCAAGTGGCCTGGCTGGCGATCAAGCCGGGGCCGCCACCGCTCACCGCGGTGCTGCGAGCGCACCTTGCGGTCAAGTCCGATCTGGTGCTGGCGCTGGCGGCCGGCGTGTTGACCCTGATTCCGGGATCGGTGGTGCTGGAGATCGACCAGAAGCGCCGACTCCTCTACCTACACGTGCTCGACGTCGGGTCCGACGAGAACGTCGAGCGTTTCTACCGCCAGGTCAAAACGGTGGAGCGACTCATGGTGGCCGCGTTCGAGCGGGACGTCGACTGGCGACCGTCGGCCGAGAAGGAGGACGCCTGATGCACATCGTGTGGATCGCCGCGGCGGTGATGCTGTCGGCTGCTGCCGCCATCACCATGTACCGGCTGCTGGCCGGGCCCAGCACCCTCGACCGGCTGGTGGCGCTGGATGCCTTTGTGGCGGTGTCCATGTGCGCGATCGGCACGTGGGCGGCGTTCAGCCTGGACAGCACGGTCACCTATACGCTGACCGCGCTGGCGTTGATCAGCTTCGTGGGTTCGGTGAGCGTGGCCCGGTTCCGGGTGCCCGACCGCGACCTCGACAATCGGAGCATGCGATGACGACCGTCGACATCATCACCGCGGTTCTCGTGCTGAGCGGTTCTGCGTTGGCACTGACCGCGGCCATCGGGGTGGTGCGCTTCCCGGACACCTTGTCCCGCATGCACGCTGCGAGCAAGCCGCAGGTGTTGGGGTTGCTGCTGGTGCTGGCCGGGGCCGCGGTCCGGCTCAGCGGCCATCCCGATGTCGGGATGATCATCCTGGCCGGGCTGTTCACCATCTTCACGGCACCGGTGGTTGCCAACCGCGTCGGCCAGCTGGCCTATCGCGAACAGAATGTCCACGAGACCGTCGTCTCCGACGATCTGGCCAACACTCCGTTCCCGGATCCGAAGTAGCCCTACTCGGAGAGCTGGAACTCCACCATCGCCGCGACTGTCTCGACCGCCTCGCGCAGCGCCTCCAGCCGTGCGGACGCACTCGGCGCGGCCAGCACGGCGTACCGGTCGGCCTGACCGAGCGGAATGCGGGCCGCCAACGCATACAGCCGATCTCCGGCTTCCTGACCGGGCTCGGGTCCGCCCAGCAGGTCCTCGCGCGGCGGCAGCGTTGCATCGCGGGATACGGCGATCCGCTCGAACAGATCCATCACGGTGTCCTCGATGGTGCCGATATCCGCCCCGGTCACCGACGGTCCCGGCTCATCGGGCCACGGGACGGTCTGCGCGCGCGGGTACGGCGCATCGTCGAGCCACTCGGTCACCCTGATCCGCTCACCGAGCATGCAGCGCAGCCGATACTGGCCATCACCCAGATCGGCATGCTCGACGATGCGGGCCAGTACCCCCACATCGCTGCGCACATCTCCGCCGCCGACCTCACGGCCGGCCGCGATCAGCACCACACCGAAGACCGGTTCGCCCGCCAGACAGTCGGAAACCATTGCCGCATATCGCGGCTCGAAGATTCGCAGGGGCAGCTCCTCACCGGGCAGCATCGCCACCTCCAGCGGGAACATCGCGGTCACAGTTCGAGCTCCCCGATCAGCGCATCGACCACAGCACGCAGGTCGCCGTCATGCTCCTCGGCGACGCGGCGCTGACGTTGATACGACCCACCACCCCGGTAGATATCGGACACCCTGGCCAGTTCATCGGCACATCCCAGCGATACGGCCACCGGTTCGAGCCGGTTCAGCAGATCGTCGAGATCGTCGGTGACCAGGCGCTCGTTACTGTCGGCGTCCAGGATGATCTCCGCGTCCAGGCCGTAACGTGCTGCGCGCCATTTGTTCTCCTGCACATGCCAGGGCGGCATGGTGGGCAACTGCTCACCCGCGTCGAGGCGGCGGTCCAGGTCGACGATCAGGCAGTGCGTCAACGCGACCAGCGCGCCCAGCTCATCGATATTGGACACCCCGTCGAAGATCCGTACCTCGATGGTGCCCAGATGTGGTGAAGGCCGTATATCCCAACGGATTTCGTTCATGTGGTCGATGATGCCGGTCTTCTTCTGGTCGTGCACGAAGCCTTCGAACTGCGACCACTCCTGGAACTGGAACGGCAGGCCGGCGGTGGGCAACTGCTGGAACATCATCGCGCGGTTGCTCGCATAACCGGTGTCGTCACCGTCCCAGTAGGGCGAGGACGCCGACAGCGCCAGCAGGTGCGGGTACTGGTTGAGCAGCGAGGTGATGATGGGCATCACCTTGTGCGCCGAGGAGATTCCGACGTGCACGTGCACACCCCAGATCAACATCTGGCGGCCCCACCACTGGGTGCGCTTGATCAGCTCCGCGTAGCGCGGGCCCTCGGTGAGCTGCTGGTTGGACCACTCCGCGAACGGGTGCGTGCCCGCGCAGAACAGTTCCATCCCGCGCTCGCGAGCGATCCGGCGCACCGGGACCAGAGTGTCGTGCAGGTCGGTCATGGCTTCCGGGACCGATTCGCAGATCCCGGTGACGATCTCGACGGTGTTGCGCAGCAATTCCTTGTGCACGTGTGGGGTTTCGCCGATCTCCGCGATCACCGCGGCGGCCTCGTTGCTCAGGTCACGGGTGTCCGGATCGACGAGCGCGAACTCCCATTCGACACCGACTGTCGGCCGGGGTGACCCGGCGAAATCGATTCGGCTGGGATTACTCCGCAGAGATGACACCGCAGGCCACCCGGCCGCCGGCGTCACCCGTTGACAGCGTCTGCTGGTCAGGACCGGGGGTGCCATTGACTTGCTGGTACTTCTCGGCAGGGATGTTTCCGAAGTTGTCGGCCTTCTCGTGGATGACGATCGCGGTCTTCGTCCCGGAAAGCAGGTCCTCGGCGGTGAACGCGTCGGTGGTGGTCACCAGCATCGCCGAGCCGTCACTGCGGACCTGCAGCGAGCTGAGGTCGCCGCTGGACGGATGGCCGGAATGCCCGGCGGCCTGGAAGTGTCCGCCGGCGCTGGTGAAATCGCCTTCACAGGAGCCGACCTGGTGGATGTGCAGACCGTGGAAGCCGGGGGCCAACTCGCCCTCGCCGGTGGTCTGGACGGTCACGGTCGCGAAGCCGTCGGTGAAGACGATCTCGGCGGTGGCGACCTCGGTGCCATCCGCGGTCGCCAGGTTCGCCGTCAAGGTCTCATCGCCGGCCGCGGCACTGCCCTGGCCGTTGCCGGCTTCCGGTGCGGCGTTCGGCGACGTCGATCCTGTCCATACCGGCGGGGTGGTTCCCGGCTCGGTGGCGACCGGCTCGTTGGGCGCGCACGCAACGGCGAACGGGACGATGACGGCGGCAGCGGCGAGAAGGCGAATCGAGGCTGAGATCGGCATGCCCGAGAGCCTAGCCGGTGACCACTACGATGACGCCCGGCGGTTGCTCCACAACTTCGGGGCGCCGTGGCTCGACCGGGGCCTCGAGCAGCCTGCCGACCTCTTCGGCGGCTTCCTGCTCGCCCGGCGCCTCACCGAAATAGACCGTGGTCCCGGGCACACCCTCCAGGACCAGGTTGCCGGTTTCGGTGACGTTACAGTCGGCGTCACGCAACCGGGTGGCGACGCCCTCGGCGGCACCGGGGATCTCGGAGATGTTGAACACCCGGACGTCGGTGGTGGCCTGGTCCGGTTCCGGGGACGGTCTGGCGCTGGAGGTGGTGCTGCTGGTCGTGGTGCTCACCACGGCGGAGTCCGCGTCATCATCGTCGTCGGGGCCCATGTACTGGAGTGCAACCAGCAGGAACACCACGCCGAGGAAGAGCAGCACCATCACCGCGGCGCGCAGAGGCAGCCCTGAAGAGTCTCGCTGGTTCATCGGGGGCCAGCCTAACGGCTCAGGTGATGTCGAAGCCGAGCCGTCGGGCCGCCTTCGCCTTCTGCCGGCTCGCCCGCACCCGTCGCAGCCGCTTGACCAGCATCGGATCCGCGGCCAGCGCCTCGGGACGGTCCACCAGGGCGTTGAGCACCTGGTAATACCGAGTCGCCGACATCGAGAAGAGCTCCTTGATGGCGTCTTCCTTGGACCCCGCGTACTTCCACCACTGGCGCTCGAACGCCAGAATGTCGTGTTCGCGGCGGGTCAACCCGTCCGCGGGTTCGGAGTCGTCTCCGGATTGGCCGGTCCGCGCGATGGCGCCATCCATATCGCTCTTTGGACCCTTCCGATAACTCGCAAATGACATTCGTGTGGTTCGGCGATCATTCAATCACGGCCCCGCTAGTTGAGGCGTGATCGTTACCCGCGCGTCGGCTGACTTAAGCTAGCCAACCGTGGCTGTCGTACCAATCCGCATTGTGGGAGATCCCGTCCTGCACACTCCGACCACTCCGGTGTCTGTCGCCGCCGACGGTTCGCTACCGGCCGAGCTGGCCGCGCTGATCGCCGACATGTTCGACACCATGGATGCAGCAAACGGGGTTGGCCTGGCCGCCAACCAGATCGGGCGCACCGAGCGGGTGTTCGTCTATGACTGCGCCGACGACCGCGGCAAGACCCCGCGGCGCCGCGGCGCGGTGATCAACCCGGTGCTGGAATCCTCCGAGGTTCCCGAGACCATGCCCGACCCGGACGATGATGACGAGGGCTGCCTGTCGGTGCCCGGCGAGTCGTTCCCGACAGGCCGCGCCGACTGGGCGCGGGTCACCGGCCTGGACGCCGACGGCACCCCGGTCACCCTTGAGGGCAACGGCCTGTTCGCCCGGATGCTGCAGCACGAGACCGGACACCTCGACGGGTTCACCTATCTGGACCGCCTCATCGGCAGGCACGCCCGCGCCGCGAAGCGGATGGTGAAATCCAATCAGTGGGGTGTGCCGGGGTTGAGCTGGACGCCCGGCGAGGATCCCGACCCGTTCGGCCATTAGCCATGCCGTCCGTCGGCGCCCGGGTGTCCCTGCGCTACCGGATTCCTGAATCCCTGACCGACGTCGTCGGACACCTGGAGGCGCTGGAGCCCGTCGTGGTGGTGCGCACCAAATCCGGCGATACCGTCGAGATCGACCCCGCCGATGTGGTGTCGGTGCGCGAGCTGTCCCACGCGCCGGTCCGCAACTCCGAGATCCGCGCCGTGGAGCACGCTGCCGCGCTGGCCTGGCCCGGTACCGAACAGCACTGGCAGGACGGCTGGCTGTTGCGCGCCGGTGGCGGCCACACCAGCCGTGCCAATTCGGCTGTCCCGTTGTTGTTCTCGTCGAGCACCGAGGCGCTGCCCGCCATCATCGCCTGGTACGCCGAACGCAACCTGGAGCCGTGGCTGGCCCTGCCGGAGCGGCTGCTGCCCCTGAAGAACCCGGGTATCAAACCCACCCGGATGCTGGTACGCGACGTGACCCCTGAGTCATTCCCCGACGTCACGCTGTCTCCCGAGCCGAGCGCCGACTGGCTGCAGACCTACCAGCGCGATGTGCCCTCAGCCGTCCTGACCGCCGTCGTCGACGGCGCCGTCACGTTCGCCTCCCTCGGCGACGCCGTCGGCCGTGGTGCGGTCACCACCGGCCCGGACGGCACCCGCTGGCTCGGCGTGTCGTGTGTGCGTGTCGCGGAGTCCGCACGCCGCACCGGACTGGCCCGGGCGGTGTGCGCCGCACTACAGACCTGGGGCGCCGAACAGGGCGCGACCCGCGCCTATGTCCAGGTGCTCGAGGACAACGAGCCGGCGCTGACGCTCTACGAGTCCGCCGGTTTCCGGCTGCATCACCGTCATCGGTATGTGCGCGCAGATAGCCTCGTGGCCCATGCGTGAGTTATTCGAGGCCAACCGCGATGTGCAGGGTTCGCGTGCGCTCCGGCTGCTGGCCACCTCGAACCTCGCGGTGTACGCCACGCTGATGGAACGCCATCTGCTCGACGGGATGATCGGCGAGCCGGAACTGGTGGTCCGGCTGGAACGCGATCTGGAGACGCTCAGCGACACGGGCGAGCAGTCGGGTCTGGCGCTGATCAAGACCTGGGCCAGCCAGGGCTGGCTGCATCGCGTCGCGAGCGGAGAACGCAATGTCTGCTACCTCACCCAGGATGCGCGCCGCGCTCTGGACTTCGTGCGCGGTATGCGCCGCAACGACACCATCGCCACCGGCGGGTCCATCAACGGCATCGCGTCGCGGCTCAAACAGGTCGCCATCCGCGTCGGGGACGACCCGGACCGGATCCGGGCGGGCATCGAGGCCGAGATCGCCGTGTTGCATGCCGAACTCGACGAGCTCGACGCCGGGTTGCGGCCCGAACCCGATGTGACCGCCATGTACGACGAGTCCCGCGCCATCGCCATGCAGATGGAACGGCTGATCACCGATATCGGCCTGTACGGCACCATGATCGAGCAGGCCACCGCGGCGCTCGACGACCCGATCGACACCAATATCGAATACCGGGACCGGCAGCGGCAGATGTACGCCGACTATCAGGCCGCCTGGGATTCGGCGGGCCGCGATTCGCACCGCGCGTTCCTGCACATGATCAACGACCCCGATCAGCGCGCCGAATTCGAGGCCGATATCGCCACCGTCGCCGCCACTCTGCCGGAACTCGATCCGGCGCTGCGCAAGGTGATGGCCGGGTTCTTCGAGCTGGTCGGCCACCAGATCGACGAGGTGGAGCGGATCCAGCAGCGCTGCGCGCAGCGGGTCAAACGGTTCACCGCCTTCGGCACCCTGGAGCAGTCCCGCGGGGTGGCCCGCCAGCTCAACGAGGCGATCGGCGCGGCTCGGGCCCTGCTCAAGGAGTCCCTGACCGACTCCCGACTGACCATCGAGGTGCCGCTCGCCCGGCACGCCATCAGTTCGGTCGGGGCGCTGAGCTTCCGGATCAACGACCTGTCCGCGCCCAGGCCCGCCGAGGTGGCCGAAGGCGAGGTGGACCTGTCCACCTTCTCCTCGCTGACCACCCAGGTCGATGCACCGGCCATGTCGGCGATGCTCAACTCCGCACTGCCGGTGTCCCTTCCGGACGCGCTGGCGATGTTGGACTCGGCCTATCTGGGCCATGTGATCGTGCTCTGGTCGTGGGCGCTCAAGCAGCCGTCCACCACCGATGCAGTGCCCGTCACGGTGCGGTTCAGCTCGTTGGACGGCCATGACCGTGAGATGGAGGTTCCGCACCTGATGTTCACCGAGCCGGTTTCCGAGGTT
>JBPPMV010000041.1:0-3102 GCA_051306235.1 Mycobacterium sp. | reverse complement strand
AAGGGCATGCTGATGGAGCGATACGGCATCGACGCGGTCGGCGCATTCGGGCTACTGCGCAAGCTGTCCCAGGAGTCGAACACCCCGCTCATCACGCTCGCCGAACAGGTCATCCAGACCGGCAAATAGCGGCAGGCGGACCGAGCACCCGTTCGCCAGGCTAGACTGAGGCGAACGTGGGTTCAGGTCGATGCCCATCCGGCGCTTTATTTTGTGGAGCCCTGATGCATACCGACCTTCCTTCGTGGCCTGAGCGTTCCGCCATCGAGTCAACCGATCCGGATCTGATCCAGAAGCACCTCGATCAGATCTACGCGGCCCGGTTCTCGATCAGCCGTCCCGGCGCTACCGCCAGTGATTGTATGTTCACGCACTCCCGCATCGATGCCGGTGCATATGCGATAGAAGAGATCCGTAACGCCGGTGAGGTCGTGCTGCAGACCGACCGGGTGCCCTCGGTCATCGCATTGTCGGTGCTCAGCGGCCGTGTCGACATCGTGCACGGCAGGCTGACCGGTTCAGCGGGTCCCGGTGAATGGGTGCTGGCATCGACCGGCGTCGGCGGCATCCGGGTTCGGCTGATCGACGCACACCTGCGCACGGTCGTCGTGGCCCGAACACTGTTGACCGAGGTCGCGGCAATCGACACCAACGCCTCAACGGTGCCGCGGTTCGTCGGACTCACACCGGCGACCCCCACCCTCGGGCGCACGCTGGACGCGACCGAACGCTTCCTGCACAGCATTCTCACTGCTCAGGACACCGCCGACAGCCGGATATTGCTGACATCTGCCGGCCGCATGCTGGCGAGCGCGGTCCTGACGGCTTTCCCCAACGATCTGCCGTCCGCCAACTCCACCGAGGACACCGCCGACGCCTACCCGGCGCTGCTGCGCCAGGCGGTCGAGTTCATCCAGGGCAACGCGGCCCGCGAGGTCGGGG
Source organism: Mycobacterium sp. (assembly GCA_051306235.1). Classification (GTDB taxonomy): domain Bacteria; phylum Actinomycetota; class Actinomycetes; order Mycobacteriales; family Mycobacteriaceae; genus Mycobacterium. Next base: position 2,160 of record JBPPMV010000041.1, on the reverse strand, counting down.
TCAGCGATATCGCCGCCGCGCTCTACCTGTCGCCGCGCACCGTCCAGTACATGTTCCGACGGCACCTCGACACCACCCCGACGGCCTACCTACGTGAGATCAGATTGGCACGCGCGCGCGATGAGCTCATCGCCAGCGATCGCAGCGTAACCACCGTGGCCGCGACCGCCGCCCGGTGGGGCTTCGCACACACCGGCCGGTTTGCTGTCATCTACCGGCGCACCTTCGGCGAGAGCCCGCACGAGACGCTTCGGCGCTGAGTGAACTTCGTTTTGTGGCTATCCGATGAACGCATCGAGCAGGTAGCGTCAATCATGGTTCAGCAGCAGCCAACCCTTTGGACGACGGAGGCTGCCTTGTCACACACCCTCTCAAACGACACCAAGCTCGCGATGACGACCGAGTGGCGGGATATCGATCTCGCGGTCATCACAGTGGTCGGTGAGGTGGACGCCGCCGACTCGCGGAGTCTGCTCGACTACACGTTGAGCAAGTTGCTGTTGTGCCGCCGGATGGTTCTGGATCTCACCGGTGTCCGCTTCTTCGGCAGCGATGCCTACTGGGTGCTCAAGACACTCGAGTCACGCTGCGTGCTGGCCGATGTGGCGTACACCCTGCTGCCCGGTCCGCGTGTCGGCCGAACGCTGCAGGTCTGCGAAGCGGCCGAGCGCCTTTCGGAGGACCTGGGCAGCGCGACGGTGAACTTCCTGCCGCTGCGCACAACGCGGTAGCGGAATACCTCGTCCGCACGGGTGTTGGAGTGTGGACATGAAGGTCAGATTCGGAGTCGCGCTCGGCGGTGCCGCGCGCCCAGGGGAGTTGGCGGAGATCGTCGACACCCTCGAGGAGTCCGGTGTCGACTCGCTGTGGTTTCCCGAACTGGTGTTCTCCCCCGCCATCGAGCCGACCGTCGGCATGGCCTTCGCCATCGCCCGGACCAGGAAACTGAAAGTCGGAACGTCGGTCGCCATCCTGCCCGGGCGCCATCCGGTCCTGGTGGCCAAGCAGCTGGCATCGATGAGCGCGCTGGCCCCCAAACGCGTACTCCCGGTTTTCGGGCTGCGGGCGGCACAACCCGCCGAACGAAAGCTGTTTCCCGCACCTGAAGGGCGCCGAGCCGAACTCTTCGACGAATCGTTGAGCCTGCTCAGAGCCGCGCTGACCGGTGATGACGTCTCCTTCCGCGGCGAACATTTCGACCTGGACTTCCGGCTGGATGCCGGACAGGTGACGATCGATCTGTGGCTGGGCGGCTCCGCTCCCGCGGCGTTGCGCCGGGTCGGGCGATTCGGCGACGGGTGGCTGGGCAGCTTCCTCACACCGCAGGAGGCCGGCCGCGCCCGCGAGGCGATCATCGCCGCGGCGACCGATGCGGGCCGGACGATAGAGCCCGACCACTTCGGCCTCACCATCCTGTTCGCCGACGGCGGGATCCCACCTCAGGTCGACGAGGTCATCCGCCGGCAGCGACCCGATTGCGATCCCGGTGGTCTGGTCGCGGACAGCTGGTCCGCACTGCACCGCTTGCTGGACGGGTACCTGGCAGCGGGGCTCTCGAAGTTCGTCATCAGCACGGTGGGCGCCGCCCCGACCCGGCACTTCATCGACGGATTCGTCACCGAGCTGCTGCCGCGTCAGTGATGTGTGGCGGCGATGTGCACAGCATTCGAATCCGGCGTGATCGCGGTCGCGACCATGGCCTGATTCGTCGTCAGGGCGCCGATCGCCAGGATGGCGGTGGCGGCGAGCAGTGCGAATCCGGTGGCGAACTGGTGAACGATGCTCTTCATGTCCGTAATCTCCTGTGTGTCTGAGCTTTTGAGGCCGGAACCGATGCGCCCCGGCATATGTCAACAATGGTCCGCCCGGAGCCGGCCGTCTGTCGGCCAACCGGCCCCCACACCGGGTGAACAGGATGTCCCCCAATTGGGGGACGCGACTTCAGAATGACGAAAAACCCGTAGTCCTCCGGGTGGAGGGACTACGGGTTCTCGGGTCGCGCGCTGGCTGGGGACGCGTACTTGTCGCTGTCCCCGTCTGCCTCGGTCGGTAGGGCCTGGGCGCCCGGGGTCGCCGGCGCGAGCACCTCGTCCTCATCGGCCTGGACTTCGGTCGGCTTCGGATCCTGCGACGTCATTGTTGCTCCTCACGAGTGGATGT
>JBPPMV010000040.1:0-5530 GCA_051306235.1 Mycobacterium sp. | reverse complement strand
ACATGGCGGAACGACGTCTTGGGGGATTGAAGCGTCTCGAAGGTGCCGGAGTGCAGCGAGTAGCCGGGCTTCAATCCGACCACGATCTCGCCGTCCGCGGGTTCCTCGGCGAGCCTGATCGGCCGATCGTCGCGCCGGGTCCTGCGTGACCGGTGTGAGGATGCGTGCATGGCCGCCCCGCAATTCGCGCAGAACGGCGCATCGGGCACGACGTGATCGCACTCGACGCACAGAATCGGCTCGTCGGTGCGGATCTCGTCCTGGGCCTCGTGCAGCAGTGCCAGGTGTAGGCCGATTCGCAGTGCGAACAGCGCCAATGCGGTCAGTGTCAGGTGTGCCGCCAGTTGCAGAAACTGCGGGAAGCGGGCGACATCGACCAAGCCCAGCCCGACATACACGGTGAGCACCACCAAAGCGATCGCGATGAGGGTGCCGCGGACGAAGCCCCGGTTCTTGGTGACCTTGGTGGGCGGTCGGGTGAACCACAGCGCGGTGCCGATCAGGCCGCCGACGGCGGCGGCGGTCAGTGGCATGGCGATTCCGCGGATTCCGGCCTCGACGAGCAAACCGTCCAGAGGCCGTACACGGTTGATCATCCCGGTGGTGAACTGCGGTGCCAGCCGGGTCAGGGTGGCCGCCGCGGTGAACGTCAGGGCGCCCAGCGCGCCGATGGCGTAGCCGTCCAAGGATTCCCGGTTGCCGCGCCAGGCGAATCGGGCCACCAAGGCTGGAACCAACATGAGCAGCATGCTGCCCAACGGCACGCCGATACCGTCGCGCAGAATCCGTCCGCCGGCGATACCTGCCCCCAGCGGAACCCCATATGCCCGGGCCACGGCGGCACCGGTCAACAGCACCCAACCGATGCCGAGGATGAGCGCGAGCGTCACGGTCAATATCAGTGTGCTTCGGGGGATGTCCCGGGACACACCGGATTCCCGGAGGTACAAGGCGAACAGCAAGGGGATGCCGAGGGAGGCGACGGCGATGAGAGCCGCGGGCATGCGCAGGATGGTGCCGACGGTCAGTGCCACCGCCAGCAGCACCAGACCCATCAGGAACACCTTGCGTGACCGCGGCGACAGATGGGGGAACAGTGAACTGGTCAGCGACGGTGTGAGCAGGCGCTGGCCGGGCGCGGCGCTGAAGGCCCGTGCGCGCAGCCAGTGCGGGCCGTCGCCTCGTTTGTGCTCGGCCAGTGGGACACCGCAGAGCCCGCAGTATTCGCCTGCGGGAACATCGATCTGGCAGACCTGGCATTCGACCATGCCGGGAGCGCTCATCAGGCACCCACCTTCTGTGCGATCTGCAGGTTGCGTACCAGGTTGTCGATATCGGGGGTGCCCAATCCGGTGACCAGGTCGTAGCCGGGGCCGGCGTTGTCGACGGCGTTGCCACCCAACGTGACATCACGGAAGGCGGGCCGCGGCGCGCCCTGAGCGATGCGGTACAGCAGCGGGTTGATATCGCCGATCAGGGCTCCGTTGTTCTCCAGCAGGTACTGGTTCATCACGGCGGTGAAAGCGGACCAGATGGGTGCCGATTGTGAGGTGCCGCCGCCGACGACGACCTGATCGTTGAGCACGATCTTCACACCGGTGAACGGGTCGGCGACCGCGGCGATATCCGGTGTCATGCGCTTGCCGGTATTGCGCTCGGGCGGTACCGCACGCGCGGCGTCTCGCTGCCAGGGCGGCATGTCGAACAGCGCCGATACGCCGCCACCGGTGCCCTGCGACAGCGGGACGTCGAACCAGGTCTGCTCGGACACCCACCTGCCGTCGGCGTCGGTGGACAGGGTGGTCCCGCCGACGCTGGTCATCTCGGGAAGCGATGCGATCGAGTCGAGGCCGACATCCTGTTCGCTCGGTGGTGACGACCAGTCTTGTCCACCACGGCATTCCATGCCGGCGAGGTCACCGCTGGCGTTGTAGGCGGTGGTGCCGTGGGACTGGGCGGTGCGCAGCGCGGACCGGACCGGGGCGAGATCTGCTGCGGTGATGAGTTTGTCGCAACCCCAGCCGATCGAGAAACTCCACACCGCGCCGGGGAACTGACGATCGGTCTCCTCGAGCATCTCGCCGATCTTGCGGTATCCGCCGCCGCCCTCGACGGTGGGGCGGGCATTCACGACGACCTTGCGGGCATCGGGGGCAATGGCATGTGCCACTTGGAGATCCATCGACAGTTCACCACGCGGCTCGCCGGGTGATCCGCCGACGACCTCGGGGGTGAACTGCGGCAGGTCGAACGTGGTGGTGAACGTGTCCAGGTCGGACTGCTTGAAACCGTCGAAGGCGAAGATCACGATGGTGACCCCCCTTCCGGTGAAGCCGGCCCTGTTCAGGTCGTCGGCGTTGTAGGTGTTCAGCAGCGCCTGGGGAGCCAGGCCCTGGTCGGGTACATCGAGTGGGATGTGGTCCGGTCGGGACATGTGATGCGGTGTGTAGCTGAGGATCCGGCCCATCTCGGACACCTCGTCGCGCAGGTGCTCGGGTACTGCGGGCTGATGCGGCGAGGCGTAGAAGTACTGGCCTTTGCGGCCGCGGTAGTCGCGCACCGAGACGTCGAAGGCCTGCCCGACGGCATCGGGTGATCCCTGGAGGACCACCCAGTCATCGCCGGGGCGCCACTGGACGGTCAGGGCTCGGTCGCGGGCCCAGTCCATCAGCTCTTCGGGCTGCGATGGATCGGTGAGGCTGGCAGTGAGTTCGATGCTGCGCTCACGGGCCGGCCCGAGATCGGTCGACGCCTCCAGCAGCGATGCGTACGGACCGTCGATGAGTTTGTCATCGGGACGTTCCCGGTCTGCGTACAGATCAACGGCCAGCACCAGGGCTCCGACGAGGAGCAGCGCCGACAACGTGCGAGCGATCACCGTTCTCATGATTCCACTACGAACTGAGGGCGGGCCCGGATCAGATCCGGACCCGCCCCGTTCACCTGAGTGTCGCTCAGTCGTTGTTCGGGTTGGTGAACGGCGGGGCCGTCACCGGGGGAGTGAAGACGTTTCCGCCGGTGGGGTTGATCGACTTCTCGGTCGGAGTCAGCGACGGCTCCGTGGTGGTGGTGGTGGTCGTCGTGGTGGGCGATTCTTCGGGCTTGTCACTGTCGCTGCTGCACGCTGCGCTGAAGCCGATCATCGCGATGATGGCTGCACCGCCAACCGCAGCCGAAATCCGACGACGAGCCAGACGATTAGATGCCATGTTCGGTCCTTTTCTTGTGTTTCTCGATGTGGTGTATCTCGGTCGGCGCGATGGTCCGCGAAGACCGCGTGCAGCAGTCCCATTTGAGCCCGGGAACTGGTGTCAGAAACTGTAACGCAGCGCCTGTATCAGTGCATTCCCTTACCTGAAGGTCCGCACCGGGTTGATCTGCGCCGCCCATCTGGCCGTTGATCTCCCGCTTGACGGTCAGGCCGGGCTGGGTGTTTACTCGAGATATCGAACATGTGTTCGAAAGAGGGTTGTTCCGGATGGTGCTGGAGGTGCTGCTGTGACGGCAGCGATGGACCTGGAACGGCATCGAAAAGAGCGTGCTGACCAGGTAGAACAGTTACGTCGAAGGATAGCCGAAGTCTCCGGGAGGATGGAAACCCCGGGTGTGCGGAGGGCGTCCGGGTTCGGCCCGAATTTCGCCCCGGAAACTTTGCTGAAAACCCAGGATGCGCCGATCGCGCCGTCTGGCGATGCGTTGCCGGAGCCGCCGGTCTCCGAGCCGCTCCCTGTGCTGTTGCCGAGGGGGACGGTGGCGGTGCTGTCGGGCGCCAGATCGCTGATGCTCAGGATGGTGGCCGCGGCCACCGCCGAGGGCGGGCATGCGGCGATCGTCGGCCAGCCCGATGTCGGTCTGTTGGCGGCAGTCGAGATGGGCGCAGACCTGAGCCGGGTCGCGGTGATTCCCTACCCCGGTAGCGATCCGGTGGAGGTGGCAGCGGTCCTGCTGGACGGTCTGGATCTGGTGGTGCTGGCGCTGGACGGCCGATCGGTACCGATGAGCCGGGCGCGGGCGGTGACCGCTCGCGCCCGGCAGAAGGGGTGCACATTGTTGGTCACCGGAGGTGATTGGCAGGGTGCCTCGGCCCGGCTGGATGCCAGGGTCTGCGGTTACGAGATGGTCGGTGCCGGCGGCGCAGCGGTTCCCGGGCGGGGGCGGATCGGTCGGGTGCGGTTGGACACCCGGACCAGGAGTCGGATTCCCGGGCAGCCGCGCAGTGCTGTCGGTGGTTGACGGTGTCGCGGGTTCTTGCGCTCTGGTGCATGGATTGGCCGGCGGTCGCCGCGGCCGCCACGGCGGGGCTGGCCGCCACCGACCCGGTGGCGGTCACCCTGGCCAACCGGGTCATCGCCTGTTCGGCCGCGGCCAGGGCGGTCGGGGTCCGGCGTGGCCTGCGCCGTCGTGAGGCGCAGGCCCGCTGCCCGCACCTGCATGTCGTCACCGCAGACCCGGCCCGCGATGCCCGCCATTTCGAGGCGGTGACGGCGGCGGTGGACGAGGTGGTGCCCCGGGCGGAGGTGCTGCGGCCCGGCCTGCTCGTGGTATCGATCCGAGGTGCATCGCGGTATTTCGGCTCCGAGCAGGAGGCCGCCGAACGGCTGGTCGACGCGGTGGCCGCGGCGGGCGCCGAATGCCAGACGGGTATCGCCGACGAGTTGGCCACCGCGGTGTTCGCGGCCAGGGCGGGGTGCATCGTCGAACCGGGCGGCGATGCCGCGTTCCTGTCCGGGCTGTCCATCCGGCAGCTGGCCACCGAACCCAGCCTTTCCGGTGCCGGCCGGGAGGATCTGGCAGATCTGTTGTGGCGGATGGGAATCCGGAGCATCGGACAGTTCGCCGAGTTGTCGCGGACCGATGTGGCCTCCCGGTTCGGTGCGGATGCGATCAGTGCCCACCGGTTCGCATGCGGGGAGTCCGACCGCGGACCGTCGGGGCGGGAGCTCCCTGCGGAGCTCGATGCCGTGATGAACTGCGATCCGCCGATCGACCGGGTGGATGCGGCGGCCTTCGCCGGCCGGTCGCTGGCCGCTGAACTGCACCGCAGTCTCGAAGGTGCCGGGGTGGGCTGTACCCGGCTGGCCATCGAGGCCGTCACCGCCAATGGTGAGGAGCTGAACAGGGTCTGGCGTTGTGCCGAACCGCTGACCGAGGATGCCACCGCCGATCGGGTGCGTTGGCAGCTCGACGGCTGGCTGACCCGGAGGGGGAGGGATCCGGGGCCCACCGCCGCGATCACGATCCTGCGATTGCACCCGGTGGAGGTGATGTCCGCCGGCGCGCTGCAGCTTCCGCTGTGGGGATCATCCGGTGATGACGACCGGTTACGTGCCCGCCGGGCGCTGGTACGGGTGCAGGGTCTGTTGGGGCCCGAAGCGGTTCAGGTGCCGGTGCTCAGCGGTGGCCGCGGACCCGCGGAGCGCATCACCTTCACCGCGCTGGGGGATGAGCCCGTTCCCCGGGCCGACCCGACTCAGCCCTGGCCCGGCCAGCTGCCCGAGCCCTCACCGGTGGTGCTTCTCGATGAGCCGGT
>JBPPMV010000039.1:0-4755 GCA_051306235.1 Mycobacterium sp. | reverse complement strand
GGCCGGTGCGCCTGGAGGCCGTCGCGCACCTGTTCCCGCCCGGCACCCGCCCGGACGTCTTCGACGACGGCTACACCTATGTCGGGCTCATCCCGTTCGTCATGCGCCACACCGCTCTCGCGGACCGGGTGCCGTTGCCGTACTTCGGCGCCTTCGCCGAGACGAACGTCCGGCTGTACTCGGTGGACGACGCCGGACGTCACGGTGTGTTGTTCCGGTCCCTGGAGACCCAGCGCCTCGCCGTCGTTCCGCTGACCCGCATCGGTATCGGGGTGCCCTACACCTGGGCCAAGATGCGCGTGACGCGTACCGGTGACCGGATCAGCTATTCCAGCGTAAGGCGTTGGCCGCGAAGGGGATTGCGCAGTGTGCTGGATGTGACCGTCGGTGCGCCGCTGCAGCCGACGCCGCTGCAGGTGTGGCTCACCGCGCGCTGGGGTGCGCATACCCGCACGGCCGGACATACCTGGTGGGCACCCAACGACCATCCGGTATGGCCGTTGTATTCGGCCCGGATCGATTATCTGCGTGACGATCTGATCACCGCCAGTGGCGTCGGGGTGGCCGGAGCGCGGCTGCCCGCGATGTTCTCCCCGGGGGTGGCGGCCCGGTTCGGCCGGCCCGCGCTGGTGCTTTAGCTCTTCTCCAGCAGTTCGAGGACGGCCGGGGTGACCTCGTCGACGCTGTCGGCGAAATCGTCGTGCTTGTCGACGTACTTCGCGACGAACTGGCATACCGGGACGATGCGCAGACCGGCCCGAGCCGTCTCGGCGAGCGCGGTACCGATCAGCGTGGTGGCCAGTCCTTTACCGCCGAACTTCTCGCCGATCTCGGTGTGGTGGAAGATGCGCTGCTGCCCGTGGTCGAGGTATTCGGCGAAGCCGGCGATCTCGTCGCCTTCGTAGATCTCGAAACGGTTCAGTGCGGGAGCGTTCCTGACGATATGGGTCATCTTGCCCAGCCTAGGCACGAATCGCTGCGGTGACACCGTGGGTCAGTCGTACGAGATCTGCCGGGGCCAGCGCGACGTCCCAACCCCGCTTACCTGCGCTGCAGAGCACCCGGTCCCACCCGAGCGCCGACGCGTCGATGACCGTCGGCAACGGTTTGCGCTGGCCCAGCGGCGAGATGCCGCCGAGCACATATCCGGTGGACCGTTCGGCGGCGGCCCGTTCGGCCATCGCCGCCTTCGGCACACCCAATGCTGCCGCGGCGGCCTTCAGGGACAGTTTCGAGGGCACCGGCAGAACCGCCACCGCGAGCCCGCCGGGGACGGCCAGGACCAGGGTCTTGAAGATCTGCTCGGCAGCCAGCGAATGCGCCGCAGCCAGTTCGGCGACCGCCTCGTCGCCGAAGGACTCAGCGCGTGGGTCGTGGTGATAACGCAGGATCTCGTGGTCGGCGCCGTCGGCGAGCAGGGCCGCGATCGCCGGGGTCGCTGCACGTGCCACCTGGTCAGCCTAGTTTGACGTGGGCGGGAATTTCGATGGACGGGCCCACCGTTGTTCGTGACATCGATGGATGATGCGGCCCTGAACCGGGGCGGTGTCGGTCATAGCCTTTAGGATCGTCAGATAGGGGACTTTGGTGCCAACGGCCTGCCTGGATCGTCCGGTGTTCACACTGGAGCTGTTCGGTGACGCCGCAACAGAAGGGACGGTATCTCCCACGATGACCGATATCGACGAGGCGACACCCACGCCGGCCGCAGAAACCGATGCCGAGCTGACGGCCCGGTTCGAACGCGATGCCATTCCACTGCTCGACCAGCTCTACGGTGGCGCCCTGCGGATGACCCGCAATCCGGCCGACGCCGAGGACCTGCTGCAGGAGACGATGGTCAAGGCCTACGCCGGTTTCCGCTCGTTCCGGGCGGGCACCAACCTCAAGGCCTGGCTCTACCGCATCCTGACCAACACCTACATCAACAGCTACCGCAAGAAGCAGCGGCAGCCCGCCGAGTACCCGACCGACGAGATCACCGACTGGCAGCTGGCGGCCAACGCCCAGCACACCTCCACCGGCCTGCGGTCGGCCGAGGTCGAGGCGATGGAGGCGTTGCCGGACACCGAGATCAAGTCGGCGCTGCAGGCACTGCCCGAGGACTTCCGGATGGCGGTGTACTACGCCGACGTCGAAGGATTCCCGTACAAGGAGATCGCCCAGATCATGGACACGCCGATCGGCACCGTGATGTCGCGATTGCACCGCGGCAGGAAACAATTACGTGAGTCGCTGGCCGACGTGGCCAGGGACCGGGGATTCATCCGAGATACACAGCTCGGTGAGCCGGAGGAGGTCACCTCATGAGCGAGAGCCATGAGTCCAATCGTGCGGACGAGCGCTGGACGCCGCCGATCGGGCCGGTCGATCCCGACCATCCCGAATGTGCCGCGGTGATCGCCGAGGTGTGGACACTGCTCGACGGTGAATGCACCGCCGAGAGCCGCGACAAGCTCAAGCACCACCTCGAGGAGTGCCCGACCTGCCTGCGGCAATACGGTATCGAGGAACGGGTGAAGACCCTCATCGCCAGTAAGTGCAGCGGCGAGAAGGCACCCGAGGGGTTGCGGGCCCGGCTGCAGATCGAGATCAGCCGGACCACCATCATCCGGGGCTGACGGCCCTCACAAGCGCATAAAACAACCGCCCGGCTCTCCCTGTGGGAGACCGGGCGGTTTGTTGCGTCTGTGACGCGTCAGGCGTTGGGACGACGGCCGTGGTTGGCCTTCGAGTGCTTACGATCGCGCTTCTTGCGGCCTCGCTTGGCCATGGTGAACCTCCGATTCAGGTGAATACTTGGGCACCAGTATCTCATGCCCGCAGGACTACTTTTCCCGCGTGGTACTCAGTGGGCATTTTGGTCTTGTGGTTCGATATAGGCCGGTAGGCAGACGGCAGCCAGCCCGACGCCGGCCCGAAGCTGAGATGAGTGGGGTGAAGATGGCCGAGGATGTTCGCGCCGAGATCGTGGCCAGCGTGCTGGAGGTCGTGGTGAAGACGGGCGACCAGATCGGTGCAGGCGACACTCTGGTGCTGTTGGAGTCCATGAAAATGGAGATCCCGGTGCTGGCCGAGGTCGCAGGCACCATCACCGAGGTGAGCGTTTCGGTGGGTGACGTCATCCAGGCCGGCGACCTCATCGCGGTGATCAGCTAACCCGTGTCCCGGTAACGGTTCATGTCGACTCTCGGCGACCTGCTCGCCGAGCACACCGTGCTACCCGGCACTGCCGTCGATCACCTGCACGCCGTGGTCGGGGAGTGGCAGCTGCTGGCTGATCTGTCGTTCGCCGATTACCTGATGTGGGTGCGTCGCGATGACGACGCCCTGGTGTGTGTGGCGCAGGTGCGGCCCAACACCGCCCCGACGGTGCTGCTCGCCGATGCGGTGGGCACCGTATCGGCCGCCATCGAGATGCCGGTGGTCGGCGCCGCGTTCGACTCGGGTGCGATCGGCCGTGAAAGTGATGTGCGTCAACCGGATTCAGATGACGGCCAGTGGCTGAACGTCGAAGCGGTACCGGTGCGTCACACCGATCGGGTGGTCGCCGTGCTGACCCACCAGACGGCGCTGGCCGAGGGACGCAAGTCCAGCCCACTGGAACGGGCCTATCTCGATTGCGCGGGCGACCTGCTGCACATGCTCAGCGACGGCACCTTCCCGAATGTCGGCGATCTGCCGATGTCGCGTTCCAGCCCGCGGGTCGGTGACGGTTTCATCAGGCTCGGGGTGGTCGGCGAGGTCGTCTTCGCCAGCCCCAACGCCATCTCGGCCTATCACCGGATGGGGTTGGCCGCCGAACTCGAAGGGCACAACCTGGTCGCCGTGACCAGGCCGCTGATCTCGGATCCGTTCGAGGCCCAGGAACTGGCCGATCACGTGCGGGACTCGCTGACCGGCGGGTCGAGTATGCGCATGGAGGTCGACGCCGGCGGTGCCGCGGTGCTGATGCGGACCATCCCGCTGCAGGTGGGTGGGGCGGCCGCCGGTGCTGCGGTGCTGATCCGCGATGTCACCGAGGTCAAGCGCCGCGACCGCGCGCTGCTGTCCAAGGATGCGACGATCCGCGAGATCCACCACCGGGTGAAGAACAACCTGCAGACGGTCGCCGCGCTGTTGCGGCTGCAGGCCCGCCGGACCAACAATGCCGAGGGCCGAGAGGCGCTCAACGAGTCGGTGCGGCGGGTGTCGTCCATCGCGCTGGTGCACGACGCGCTGTCGATGTCGGTGGACGAGGAGGTCAACCTCGACCAGGTGGTGGACCGGATCGTCCCGATCATGAACGACGTGGCCTCGGTGGACACCCCGATCCGGATCACCCGGGAGGGCGATCTCGGCGTGCTGGACGCCGACCGCGCCACCGCGCTGATCATGGTGATCACCGAGCTGGTGCAGAACGCCCTCGAGCACGCCTTTGACGGTGACGTCACCAAGGGATCGGTGACCATCCGGGCGGAACGCTCGGCACGGTGGCTCGACGTCGTCGTGCATGACGACGGCAAGGGGCTGCCGGAGGGTTTCAGTCTGGAGAAGTCGGACCGGCTGGGTCTGCAGATCGTGCGGACGCTGGTCTCGGCGGAACTGGACGGCTCGCTCGGCATGCACGATGTGGACTCCGGCGGAACCGATGTGGTGCTGCGGGTACCGCTCGGGCGCCAGCGCAGGTACGCGATCTAGCGGTCCGCTGACGTCTGCGCGTCACGATCGCGGCGAAATGTGATGCGACACACAACGTCTGGTAGGTCACACTTT
>JBPPMV010000038.1:0-2123 GCA_051306235.1 Mycobacterium sp. | reverse complement strand
GCACGGGCCGCCAGGGAAGCGGTGTGCAGGGCGGCGTGCACAGCGCGTTCGGTCGGGGTGGCGACCACGCGCCGGGTGCGCACCACGAGGACGGCGGCCACCGCTGCCAGCAGCACGGCGACCGCCAGCGTCAGCGCAATCTGACCCGACATCGTGCGGTCACCTTAAACCGGGACTGGTCGCACCGAGGCCGACCGGTGAAGGGACGGCCGTTGCAGGGTCCTCGACCGTTCGAATTCTGCCGGTGTGTACGGCAATAACCGGGCCGCTGTTTGCTCAACGTGGGCTGCCTGCGGCTCACCTCGCGGAACGACGGCGCAACCCCCGCCAATGTCATTTCCGCTGGCCCACGGGTGCCCTGAGCCCGAGCTGCCTAAACGTCGACGGGGACCTTCAGACGTTATCGATGATCTTCTGCGCGATCGTTCGCAGCGGGATGTTGTCGTTCTGGGACAGGGTGCGAAGCATCTCGAAAGCGCGTTCGGCGTCGACCTTGTAGTGATTCATGAGTATCCCTTTGGCCTGTCCGATCAAATCCCTGCTTGCCAGGGCAGTCTCGAACTGCTCCTCGCGCACGGCGGTCATCATCGCGACCGTGGCCATGGTCGCCAGCAGGGCACCCATTGTCTTGCCCGTCTCGTCAAACGAGTGCGGCTCCCGGCTGAAGAGGTTCAATGCTCCGGTGGTCTTGTGCTGGGGTATGAGCCGGTACGACAGGATCCCGTGCACCCCGACTGCCACCGCGGCCGGAGCGAAAAGGGGCCATCGACGTTCTTCGCGCATGTCGGTGCTGACAATCAGGGCTTCCTTGATCGCCGCGTCCAGGCATGGGCCTTCCTGGTGGCGCAGCTGGACCGTGCCGAGTTCGCCGGCCAGCGGCATGGTCGGCGCGACCGATCGCGCTTCGCCGTCGTACATGACCAACATGTCGGCGAAGTCCACGCCCTCAATCAGTTCCACGGCACTACTGGTGATGCTGAACAGGGCGTGCTCCAGCGCGGTGTCCTTCGCATGACCGTGGATCAGCTGAACCATCGCAGCACGAATGGTCTCGTCGACATTGGCGGGGCTGTTCATGACGCCTCTTCCCGGGCAAAAGGGTTCCGCATCCAGGTGCACCCTAATTGGACCCAGTATGCGCTGACACGGGGTTCTGCGACTCTTGACCGCCCGGAGTCGATTCGGCGGGGCCCGGTTCGGGCGGATGAAGTCACCAGATCGAGAGCGTCTCTGTCGGGGCCCGGAATCACCTACTGAACCGGGCAGGCGTACTTCCTGGCCACGTCGAAGACCCGCTCCTGCGCGCCGGGGCCGATGGCACCCTGTGCGGCCAGTTCCAGACCGATGTATCCCGGCAGGCCTCCCACACAAGCCTGGTGCGCGACGCGCCACGCGGTGTCGGGGTTGAGGTTGTAGCCATTGCGCTGCAGGCCGCCCATGTATTCGTCGAACGCCGGCGTGCCCTGTTCGGGGATCGCCGCGGCTGTCCCTGCGAAGGCGATCGAGGCGGCGACCGCCGCAACAAGCGGTGCAATCACACGTCTCATGTTCATCTCCTACGGCCATGTCCAGCGGTTATCGGTTCCACGTTCGCACACGGCACCGACACCGTCCGCCGAATCGCCGTCCTAGACTGTCCGGGTGCCCAACCTGCAGTTAGTTCAAGAACCGGCAGCGGACGCGTTGCTCGAGTCGAATCCGTTCGCGCTGCTGGTCGGCATGCTGCTGGATCAGCAGATCCCGATGGAGACGGCGTTCGCCGGGCCGAAGAAGATCGCCGACCGTATCGGCGCCGTCGACGCCCGCCAGATCGCCGACTACAACCCCGACGAGTTCATCGCGCTGTGCTCGGAAACCCCTGCCATCCATCGCTTCCCCGGGTCGATGTCCAAGCGGGTGCAGGCGCTGGCGCAGACCATCGTCGACGACTATGACGGGGACGTCACCGCGGTGTGGACCGGCGGTGAGCCCGACGGTGCCGAGGTGCTGAAACGGCTCAAGCGGCTACCCGGGTTCGGCGACCAGAAGGCCCGGATCTTCCTGGCGTTGCTGGGCAAGCAGTACGGCGTGACCCCGAAGGGTTGGCGCGCGGCAGCGGGGGACTACGGCAAGGCCGGCACCCA
>JBPPMV010000037.1:0-7131 GCA_051306235.1 Mycobacterium sp. | reverse complement strand
TCTGCGGCCCGCACGATCGACGCCAGGTAGTCGATGGACGCCTCGCGGTCACCGCCGGCAGCCCCGGCCGGGGTGCCGTGGCCACCACCGACGATCAGTCGGCTGTCGCCGTAGGTGGGCAGAAACCAATGCAACTTCACGGTCACAGATTCGTCCTTTACGCAGCAAGTCGTATTCCTGACGTCGAGTATCGGCTGCCACCAGCGGCAAGCGCGCCCGATTTGCCGCGAGCATCGATTGCCGACGACCCCACCGGCCACGGCGCTGCGGCCGACTTAAAATCTCGGTGATCGGGGGTCGGGTGCGGCAGCGCGACATACCCACCGAAGTAGGATCGGTGGTATGGCTGGCAAAAAACACCCCGCGGGTCCCCTTGCGGTCGACATCTTGCGGCTGGGCCGCCGGCCGGGCTCCATGATCGAGGTGCATGAGACGATACCGGCGCCCGCACGTATCGGTTTGGACCTGATCCGCATCGAGAAGGACGCTCCGTTGGAGCTCGATCTGCGTATCGAATCGGTCTCCGAGGGCGCCCTGGTGACCGGCACCGTGTCCGGTCCGACCACCGGCGAATGCGCGCGCTGCCTGGAATCGGTGACCGGTGATGTGTCGATCGACCTGACCGAACTGTTCGCCTACCCGGGCAGCACCACCGAGGAAACGACCGAGGAAGAGGAGATCAGCCGGGTCATCGATGACCGGGTGAACCTCGAGCAGGCGATCGTCGACGCCGTCGGCCTGGTGCTGCCGTTCACCCCGCTGTGCCGGCCGGACTGTGCCGGTTTGTGCCCGGACTGCGGTGTCGCGCTTGCCGATGCCGAACCGGGGCATCAGCACGACAAGATCGACCCGCGCTGGGCCAAGCTGGCCGCGCTGCGGGATGAGTCCGGAGATGCCAGTGACGGCTGAGCACGAGGCGTTGACCGACGCGCTGGGCGTGCGGCTGCCCGAGGATCTGCTCACCATCGCCCTGACCCACCGCAGTTACTCCTATGAGAACGGCGGGCTGCCCACCAACGAGCGCCTGGAATTCCTTGGCGACGCGGTGCTGGGCCTGACGATCACCGAGGAGCTCTACTACCGGCACCCCGATCGCCCCGAGGGCGATCTCGCCAAACTGCGGGCCTCCATCGTCAACACCCAGGCGCTCGCCGACGTCGGCCGCAAACTCCGGCTCGGTGATCACCTGCTGCTGGGCAAGGGGGAGGACAGCTCCGGCGGCGCCGACAAGTCCAGCATTCTCGCCGATGGGGTCGAATCACTCTTGGGTGCAATCTATTTGGATCAGGGAAACCAGGTGGCGCGGGAGGCGATCCTGCGGCTGTTCAGCGAACTGCTCGATACCGCACCGACGTTGGGTGCTGGGCTGGACTGGAAGAGCAGCCTGCAGGAACTCACCGTCGCACGCGGACTGGGTGCGCCGAGCTACACGGTCAGCGCCCAGGGCCCGGACCACGACAAGGAATTCACCGCACTGGTGCTCGTCGCCGAACGCGAATACGGGCGCGGTATCGGGCGCACCAAGAAAGAGGCCGAGCTCAAGGCGGCGGCTGCGGCGTGGAGCGCCATCGACGCCTCGGGCAGCGACGAGACCCCGGATGCCGGAACTTCCTGAGGTCGAGGTGGTGCGGCGGGGACTGGCCGCACACATCTTGGACCGCACCATCACCGATGTCGAGGTCCTGCATCCGCGGGCCGCGCGCCGGCACATCGCCGGCTCCGACGACCTGACCTCCCGCCTGGTCGGGAACCGGATCACCGGCACCGGGCGGCGCGGAAAGTACCTGTGGCTCACCCTGTCCAGCGGTGACGCGCTCGTCGTGCACCTCGGGATGAGCGGGCAGATGCTGCTGGGACCCGTGCCCAATCCGTCGCATCTGCGCATCTCGACCATGCTCGACAACGGCATCGCGATGAACTTCGTGGACCAGCGCACCTTCGGCGGCTGGATGCTCACCGATCTGGTGAGCATCGACGGCACCGAGGTGCCCGAACCCGTCGCGCACATCGCCCGTGACCCGTTGGATCCCGAGTTCAACCGTGACGGTGTGGTGACGGTGTTGCGGCGCAAGCATTCCGAGATCAAACGGCAGCTGCTGGATCAGACGGTGGTGTCCGGGATCGGCAACATCTACGCCGACGAGGCGCTGTGGCGGGCCAAGGTCAACGGCGCCCGGATGGCCTCGGCGCTGACGCGACGCCAGTTGGGCGAGGTGCTCGACGCCGCCGCCGAGGTGATGACCGGCGCGCTGAGTCAGGGCGGCACCTCGTTCGACTCGCTGTATGTCAACGTCAACGGCGAGTCGGGGTACTTCGAGCGCTCCCTGGAGGCCTACGGGCGGGTCGACCAGGCGTGCCGACGCTGCGGCGCGGTGATGCAGCGGGAGAAGTTCATGAACCGGTCGTCTTACTTCTGCCCGAAATGCCAACCGCAGCCGCGTATCCGGCGTTGACTATCGCTGGCTGAACTCCACCGCGGCGGACATGCAGACCTTCCACTCGCCGGATTCTTTGCGGAAGTAGGCAGTGTCGAACGGGCCGCCCGCGTTCATCTTCGCCGAGGCCACATCGCCCTTCACCTCGATATCGGTCGCCGTCACCTCGGTGCTCGGGGTGGACTGCGGAACATCCATGCCTTCGAGGATGTCGCCGAGTTCGCCGAGGGCGCCGAACATACCGGCCTCCGCAGCGCAGAAGTACTGGCCCAGATCGGAGAACTTGCCGGTGTTGCCGGCCGCGCCGAACTCCTCGACGAGCTCTTGGATCTGAGTCTCGTCGGTGGAGACCAGGATCTCGTCACCGGAGCGGAACAGGAACACCCCGCCGACGACGAGCGCCGCCACGATCAGCACGCTGGTCACCCCGCCGAGAATCCACCAGAGGCCGTTGCTCTTCTTCGGAGGCTGCGGGGCATAGGGGGGATACGGATATCCGGGGGGTGGGGCGCCGTATCCGTACTGCGGCGGGCCATACTGCGGCGGCGCGTACTGCTGAGGAGGCACGTCGTAGGCCGGGTACTCGTAGGCCTGCGGCGGTTGTTGGGGATCCCAGGAACCTTGCTGCTGGGGATTCTGGTCTGGACCCCAAGGCCCGGGCGGCCCGGGTTGCTGCGGGGGGTGATACGTCACGGCGATGGCTCCTCAGCTGGTGTAGGTCAACCCTAACTCGCGACGCAACCGGCGCTCAGGCATTGCTGGGCGTGGCGGAACGCGCAGCGTGCGACCTCCGTAGACTCGCCGGAATGACGGAACTGTGGGTCGAGCGAACGGGCGTGCGCCGCTACACCGGGCGCAGCACGCGCGGAGCCGAGGTGCTGGTCGGGTCCGAGGACGTCGAGGGTGTCTTCACCCCGGGTGAGCTGATGAAGATCGCCCTGGCCGCCTGTAGCGGTATGAGCAGCGACCAGCCGCTGCGCCGCCGGCTCGGCGACGACTACGCGGCCTCGGTTCGGGTGTCCGGGGCCGCCGACCGCGACCAGGAGCGCTACCCGCTGCTCGAGGAGGTCCTCGAAGTCGACCTTTCGGGAATGTCCGAGGACGAGGTGAACCGGCTGCTGGTGGTCGTGCAGCGGGCCGTCGACACGGTCTGCACCGTCGGTCGAACCCTCAAATCGGGGACCGAGGTCACCTTCGAGGTCAAGAACCTTGGCTGACGATCCGGTCCGGCTGAGCGCCTGGGTGCACGGCAATGTGCAGGGCGTGGGTTTTCGCTGGTGGACGCGGGCGCGGGCGCTCGAATTCGGTCTGACGGGATACGCCACGAACAAGCCCGACGGGCGCGTGCATGTCGTGGCGCAGGGGCCGCGGCCGGACTGTGAACGCCTGCTGGACCTGCTGAAGTCCGGCCAGACACCGGGGACGGTGGACGCCGTGATGCCGGACTGGTTGGCGGCCGGCGACCCGATTGACGGCTTCAGCGAACGTTAACCCCCGCGACGGTAGGGTTTCACCTCGTGCATCTCAAGAGTCTGACGCTGAAGGGCTTCAAGTCCTTCGCCGCGGCGACGACTCTGCGCTTCGAGCCGGGTATCACCTGCGTGGTCGGGCCCAACGGGTCCGGTAAATCCAACGTCGTCGACGCCCTGACCTGGGTGATGGGCGAGCAGGGCGCCAAGACGCTGCGCGGCGGCAAGATGGAGGACGTCATCTTCGCCGGCACCTCCTCGCGGGCGCCGCTGGGCCGCGCCGAGGTGACGCTGACCATCGACAACTCCGATAACGCGCTGCCCATCGAGTACTCCGAGGTGTCGATCACCCGCCGGATGTTCCGCGACGGCGCCGGCGAATACGAGATCAACGGCAGCAGCTGCCGCCTGATGGATGTGCAGGAGCTGCTCAGCGACTCCGGTATCGGCCGGGAAATGCACGTCATCGTCGGACAGGGCAAGCTCTCCGAGATCCTGGAATCACGCCCCGAGGATCGCCGCGCCTATATCGAAGAAGCCGCCGGGGTGCTCAAGCACCGCAAGCGCCGCGAGAAGGCCGTCCGCAAGCTCGACTCCATGCAGGCCAACCTGGCCCGGCTGACCGACCTCACCACCGAACTGCGCCGCCAGCTCAAACCGCTGGGCCGCCAGGCCGAGATGGCGCGCCGGGCGCAGACCATCCAGGCCGATCTGCGCGATGCCCGGCTGCGGCTGGCCGCCCACGACCTGCTGGTCCGGCAGACCGAGTTCAACGACACCAATCAGGCCGAGACGACGCTGCGCCGCGAGCACGATGACGTGACGACGCGACTGGAGGTCGCGACCGTCGAGCTGACCGCCCACGAGTCCGCGGTCTCGGAGCTGACCGAGCGGGCCGAGGCCGCCCAGCAGACCTGGTTCCGGCTTTCCGCGCTGGCCGAACGGGTCAGCGCGACGGTCCGGATCGCCAATGACCGCACCCAGTTGCTCGACGCCGAACCGGAGTCCGATTCCGGGCGCGATCCCGATGCGTTGGAGGCCGAGGCCGACGAGGTCGCGGCACGCGAGCAGGAACTGATCGCCGAACTGGAAGCGTCCCGGGAAACCCTTGAGTACGCCCGCGCCGAGCTGGCCGAACGCGAACGCATCGCCACCGACGCCGAGCAGGCGCACCGGGCGGCCGCCCGCGCCGAAGCCGACCGTCGTGAAGGCCTGGCCCGGCTGTCGGGGCAGGTCGACACAATGCGTAGTCGCGTCGAATCCACCGATGACGAGTTCGCCCGGCTGTCGGTGCGCATCGAAGAAGCCGCTGCGCGGGTTCAGCACGCCCAGGCCGACTTTGAGAACGTTCAAGCCCGAGTCGGTGAACTCGACGAGGGTGAGGCCGGCCTCGACGACCAACATGACCGCTCGGTCACCGCGCTGCGAACCGCCGATGAGCGGGTCGCCGAGCTGCAGGCCGCCGAGCGCGCCGCCGAACGTCAGGTCGTTTCGCTGCAGGCCCGGATCGACGCGCTGTCGGTTGGTCTGGCACGTAAGGACGGCGCGGCATGGCTGTCGGAGAATCACGGTGGCACAGGACTTTTCGGATCGGTCGCGAAGCTGATTAGGGTGCGGGCCGGCTATGAGGTCGCGGTGGCGACCGTGCTCGGACCGGCCGCGGATGCGCTGGCCGCCGACAATGTCGGCGCCGCCCGCGCGGCCGTCGCCGCGTTGAAGGAAGCCGACGGGGGACGGGCGGCAATCCTGCTCGGCGACTGGCCCATCCAGTCCGGCCACAACGGCGAGGCGCTGCCCGACGGCGGGCTGTGGGCCATCGATCTGGTGGAGGCACCCGACCGGCTGCGCGGCGCGATCACCGCGCTGCTGTCCGGGGTGGCCGTGGTCAGTGATCTGGCCTCGGCGCTGAACCTGGTGGCCGAGCGGCCACACCTGCGGGTTGCGACCGCCGAGGGTGATCTGGTCGGTGCGGGCTGGGTCAGCGGCGGATCGGACCGCCAGGTTTCCACGCTGGAGATTGCCTCCGAAATCGACAAGGCCCGAACCGAACTCACCACGGTGGAACGCCAGGGCGGCGAGCTGACCGCGGCGCTGGCCGGCGCCAAGGCCGAGCAGGCTGCCCGTCAGGACGCCGCCGAGCAGGCGCTGGCCGCGTTGAACGAGTCGGATGCGGCGATCTCGTCCATCTACGAACAGCTGGGCCGGCTCGGTCAGGATCTGCGCAATGCCGACTCCGAGTGGCAACGGCTGATCAAGCAGCGCGATGAGCTGGAGTCCGGCCGGACCGCGACCGTCGAGGAGCTCACCGCGCTGGAGACCCGGCTGCACAATGCGCAGCAGGCGCCGATGTTCGAGGTCGACGACACCGGCGACCGCCAGGAGTTCACCCTCGCTGCCGAGACCGCCCGCGCCACCGAGGTGGAAGCCCGCCTCGCGGTGCGCACTGCCGAGGAACGCGCCAACGCCGTTCGGGGACGGGCGGATTCGTTGCGCCGATCCGCCGCTGCCGAGCGTGAGTCGCGACTGCGCGCGGCCCGGGCCCGGGAGGCCCGCGAGCACGCCGTGACGGTGGCCACCGCGGTCGCCGAATCGGGTCGGCTCGTCGCCGCGCGGCTGGCCGGGGCGGTATCGGCGGCATCGCGCAACCGTGACGAACTGGCGGCCGAGCGCGTCCAGCGCAGCGGCGCGCTGACCCGGGTGCGCACCGAGGTCAACGAACTGGGGGCCCGGATCACCGCGCTGACCGATTCGCTGCACCGCGACGAGGTGGCCAAAGCCCAAGCAGCGCTGCGCATCGAGCAGTTGGAGCAGCAGGCGCTCGAGCAGTTCGGGTTGGCCGCCGCCGATCTGATCGCCGAGTACGGGCCCGACAATCCGTTGCCACCGACCGAGCTCGAGATGGCCGAGTACGAGCAGGCAAAGGAGCGCGGTGAGCAGGTGACCGCGCCGGCGCCGATGCCGTTCGACCGGCCGACCCAGGAGCGGCGCGCGAAGAAGGCCGAGCGCGAGCTCAACGAGCTGGGACGGGTCAACCCGCTGGCGTTGGAGGAGTTCGCGGCGCTGGAGGAGCGCTACAACTTTCTGTCCACCCAGCTCGAGGACGTCAAGGGTGCCCGCAAGGATCTGCTCGATGTCATCTCCGATGTCGATGACCGCATCCTGAAGGTCTTCGCCGATGCCTACGCCGATGTGGAACGCGAGTTCACCCAGGTGTTCGCCTCGCTGTT
>JBPPMV010000036.1:0-2513 GCA_051306235.1 Mycobacterium sp. | reverse complement strand
AGTACCGGCTCGGCGATGTCAACGGCGGATGGACGGTGGTACGTGAACCACTGGACGCCGAACACGGCGCCGTCGCCGCTGCCGATGATGGCCTCGCTGATGTGGCGATCATGATGCATCAGGCCGGGTTCGTGGCCGAGGCCGCCGACAATGTCGCCGCGTTGGTGGGCCGACCGGACCCCAACGGCCACCGCGCCGTCGACGACGGGTCGGTGGCGTATCGGTTGGGGCGCAGTATCGCCCGACTCGAGGTGTCACTGTCGAGCCCGAGCATCTTCGGCCGGGTGGCGATCGCGCAGACGATGCGCGATATCGCACCGGATCTGATGGATATCGCCGGATCGGTCGCGGCCCTGCCGATCGGTGCCGATGGTGGTGCCGATGATCGCAGCGAGTATGTGTACCGGTTCGCGCCGCTGGTCGGGATCTACGGGGGGACGCTCGAGGTGTTCCGCAATATGATCGCCCAGCACGTGTTGGGGATGGGTAAGCCCAACTACTCGCCGCCCAAAGCGAAGGCCTCTTAGCGGCGAAACTGTATTCCGGAAGCAGAACTGCGAGTGGCAGCCTTCCGGAATACAGTTTCGGCAAAGGTCAGGCGCCGGCGTACACCGGCGGCTCGGCAGCTGCGGGGTCGGGGTTGGCGAGGGACAGGCCCATGAACCGTCGGGCGTTATCACCCATGAAATCGTAGGTGCGCCGCACGTCCATACCCTCGGCGTAGCGCCAGAAACCCTTCGGCTCATCGAGTCCCTCGGGATGCGGGTAATCCGATCCGAACATGACCTTGTCCCAGCCGACGGTGTTGACCACATCGGAGACGCAGCCCTCCCAGAACGGGCTGACCCAGATGTTGCGCCGGAAGACATCGTGCGGATGCTCCGGGAAGTTCTGCGGCATCTTCTTGTACAGATCCTCGAAGTCGTTGAACAGCGGGAAGATCCAGCCGCTGCCGTTCTCCACACTGGCCACCCGCAACTTCGGGAACCGGGTCAGCGTACCGTGGCAGATCAGCGCGGTGATCATATCGGCGATCTCACGGTGGCCCAGCACCATCCAGCGGAAGGCGCTCTGCGTCATGAAGTTCTGGGTGTAGGGCGGTTCCCATTTGCCGACGTACTCATCCAGCGGTGGGTAGCTGGCGTGCAGCACGATGGGCAGGCCCGCGGCCTCGACATCACGCCAGAACGGGTCGAACTCCGGTAGCGCGGGGGAGCGCCAACCGTGCAGGCCGTTGACCGGGCCCGGTTTTATCAGCGCCACCTTCGCGCCGCGCTCCAGGATCCAGGCCAGTTCCCGCTGGGCCGCATCGACTTCGGACAGGTTGATGATCGGCGTGGTGAACACCCGGTTCTGGTGGTTGAACGACCAGTGCTCGTGGATCCACTCGTTGAGCGCGTGCACGATCGCCACCGTCAGTCCGGGGTCGTCGGCCGTGGAGTGCTCGATCAGACTGCCCAGCGTCGGATAGTTCAGCGCCTCGGTGACCCCTTGCCGGTCCAGTTCCCGCACCCGGTCCTGTGGGTTGCGGGTGGCCTCCGGCGCCGCGATGGCCTTGCCCTGCATCTCCCGCAGCGTCAGGCCCTCGGTGTTCTCGCCGGCGAAGAACTTTTCATGCGCCCCGGGTGCGGCCACCCGCTCGAACGTCGGGTTCGGGATGAAATCGGTGACTCGGTTGTTGATGACGATCCGGGTCTGGCGGCCGAACTGCCCGTACTGCACGGCGCGGCTGTACTTCTCGGGCAGGAACTTGGTGAGGGCATCACCGGTCTCGTACATGTGTTGGTCGGCATCGAAGATCGGCGCGTCCCGGAACTGTTCGGTCATCGGCGTACCTCTCAGAGGGTCAGGACGGTGGCGCCGGCCGTGCCGGGCGCGCCATACAGTTGGGCGAAGCCGACTTTGGGTGCACCGGGAACCTGGCGGTCACCGGCCTCACCGCGCAGCTGGCGGACCAGTTCGTGGATCTGGCGCAACCCGGACGCGCCGATCGGCTCACCGTTGGCGATCAGGCCGCCGTCGGTGTTCACCGGCAGTGATCCGCCGATCTCGGTCGCGCCGTCGGCCAGCAGTTTCTCCTGGTCGCCGTCGGCGCAGAACCCGCACTCGGCCATATGGATGATCTCGGCCCCGGCGTCGGTGTCCTGCAGCTGCACCACGTCGACGTCCTCAGGTGCGACGCCGGCCTTCTCGAAGGCCGCCCGGGCCGCGTACACCGTCGGGGCGACATCCTCGGTGACGGGGGCACAGGTGGTGTTGACCTCGTATGCCCCGTAGCGGCGGGTCCGGATCTCGACCGCGCGCAGGTACACCGGTTTGGAGGTGTACTTGTGGGCGAGGTCGGCCCGGCACATCACCACCGCGGCGGCACCTTCATCGGGCGCGCAAAACATGTACTGGGTCAGCGGATAGTTGAGCATCGTCGAGTTGAGGATGTCGTCCTCGGCGATCGGCTTGCGCCGGAACGCGTTCGGGTTCAGCGCGCCGTTGCGCAGGTTCTTGTTGGCGACCTT
>JBPPMV010000035.1:0-3332 GCA_051306235.1 Mycobacterium sp. | reverse complement strand
TGCTTGGCCAGGTACTTGCGGATGCGCCCGATCTGGCGGTCGGTGATGTCCATGGCGGCGACGATGAAGTTGCCGTACACCTCGTCGGCGTCGTATTCGTACTTCTCGGTGTAGCCGGGCATACCGTCACCCCAGAACCGGTGCATCATGCCGGCCACGTGGTTGGTGAAGAAGACGCTCAGCCGGGGATTGTTCTTGCGGTGCTGGCGCCAGTACAGGTCGAAGCTCAGCGGCGCCTGCATGGCCGATCGGAATGCCTTGTAGCGCGGGTCGATTCGCTCCTTGACCAGATGGGTGGCCAGCGTCGCGGTGGCCCGCGGGGTCAGTCCGAGCCGGACCAGATCGACGGCGGTGCCGGCCAGCGCCTTGGGGCTCAGCGCGGAGTCCGGCGAGAAACCGTTCTCACCGGTCATTGCGAGGTTGAACGCCTGGAACCGCTCCAGGGCGGGCGGGTAGGTCTTGGCGTCGGAGGCGAAGGTGTCCGGGACGTAGAAGCCGCCGCTCTTGAACGGGCGGGCCGGCCAGCTCTGCATCGGGCCGAACAGCCCGACGCTCAGGCCTGCCTTCTCGGCCACATCCCAGATCGGCTCGCCACGGAACGTCGACGGATCCTGGCCGAGGTCGAATGAGTTGTGCTCGTAGGAGGAGGTGTGCAGCGTCGGCCAGGTGCGCCACGGCTGCAGACCCTGCAACTCCTCGCGATCCTCGTGCACGGTGGTCAGCGACTGGCCGTCCCGAAGGAGTGCGGCGATATTGGAGTCGGGACGGTTCTTCACGTAGATGTCCACGACATCCCACGGAACTTCGTTGAGCTCGTAGAGGATGACGTCCCTGGCTTGCCGGTTCATCGAGCCGGGCCCCTTTCGCATCGTGTGCTGTCCGTCATTTGCTGCCGGTGTCGACGCCGGTGCCGTGACGCGCGGGGGAGGCGTTCGTGACGGCTGGCTGACCAGGTAGCTGGTTACCGCCATTCTGGCATGGATCGCCGTGAATTGCCCCGGACGACAATATTGACGCAGGCGACAACGCTCAGGGCTGGGAAGCGCGCAACCGGCGTTTGATGCGGGACAGCATGGCGGACATCCCACGCAGTCGCAGTGGGCTGATCAGCGCGGCCAGGCCCAGTTCGGCGTAGAAGTCGTCGGGTACGGCGATGATGTCGGCCGCGGACTGCCCATCCAGGCCCGCGGCGAGGATCGCCGCGAAACCGCGGGTGGTCGGGGCCTCGGCCGGGGCGCTGAAGTACAGCCGCACATGGTCGCGATCGGTGGCGTCGACGTCGAGGAACAGCGGCGACTGACATTCGGGGACCGGCTCCATGGCCGCTTCCTCCAGGTGCGCGGGCAGGGCGGGGAGCTCGTTTGCGAACTCGAGCAGGAGTTGGAGCTTGTCCTGCCCGGTGACCTCCTGAAACTCCCCGACGACCTCGGCCAGCGCCGCAGGCACCGTCATGCTGCGCTCATTTGGAACCGGGTGCCGATCCAGGCTCGGTACCGACGGCCACCGGAACCCGCACCGCATTGCCCCATTCGGTCCACGAGCCGTCGTAGTTGCGCACGTTGGGCAGGCCCAGCAGGTGGGTCAGCACGAACCAGGTGTGGCTGGACCGTTCGCCGATACGGCAGTAGACGATCGTGTTGTCATCCGCGGTGAGATGGCCGTACAGCTTGTCGAGATCGGCGCGGCTGCGGAACCGTCCACTGTCCTCGGCGGCCTTGGCCCACGGGATCGACACCGCGGTCGGGATGTGACCGCCGCGCAGTGCGCCCTCTTCGGGATAATCGGGCATGTGGGTGCGTTCGCCGCTGTACTCCTGGGGTGAGCGCACGTCGATGAGCGGCTCGGTGCCCAGCACGCCGAGGACGTCCTCGCGGAACGCCCGGATGGCGGCGTCATCGCGTTCGACCACCGGGTAACCGGTGGCCGGCTTGCTCGGCACGTCCAGGGTGGTGTCGCGGCCGTTGGACACCCACAGATCACGTCCGCCGTCGAGCAGTCGGACGTCGGGATGGCCGAACAAGGTGAACACCCACAGTGCGTAGGCGGCCCACCAGTTGCTCTTGTCGCCGTAGATCACCACCGTGTCGTCACGCGAAATACCCTTGCGGTTCATCAGTTCGGCGAACTGGGCACCGTCGATGTAGTCGCGGACGGCAGGATCGTTGAGGTCGGTGTGCCAGTCGATCTTCACTGCGCCGGGGATGTGCCCGGTGTCGTAGAGCAGCACGTCCTCATCGGACTCGACGATGGACAGCCCCGGGCGTCCGAGATTGGCCGACAGCCAATCCGCGGTGACCAAACGTTCCGGGTGCGCGTAGGCGGCGAGGGCAGGGTCTGGATCGGCAGGAAGCGACACCCCATGAGCGTACCCATGGGTGGTGTCGCAGCGCTCACGCCGGCAGGCAGTGCTCTGCGGAAACGAGTTCGGCGCTCATGTTGCGGCGCATCATCTCCAGCGCCGCTTTACCGAGCGCCGGGTCGATATGGGCCACCGCGTCGGGTGGCACCACCACGTCGTAGTGGCGGATGTGGGCATCCAGCGCGGTGTAGAGCACACACTGCTCGGTGACCTGACCGGTGATCACCAGCCTGCGGGGTTGCGATTGCCGCAGCAGGTAATCCAGCTGGGTGGAGTAGAAGGCGCTGTGTCGAACCTTGGTGAGCCGCAGGCAATCCGGGGTCGGCAGGATCGGTTCCACCAGATCGGGTCTGGCGCCGCTGAGCGCGGAGTCGACGATATCGGCCCAGTCGCCGGTGAAATTGCCGAAGTTGTCGTTGACATAGATGACGTCCACCTCATCGTGTTCGCGGCCGCGATGGATCAGGTCGGACAACACGCCGACCATGCCGGCCGCACTGTCCATCAGCTGATCGGCATCGGGATGCCGATAGGCATTGAGCATGTCGATCACGAGGACGGCGGTGTCGGCCATCGCGATGGTGTACCCATGGCTGTCGGTTTCGATGCGCGCTGTGCGGGCACTCACCATCGATGACCGATCCGATTGATGGTGCGCTCACGCCCAGCGAGGCCACCGATCCAGATGAACTCGGCACCGACGAGGGTGATCAGGTGGTGGATCCGCCGGAGGAGTGGCAGGGCGTCGACAAGTTCGGCATGACCGAGAGCGAAGCGGCCGAAGGCGAGTCGCTGGACGACAAGCTGGCCGCCGAGGAGCCCGACGTCTAGGTGGCCGGCCTGTTCGCCGACCATAGCGCGGCCACGGAGATGCCCATGTCCGCCAACAACACTCGCAGTAGCGGCAGGCTCAGGCCGATGACATTGGACGGATCGCCCTCGATACGGTCGACGAACCAGCCGCCCAGCCCGT
>JBPPMV010000034.1:0-4683 GCA_051306235.1 Mycobacterium sp. | reverse complement strand
TCACCCAGCGCAGCGCCTGGTGGTCGTGTGGGTGCGGACTTCCCGAGGCCGCAGTCGCCAGGTAGGCGCGCAGGATCATCCCGCCCGGCAACGTCACATCATGGCCGAGGCGAGCGCCGACGGTGACCTCGATGCCGAGTTCTTCGAGCAGTTCGCGGGCCAACGCATCGGCGTCGCCCTCTCCGGTCGCGACCTTGCCGCCGGGCAGCTCCCACAGCCCCGCAAGTTCCGGGGGCCGGTTTCGCTGCGCGACCAGCAACGCACCCTCCGAAATGAGTGCTCCTGCAACGACGATCTGCCCGCTCATCGCGACTGACGGTATACCGTCGAGGACATGGCTGTGTTAACGAACGACCAAGTCGACGCCGCACTGCCCGATCTGAACGGCTGGGAGCGCGCCGACGGCGCCCTGCGCCGTGCGATCGAGTTCCCGACGTTCCTGGAGGGGGTCGATGCCGTCGGCCGCGTCGCCGAGTTGGCCGAGCAGAAGGACCATCATCCCGATATCGATATTCGTTGGCGCACGGTGACTTTCGCTCTCGTCACGCATTCCGCCGGCGGGATCACCGAGCAGGATCTGGAGATGGCGAAGGCGATCGATCAGCTGCTCGGCGGGTAGCGATCCATCCCAGGGTGGCCAGCGTGGCCACCGGGTACACCAGGCCGGCCCAGGCCAGATGCCACGGGCGGCCGATATCCCAGATGGTCGGCTGCGCGAAACTGAGCAGCCACGGCACCCCGACCAGAGTCAGCGCCAGCCAACCCCAGCCCAGAACCCGGGCGCCGAGGTGGTTGCGCAGCGGCCCGTGGAGCAGCCAGATCATCAGCGGTATCAACCACACCCAGTGATGCGTCCAGGAAATCGGCGACAGCAGCAGCCCGAACAGTTGAACCGTGATGATGCCGCCAAGTCGGTCGGCCGTGCCGATCACCCGCCAGGCCAGCACCGCCAGCACCGCGGTCAACGCCAGCGCGGCGAGCACGATCGGGCCGTACCCGGCGTCATGACCAAGGATCCGTGAGATCGCGCCGCGCCAGGATTGGTTGAACGATGTGCCGATGGGGCCGACCCGCCGGGCGTCGCCGAGCAGATCGGTGAAGTAGAACCGCGCCTGATCGCCGACCACCAGCGCCGACACGCCGACGGTGGCTGCGAAGACCACGGCGGAGAACAGCGCGACTCCCCAGCGGCGCACCCCGACGAAGTACAGGCCGGCCACGGCCGGAGTGAGTTTGACCCCGGCGGCCAGACCGACCAGCAGCCCCGACAACCACCATCTCGTGCTGTACACCGCGTACAGCACGGCGAGCACCAGCAGCACGTTGATCTGGCCGTAGTCGAAGGTGCTGCGCAGCGGTTCGGTCCAGATGCCCACCGCCGTCCACACCATGGCGGGACGCATATCGGTGCGGCCCAGCAATCGCAGGCTGATGCGCACCACGCCGTAGAGGGCGGCGAAGATGCCGAGCTGCCAGATGAACGCCACCACGCCGAAGGGCAGCAGGCTCAGTGGATAGAACACCACCGCGGCGAACGGCGGGTAGGTGAAGGGCAGCGGGAAATCCGGGGTCTGCTCGGCGTAGACGTAGTCATAGAGCGCGCCGGGGTGCTCCAGGGTCTCGGCGCCGCCGACGTAGACGTGCAGGTCGACGAAGTTCGCGCCATTGGGCACCAGGTAGGTCCAGGCGAGCCGCGCGGCGATGCTGACCACCAGTAACAGCGGCGCCCAGCGATAGAGCTGTGCCCTCGGACCGGCGTTGCTGTTGGTGTCTACCGGCCCGACTCTATCCACCTCAGCGTTGCCGGTTCGGCGGCTCGTCGCGCCGCCGCCGCCCGGTCACCATCGGCGCACACCTCCGTAACGGTTGGATAAATGCCACTCTTGTCACTTGAGTAACACCAGTAACTCCGTACCTTCGGATTAGACGTGCCGTCAACGAAATGGGGAGACTCGTGTCACCAGTAAGAAAAGCCTTTGCTGCCAGCATGATTGCCGGAGCAGGCGCCATCGCCACCGCCCTGATGCTCAGTCCGACCGCCGTGGCCGAGCCGGCCCCGCCGCCTGCGCCCGCACCTGCACCCGCCGTGCCCAACCTGCCGTTCATGAACCAGCTCGCCGGCCTGCCGGCCGCCGCGCCGGGACTCATCCAGGGGCTCGCGTCGGCGTTCACCGGTGGCGGCGGGCAGTCGACCGTGCCGGTCGATCCGATCACCCCGGGCGCGCCGGTCGCCAGCGCCTCGCTGAACCTGCCGCAGTCCCCGAGCGTGGCCACCGCGCTGCCCGCAGCGGCCGCAGCCGCACCGGCGATGGCCGGTATGCAGGACCTCGTGCCGCAGGGCCTGGCGTCCTTGATCCCGGCCGGTACCCCCCTGGCGGGTCTGCTTCCGCAGACCGGTGCAGCAGCTCCGGCCGCCGCACCGGGCATCCCGGCAGCACCGGGCGTGCCTGCCTCGTCGCCTGCGGACGCCGCGGCCCAGTCCCTGGTGCCGATGTTCCTGCCGGTCTCCGCGCTGCCCTGACCGGACAGCAACCGCCCGTCACCGAATAGCTAACCCAGGGGGAGTCATGCCATCGATCCAGACAATGCTGACCAGCACCACGGCCGCCGTGCTCGTGGTGTTGGGCGGCGGCGTCGCCCATGCCGAACCGGCGGCGCCGTTGCCGCCGCCGATCAACGGTTTACAGGCACCGGGTCTACCGGCGATGGAGTCTCTCGGGCCGGCGATCCAGCAGGCCGCTGCTGATCCCACCAATGCCGCATCGATGCTCATGGCTGCCGCTGCGGCATTCGCCGGAAATGCTGCGGCTCCCAGCGATTCGTTGAATGTCGCGTCTGCAGTGAACCAGTTCGTGTCCGAGCCGCAGGCACATGTGCCTGCGGCCGGCGCGGGCGAACAGGCGCACCTGCCCACCGGCGTCGACCCCGCTTATTCCGTCGGCCCGATCCCCGACGCGCTGCCCGTGGCACCCGAAGCCGCTGTCGCGGCGATCGATGCACCGGCACCTGCCCCCGAGGCCGTCCCCGCACCGGCGGAGCCCCTGGCAGCACCGGCCCCGGAAGCGGCTCCCGCACCGGGTCCTGTTCCTGCGCCCGCGCCTGCCGCCGCGGCCACACCCGAGTTCGGCCCGGATGCGCCGACCACGCAGGACTTCATGTACCCGTCGATCAGCAACGGCTGCGGCGCGGACGGCGGCAACACTCTCGCCACCGCCATCTCGGTGGCCGGACCCGCGCAGATCCCCGCGCCCGGCCCCGTCGCCGGCCAGACCGCCTATGTCTTCACCGCCATCGGCACACCCGGCCCGGCGGCCGAGCAGAAGCTGCCGCTGAACGTCACCTGGGTCAACCTGACCACCGGCAAGTCGGGCACCGCGACACTCAAGCCGCAGGCCGATATCAACCCGGCCGGTCCGACCACGCTGACCGTCATCGCCGATACCGGCTCGGGCAGCATCATGTCGACGATCTTCGGTCAGGTCTCCACGACCGAGAAGCAGTGCCAGTTCATGCCCACGATCGGCTCGACGGTGGTGCCGTAACCCCCAGGCTTCCGCGAAATAGAATTCCACGTCGACAGATCTCCAAAAGTCGACGTGGAATTCTATTTCGGCGCTACCTCAGTAGGCCATGAAGAGGATCATCTCCCGGTCGTATTCACGGCCGGGATGGGACTCCGAGAGATGGGTCTGCGCCTTTTCCACGAGGTCGTCCTCGTCGGCACCTTGAATCGCCTCGCCACATGGGCAGTTCAGATGTGTCTTCGCCATATGTCCACAATCGCATACGCATGATGGTCGGCATGGACATCTACCACGTTATGCGCACGACCGGTGCCGTCCGTGTCTTCACCGGCGAACCACTCCCCGACGACACGCTGACCCGGATCCTCGACAACGCCCGCTTCGCACCCAGCGGCGGCAACCGTCAGGGCACCCATATCGTCGTGGTCCGCGATCCGGCGACCAAGGAAGCCCTCGCCGACCTGAGCGTCACCGGGGCGCGTCGTTATATCGCCCAGAAACGCAACGGCGAAAACCCGTGGAACCCGTTGCATCCCATGGGTGTAGCGGCCGACGAACTGGCCGCGGTGCGGGTACCGCGGGCCGCCCAGTTGCTCGACGCCGATGTGGTGCTGGTGGTCTGTGTGGACCTGGGCGTGGTGGCCGCGTTCGACCAGGATCTCGATCGGATCGGCCTGATCGCGGGCGCCTCGGTCTACCCGCTGGTGTGGAACATCCTGCTGTCGGCCCGCAACGAGGGATTCGGCGGCGTGCTCACCACGATGGTCGTACCCGAGGAGCCCGCGGTGAAGGAGCTGCTCGGCATCCCCGCGGATTTCGCGATCGCCGCGGTGCTGCCGCTGGGCAGGCCGGTCAAACAGTTCACCAGGCTGACCCGCAAACCGGTCGCCGAGTTCGTCACCCGGGAGCGGTTCGACGGCGCGCCGCTCTAGGTCTGCTTCGCCTCTTTCGCGGCCGCCTTCATCTTCTTCTTGTACGCCCGGACCTCCTGCAGCGATCCGGGGTCGACGACATCGGCCACCGACATGTGGGTGCCGGCCTTGCCGTAGTCCCCCGCTGCCGCGCGCCAACCCTTCGGGGTCACGCCGTACTGCTTGCCCAGCAACGCCAGGAAGATCCGGGCCTTCTGGTCGCCGAACCCGGGTAGCCGCTTGAGCCG
>JBPPMV010000033.1:0-27690 GCA_051306235.1 Mycobacterium sp. | reverse complement strand
CGCAACAAGGCGCTGCTGGTGTGGCCGCGTCAGGCCCGGATGGCCTGGCGGGTCGCCCGGTACGCCCCGGGACTGATGCAGCGCATGTCGATACGGTTCGTCGCCAAGCAGCGCGCCGCGCAGCTCTAGCGACGGCGCCGCGGTCCTCCGTCGGCCGGAAGACAACGCGTTCTGGAAGCAGTACCACCGGCAGTACTACGTTCGCAGTGGTACTGCGGGTGGTACTGCACTGCGCAAGGGTCACATGTCCTTCAGCGCGAATACCGTTGTCGCCCACCGGGATCAGCGACCCGTCAGCCCGGTAGGACCGGCAGCGCACCCGCAATCATCAAGGGACGCACCTCCGACCAGGCGAGGTCGGCGTCGGCCGCAGACCCGGACAGCTGCAGCACCCCGCGCCGGTCGGCGACATAGACCGTCGACGGATTCGCAGCGACCACTGTCACCGGTCCCGCGAGGTTGCCGCTGGGACCGTCGGAGTTCACGCCGTCGAGGTTCACATACGACACCGGATGGGCGCCGTCGGTGCGGGTGACGACGATATCGTCGCCAGTGCGCCAGGACAGTGAGACCGCGGTGTCCCCCAGCCCGAAGCCGAGCCTGCGCGGATAGGTCAGGGCGTACTGCCCGCCCGGGGTCTGCTCCACGCCGGTGAGGATCACCCGTCCGTCGATCACCATCGCCGCTCGGGTGCCGTCCCGGGACAGCTGCAATTCGCTGATGGCACCGGGGAACTTGGCCGACAGCGCGGTCGAGTCCACCGGGATGCGAGCCGGCTGCCCGGACGCCGCCTCCTGCAGCACCCGGACCACGTTGACGCCGTCGACGACGATCCAGATGGCATCGTCGAGCGACCAGCTGGGCCGGGTCAGGGTGCGGCCGTCGAGGGCCTGGCCGGCGGCACCGCCGATCGGACCGATCCACAACGAGGAGGCCATATCCGGTGCGCCCGGTCGCAGCACCATCACCGAGGCCACCTCCTGCCCACTGCGCGACAGTGCGGCAGACACCTGACCGGGCATCTGCCCGAACGGGCCGGGCACCCTTGGCGCCCGCTGACCGTCCAGGGACACCAGCGATCCGCCCACCAGTGCGTGCAGACCTGCGCCGGCGCCGTCGGCGGCACCGGGGTCGCTGGCCGCCACATCGGCGGTGTCCCAGCCCTCGGCGAATCGGTCATCCAGGGCTGCGCCGTCCACGGTGATCACATACGGGCCGTTGATCCCGGCCCGCGACAGCGTCCAGATGATCTGTGCGGCAAGCAATTGGCGGGTGTGCGGGTCGGTTGTGGACAGGTTCTCCAATTCGATGCGGGCCCCGCCGTAACCGCGGCCTACTCCGGTCTTGCCGCCGTCGGCCCGTGTCACCGGTCCGCGCAGCCGCAGCGGTGCGGCCAGCAGGTTGCGCACGGTGCGCGCCATCTCGGGTCGCGGGCCGGTGATCAGCTTGGTCATCAGCTCGGTGGCCAACTGATCGGCGTCGGAGACCGCCACATAGCGCGGATCCGGCACCACGGTGTTGCCGGTGGGATCGGAGAAGTAGAGCGTGCTGCGCTTGTAGGTCTGCTGAAACTGCTGCCAGTCCAGGAAGACACCGTTGGGTAGCCGGTCGATGCGCCAGCCGCCGGCGGTCTTCACGAGCTCGATCGGGCCCGGGTCCGGCAGGGCGCCTTCGGCCGTCTCGAACACCCCGATATCCGACAGCGAACCCAGGATATCGGCCTGCATACTCACCGTGACGAGGTCTGGTCGCCGGGTCTCGGTGAAGACCACCCGGTCGATCAACAACGCACTGCCGGC
Source organism: Mycobacterium sp. (assembly GCA_051306235.1). GTDB lineage: Bacteria > Actinomycetota > Actinomycetes > Mycobacteriales > Mycobacteriaceae > Mycobacterium. Next base: position 25,891 of record JBPPMV010000033.1, on the reverse strand, counting down.
GTCATCCCAGCCCTGCGAAGCGGATTCGGTGAGGAACTGCCTCGCGGCGAGGTGCCGGTTGGCGGGATCGGCGGTGGCCTTGAGGAATTCGCGTAGCAGCACGTCGGGTTCCATGCCCGGCGTCGGTGTGGGCAGGCTCTGGGTCGGCGGCCGCTCGACAGTCCCGATAGCTTGCGGCGCAGACGAACTGGGCACTCCCGCGCACCCCGCCACCATCACGACACCGAGCAGGATGGCGACCGCCAGGTAGAGCACCCTCCGCACGCGCCTCATACGCCCTCCGACTCTCGGTCGCGGCGTGGCGCGGCGGGATCCTTGACCCGCGACTGCGGTCCGGTCGACGGCCCCGATCCGACGGGCTTGAGCGGCAACGGGCTCGTGGTCACCTTGTGCCCGCGCACCAGCGGCAGGGTCAGCCGGAAACACGCACCCTTACCGGGCTCACCCCACGCCTCGAGGCGGCCCTGATGCAGTCGGGCGTCTTCGATACTGATGGCCAGCCCCAGCCCGGTGCCGCCGGAGCGACGCACCCGCGACGGGTCCGACCGCCAGAACCGGCTGAACACCAGCTTCTCCTCGCCGAGGCGCAGTCCGACACCGTGATCGCGGACGGTGACCGCGACCGTGTCCTCGTCGGCGGCCATCCGGATCTCCACCGTCTTGCGCTCGGCATGATCGATGGCGTTGGCGATCAGGTTGCGCAGGATCCGCTCCACCCGGCGCGGATCGACCTCGGCGATCACCCCGTCGATCGGCATGTCGACATCGAGTTGCACGCCGGCGTCGGCGGTGAGGTGTCCCACGTTGTCCAGGGCGCTCTGCACGGTGTTGCGCAGGTCGACCGCCTCGACGGCGAGTTCGGCGACACCGGCATCGTGGCGCGAGATCTCCAGGAGATCGGCCAGCAGGGTCTCGAAGCGATCGAGTTCGTTGACCATCAGTTCGGTGGACCGACGCAGAGCCGGGTCCAGTTCGTCGCTGTGGTCATGGATGAGGTCGGCGGCCATCCGCACCGTCGTCAGCGGGGTGCGGAGTTCGTGGCTGACATCGGAGGTGAACCGCCGCTGCAGGTTTCCGAACTCTTCGAGCTGGGTGATCTGACGGGACAGGCTCTCGGCCATATCGTTGAACGACACCGCCAGCCGCGCCATATCGTCCTCGCCGCGCACCGGCATGCGTTCGGTCAGATGTCCTTCGGCGAAACGCTCCGCGATCCGCGACGCCGACCGCACCGGCAGCACGATCTGCCGGGCCACCAACAACGCGATCGCCGCGAGCAGACCCAGCAGGACAATGCCGCCGGTGGCCATCGTGCCGCGTACCAGCGCGATGGTGGATTCCTCGTTGCTCAACGGAAAGATCAGGTACAGCTCAAGATTGGTGACATCCGAGGTGGTGGGGCTGCCCACGATGAGCGCCGGGCCGGAGAACCCGTCGGCGTGCACGGTGGCGTACTGGTAGCTGACCTGCCCGGCCTGCACGAAATCGCGCAGCGCCTCGGGCACCTGCTGCACCGGGCCGGCTGCGGTCGCCTCGCGGGGACCGTCACCGGGTACCACCAGCACCGCGTCGAACACCCCGGCCAGCCCGGGACCGGCATCGGCCTTGCGATCGATGAGGGTATTGCGGGCCAGTTGCAGGCTGCTGTCCAGCGAGCGGGTCTCCTCACCGCCGACAATGCCGCCGACGGTGTCGCGGGCACGCTGGATCTCCTCGGTGGCGGCGCGAACCTTGACTTCGAGGATGCGGTCGGTGATCTGGCTGGTCAGCACGAAGCCGAGCACCAGAATGACGGCCAGCGACAACCCCAGCGTCAGCGATACGACCCGCAGCTGCAGCGAGCGACGCCAGGCATAGCTGACGGCGCGGCCCACCGCGCCCAGCCCGCGCAACATCGGGGACGGGCCCCGAAAGCGACTACGGACCCGGCGCCGCGAACCCCAGATCACGGGTGCCGCCGGACCGTGGACCCACCGATCACGGGCCCACCGATCACGGAGGTCCGGCCTTGTATCCCACTCCTCGAACGGTCAACACCACCTGCGGGTTCTCCGGGTCGGTCTCCACCTTTGCCCGCAGCCGCTGGACATGCACGTTCACCAACCGGGTGTCCGCGGGATGCCGGTAGCCCCATACCTGTTCGAGCAGCACATCACGAGTGAACACCTGGCGCGGTTTGCGGGCCAGCGCCACCAGCAGGTCGAATTCCAGCGGGGTCAGCGAGATCTGCTCACCAGCACGGGTGACCTTGTGCGCGGGAACGTCGATCTCGACATCGTGGATGGACAGCATCTCGGCCGGCTCGTCGTCGTTGCGCCGCAGCCGGGCCCGGACCCGGGCCACCAGTTCCTTCGGCTTGAACGGCTTCATCACGTAGTCGTCGGCACCCGACTCCAGGCCGAGCACCACATCGACGGTGTCTGTCTTGGCAGTCAGCATCACGATCGGCACACCGGAGTCGGCACGCAGCACGCGGCACACGTCGATACCGTTCATCCCGGGCAGCATCAGATCGAGCAGCACCAGGTCTGGACGCAATTCACGGACCGCGGACAGGGCCTGGGTGCCGTCGCCGATCACGGCGGTGTCGAAACCCTCCCCACGCAGCACGATGGTGAGCATCTCAGCCAGCGAGGGATCGTCATCGACGACCAGGATCCGTTGCCTCATGGTGACCATGGTGTCACCACAAGGCGACAAAACCCGGGTGCCACGCGGGTCTGTCGGGGTTATCCGCCGATGTCAGGCGATACCGTCGAGGATCGCGCGCCGACGGCCGTCGCGCCTAGAGCTGCGCGGCAAGCGCGGCCGGGTCCGAATCCGGGGGTACGACCACCCAGTTGCCCGCCCAGTTCGCGGCGGCCAGGCCGGCATAGGCCTCGGCAGTGCGCTGCTGCAGACCGCGGTCGCGTTCGTAGGCATCGCGGGCCCGATCGGCGTCCTGTTCGGCCCGGTGGCGCGCCCGCTGCTCGGCAAGCGCAGGCGAAACATCCAGCAACAGTTGAAAATCCGGTCTCGGCAGCCCGAATCTGCCGAACTCCAGTCCGTACACCCAGCCGACGACCTCGCCGTCGGTGCCCTGATGCAGGCGCGCCGCGCTGTAGGCGGCGTTGGAGGCGACGTAGCGGTCCAGGATCACGACATCGTGGTTGGCCGAGAGTTGTTCGATATCGTCCTTGGCACCGGCCCGGTCGAGTGCGAACAGCGTGGCCATCGCGTACACCGACTCAGTGAGATCGCCGTGCTCACCATGCAGCGCCTCGGCGGCCAGATCGGCGTGAACCGAGGCGCCGTACCGTGGGAACGCCAGGGTGGTGACTGTTTTGCCGCCGGCCTCGAAGGCCACGCGCAGCCCCTCGGTCAACGTCCGTTTGCCCGCGCCGTCCAGGCCTTCGATCACAATCAGCACGCTGCGAGCCTAAGCCCCGACCATCCAACCGAGCAGCGTCAACCCCACCATGCCGATCAGCAGCGACGGCCCGGCGACGCCGGCCAGACTCGGCGCACCGACGGCGGTGACCAGAGCGGCGATGACGGCCACGGCAAGGAACGCCAACCGCGCGCCGAGCAGCAGCTTCTGGCGCAACACCACTCGCAGCGTCGGCGCGGGCACGGTTCGGACGGTCCACACGATCGCGGTGATCAGGGGCACCGTCAGCACGACGGCGAGGACTCGCGGTAACAAGGACGGCAACCCGTCGTCATACATCGCGGTCACCGCGATCAGTGCGGCCGCCAGGAACACCACCGATGCGGTCGCCCAGCGCAGCACACGCGTCACCGCCAGACCGATATTGCCCAGCGCGATCAAGGTGAGTTCCGGGTCCAGGCGGCCGGCATCCAGCAGCCCCCGTACCGCCTCGGTGAGGGTGCCCATCCGCAGCCTGCTGACCGCCAGATTGTGCACCGCCAACGCATGACCGGGCTGCAGGTGCAGCGCCGCCCGATAATCGGCCTCGGCCGCATGCGGACCCTGCAGGGTCCGCTGCAGGTCGCCGCGCAGGATCAGCGCATCGGGCGATGCCGGGGCCAACCGCAAGGTCTCGTTGATGACCGCCAGCGCGTCGTGGTCACGTCCGGACTCCCGCAGCAGGCTGGCGTAGGTGTATTGCGCCAGTGCGGAATTCGGATGTGCGGTGGCGGCATGCCAGGCCAGCGACAAAGCTTCGGGAACTCGGCCCTGCCCGTGCAGAGCCAGCGCGTGCGCACGCATGGCGTGTTCGTCATTGGGCGGTGGTCCTTGCGGCGGCACGCTCAACGTCGATTCCCCTCCGGTGGCTGCCCTGAGGTTCCAGCCTAGGACACCCCGATGGTGCTGCATCGCACCAATTTCGCGCCCGCGGATCTAGAACTGCCCGCAGTTGGGCGCGGTCGGCACCCCGTTGAACCGGTCGGCGACCCACTGCAAGGCCGGTTCACCGTCGACCGCCATAGGCAGCGCGTGGTTGATCACCAGCTTGTTGAAGATCGGCGGACCCTCGTTGGTGCGGAACTCGATATCGCTGCCCTTGGCGCACCAGTCCTTGCCGAGTTGCACCACCGGCGCGTAGGGCACCAACGGGTCATAGCGGTTGCTGTTGAGCAGCACCGGCGCATTGGGTTTCAGCGTGCCGAGCTTCTGCAGATCGAAGATCCCGCGGAACTGCGGGTCGTTCAACAGCTCCGGGATCGGATGGTTGAAGTAGGGCTGCAGGTGCCGGAACATGAACTTCGTGACCGTCTCCCCGACACACTGATCCTTGGTCTTGTCGACGAAGTCCATCCCGCGGGGGGTGAGCAGCGCCCGGATCTTGGGCGCAGCCTCCGGGTAGCCCTGCATGACGCTGTTGAGCGCATAGCCGATCACCCCGACCAGCGCGCTGCCGTCGGCGTACGGGATCAGGTCTACAAGGTCGGCGGGCGGGGCGCCCGCGTAGGTGCCGACGACATTGAGTTCGGGAGCGTAGGCCGACGCCAGTTCGGCGGCCGAACCGGCTGCCCCGCCGCCCTGCGAGTAGCCCCAGAAGGCAACGGGCCCACCGGGTGTCAGCGACGTGCCCGGCAGTTTCCGCGCAGCCCGGGCCGCGTCCAGCATGGCGTGCCCCTGGGACAGCCGGTTGACGTAGGTATGCGTCGTACCGATGGTGCCCAGACCCTCGTAGTCGGTCATCAGGACCGCAAAACCGCGGTTCACCATGGTGTTCACGAACCCGGACTCGTAATTGACCATGATGTCCAGATATGGCGACCAGTGGATGCCCTGGTTGAACTGCCGCGACGGTGCGCACTGGTCGCCCTGCCCCTGCGTTCCGGGACCGAACACAATCAGCGGGCGCGGGCCCTGTCCCGGCCAGGCGTTGAACGGCTCGAAGTAGGTGCCGGTCACCACATTCGGATTGCCTCGGCCGTCCGTGCTGCGGTACATGACGCGGGTGCCAGTGGCATTGAGCCTGCCGACCTGACCGGACGGCTCGATCACCAGCCGAGACGGCTCGGCGCGGACGAGATCGCCGGGTGGAACATCCGGCAACGGATTCGGCGGTGTGTAGAACTCGGTGTACTCGTCCTCGTTGTAGTACGGATACCAGTCATCGGCGTGCGCCAATCCAGTTGTGAGACAACTGATGACAAACCAGAAGGACATGACGACAAGCAAAGCCCCGGCCCGAATCACTACCGGACAGTAACAAACAGGTAGCCGGATGGCTACGGATTCATCACATATCGGATTCGGACCAAGATGTAACGGCGTTCGATGGCCGACCAGTGCAAACGCTACCGCGATTTGCTCGACGGGCAAGCAGCGGACCGATCCCGGCGTGCGCGAGCAACCGACTCCGTTGCGACTTCCGGGTCAGTCGAGGCTGGTTGCTTGCAGCACCAGCGTCGCCCGCTCGCGATCCAGGAACGCATAGGTGCTGGTGCTGTCCGAGGAGAACCCGGCATCGAGAAGTTCGCCGGTGAGGAATGGGCCCGGTGGCACCTCGGCCGAAAGGGCGTCCTGAACCTTCGGCGCGCGGCCGGTGTCGGTGGGTTCGAACTGGGCGATCATGGCGTCGGCCACCGCAGGAGCGAGCCGTACGACGGCGTCGGTCCAGTGCACGGCATCCGTTGCCGCAGGGTCCTCCCACCGCACCCAGGCCACCGACTCCGGTGCGCCGATACCGGGAAATGCCTTGGCCAGACCGGGGATATCGCGATGCACCTCGGTCGGCTGCACCGGGGCGGCGGGAGCCGCCTCGTCCGGCGCATCGGAACAGCCGGTCGCCACGGCGGCACAGAGTGCCACCGTGGCGATACCGTGCAAGAAATGCACGCTACTCAGTAGCGGTAATGCTCCGGCTTGTACGGGCCGTCGACATCGACGCCGATGTACTCAGCCTGCTCCTTGGTGAGCCTGGTCAGCGAGCCGCCGAGTGCCTCGACGTGGATCTTGGCGACCTTCTCGTCGAGATGCTTGGCGAGGCGGTAGACCTCGTTGTCGTACTCGTCGTTCTTGGTCCACAGCTCGATCTGAGCGATCACCTGGTTGGAGAAGCTGTTGCTCATCACGAACGACGGGTGGCCGGTGGCGTTGCCCAGGTTCAGCAGGCGACCCTCGCTGAGCACGATGATCGAGTGGCCGTCGGGGAAGACGAACTCGTCGACCTGCGGCTTGATGTTGATCCGCCGGATGTCGCCGTCACGCTCGAGGCGGGCCATCTCGATCTCATCGTCGAAGTGACCGATGTTGCCGAGGATCGCCTGATGCTTCATCGACCGCATGTGCTCAAGGGTGATGATGCCCTGGTTGCCGGTGGCCGTGATGACGATATCGGCCCAGCCGATCGCCTCTTCGACGGTCTTGACCTCGAAACCGTCCATCAGCGCCTGCAGGGCGTTGATCGGGTCGACCTCGGTGACCGCCACGCGGGCGCCCTGCGCCTTGAGCGCCTCGGCGCAACCCTTGCCGACGTCGCCGTAGCCACAGACCAGCGCGGCCTTGCCGCCGATCAGCACGTCGGTGCCGCGATTGATGCCGTCGATCAGCGAGTGCCGGGTGCCGTACTTGTTGTCGAACTTGCTCTTGGTGACCGAGTCGTTGACGTTGATGGCCGGGAACGACAGCTCACCGGCGGCGGCGAACTGGTACAGGCGCAGCACACCGGTGGTGGTCTCCTCGGTGACGCCCTTGACCGACGCCGCGACCTTGGTCCATTTGGTCTTGTCGGCCTCGAGGGACCGGCGCAGCAGGTTGAGGAACACCTTGTACTCGTCGGAGTGCTCGTCGTCCTCGGGTGGCACGACGCCGGCCTTCTCGAACTCGGCGCCGCGCAGCACCAGCATGGTGGCGTCACCGCCGTCGTCGAGGATCATGTTGGCGGGCTCGTTCGGCCAGGTGAGCATCTGATCGGCGGCCCACCAGTAATCCTCGAGCGACTCGCCCTTCCAGGCGAACACGGGAACGCCCTTGGGCGCCTCAACGGTGCCGTGCGGTCCGACGACGACGGCCGCGGCGGCGTGGTCCTGGGTGGAGAAGATGTTGCACGATGCCCAGCGGACCTCGGCGCCGAGCGAGACCAGGGTCTCGATCAGCACGGCGGTCTGGATGGTCATGTGCAGCGAACCGGAGACCCGGGCGCCCTTGAGCGGTGCCACATCGGCATACTCGCGGCGCAATGCCATCAGGCCGGGCATCTCGTGCTCGGCCAGGCGGATCTCCTTGCGGCCGAATTCGGCCAGCGAAAGGTCAGCGACCTTGTAGTCGATGCCGTTGCGTACGTCGGCGGTCAACTCAGTCATGTGTTTAGAGCCCCTTTTTTTCGTCGTTCTTGATCAGGCGTCGGCTCAAATCAAGCGTTGCCTCTGAGCGCACCAGTTGTGCGCCGGCCGACACCGGTGGCCTGCGGGCTCGCGGGACAGGCACTTCTTCAGCGCTCTGCCAGCTACCGGGTGTCTATGACACCGTACCGCTCGGCGAACGGTGTCATGAGCCTGGCCAGATCCATGGCCACATCATGATCGGCTTCCGGGGGCATGGAGACATAGCTCATCGCCAGGCGGACGATGGCCCGGGCCAGCACCCCGGCGTCCTCGTCGGAGGACTTCATCCAGCTGTCCTGGAAGGTCTCGGTCAGCCGTTGCGAGCATCTGGTGATGATCGGACCGCTGTCGGTGGTGATGATCTGCAGCAGATCGGGCTTCGAGGTCCCGGTCAGCAGTGATATCACCAGCGGGTCGGCCGCCGACTCGGTGAAGAAATCGCGGAACCCCTGCAGGAAGGCGGTGTAGACGTCGCCGACGTTCTCGTTGATCGCGCCGTGGATCTGGTCGACCAGCCGATCGGCCAGCCGCAGGGCGTACCCCTCGGCCAGTCCCTGCCGCGATCCGAACTCGTTGTAGATGGTCTGACGACTGATGCCGGCCGCCCGTGCCACATCGGTGAGGGTGATCGAGGACCAGTCCCGGGCCAGCAGCATGTCTCGCATGCCGTCGAGGATCGAGTCACGCAACAGCACCCGCGAGGCCTCGGCGTAGGGCACGCGCTGCGCCGTACGCCGGGGCGAGGGTGCGCTCATAGCCGCGACCCTATAGCTTCGCGGAGCTCTTGCGGCGAGTGTCACGGCCGCGCAACCTCGATCATCTCGAAATCCGTTTTGGCCGCGCCGCAGTCCGGGCAGCTCCAGTCCTCCGGGATGTCCTCCCACCGGGTGCCCGGCGCGATACCGTCCTCCGGCCAGCCCTTGGCCTCGTCGTACTCGAATCCGCACTGCACGCAGACGAACAGCTTGAAGGCTTGATCACTCATCTCTTCACCTCACCCTGTCGATGTCCCGTCGCTTCGCTTGCCCGGGCCTCGAAGTCGACCTTCTCGCGCACCGCGCAGTCCGGGCAGCACCAGTCATCGGGAATCTGATCCCATGACGTTCCGGCCGGAAAGCCTTCGCGCGGAGCACCATTGGCTTCGTCGTAGACGTAATCGCAACCGGGACAGCGGTAGGCGCTCACTGGTCGGCCCCATACTTGGCCAGCACCTTGTCGCGCACCCGGGGATGGATGTTCACCCGGCTGATATCGCCGTCATAGTGCGCCAACACCCGGTGATCCATCACCTTGCGCCACAGCGGCGGGAAGTACGTCAGCCCGATCATCGACGCGTACCCGCTGGGCAGGTTCGGCGCGCCCTGCATGCTGCGCAGGATCTGATAGCGCCGGGTCGGATTGGCGTGGTGATCGCTGTGCCGCTGCAGGTGGTAGAGGAACAGATTGGTGACCAGGTGGTCGGAGTTCCAGCTGTGCTCGGGCGCGCAGCGCTCGTAACGGCCGTTCGCCGTCTTCTGCCGCAGCAGCCCGTAATGCTCCAAGTAGTTGACGGTTTCGAGCAGTGCGAAGCCGAAGACTGCCGAGATCACCACATACGGGATGACCGCAAGACCGAAGACGGCGATCAGCACCCCGTAGAACACCACCGACATCGCCCAGGCGTTGAGCACATCGTTGGACCAGTGCCAGGTGCTCTTGCCCGCGCGCTCCAATCGCTTGGCCTCCAGCTCCCAGGACGACTTCAGGCTGCCCCACACGCTGCGCGGCAGGAACTCCCAGAACATCTCGCCGAAACGCGCCGACGCCGGATCCTCCGGGGTGGCCACGCGGACGTGGTGGCCGCGGTTGTGCTCGATGAAGAAGTGGCCGTAGCAGGTCTGGGCGAGGGTGATCTTGCTCAGCCAGCGCTCCAGCTCATCCTTCTTGTGCCCCAGTTCGTGTGCGGTGTTGATGCCGACGCCGCCCATCATCCCCACCGACAGCGCCAGGCCGATCTTGGCCGGCCAGCCCAATGAGCCGTCGAAGCCCAGCCAGTTCAGATCGCCCGCGGTGAACAGGTAGGCGCCAAGCACGACCGTGACGTACTGGAAAGGGATGAAGCTGTAGGTGCACCAGCGGTAGTACTTGTCGTTCTCCAGGCGCTCCATCACCTCGTCCGGCGGGTTCTCGCCATCGGGACCGAACCGCCGATCCAGCAGCGGCAGGACGATGTAGACCAGGATCGGGCCGATCCAGAACGGCACCTGTGCTGCCGCATGCCAGCCGATCTGGTTGAGCGCCCAGACGATGGGCAGCATCACCAGGACCGCGGTGGGCACGATCAGCCCCATCAGCCACAGATGACGTTTCCTGTCGCGCCACTGTTCGACCGGGGTCGTTGCCTCTGATTGCGTCGTCACAGCCAGTTCACCTCCATGTGAGTGCCATCACTACCTGAACTTGACTATAGAACAGACTTTGTCCGATGTCTATACATAGAGCAGTCATTTGTAAAATCACCTGCGTGTATTCGTGTGAGTACGACCACACCTAGTACCGTCCATCCCATGGGGTCACACGCAATAGTCATCGGGGCGAGCCTGGCCGGGTTGTGCGCGGCCCGGGTGCTGTCCGACCACTTCGACCGGGTGACGGTCTACGAGCGTGACGAGTTGCCCGACGGCCCGGCCAACCGCGCGGCCGTGCCGCAGGGCAAGCATGTGCACCTGCTGATGGCCCGCGGGGCCGCGGAGTTCGAGGGACTGTTCCCGGGACTGCTCGACGATATGGTCGCCACGGGTGTGCCGAAGCTGGACAACCGGCCCGACTGCATCCACTTCGGCGCGGCAGGCCATGTGCTCGGCACGAACAGGACGCTGAAGCGCGAGTTCACCACCTACGTACCGAGCCGGCCGCATCTCGAATGGCACATCCGCAAGCGCGCGCTGGCCATCCCGAACGTCGAACTGGTGCCGACCAGTGTGGCCGAGCCGACCTACGATCCGGCCGAGGAACGCGTGACGGGGGTGCTCCTGGAGGCCGGCGACGAGTCGAGTGCGGTCCCGGCCGATCTCGTGGTCGACGCCACCGGCCGTGGCACGCGTCTACCGGTGTGGTTGGAACAGTGGGGTTTCGACCGTCCGGCCGAGGACACCGTCGACGTGGGCATCGACTACGCGACGCATCAGGTGCACATCCCCGACGGCCTCATCCAGGAGAAGGTGGTGGTCGCCGGGGCCTCACACGACCATCCCGTCGGCTTCGGCATGCTGCTCTACGAGGACGGCAACTGGGCGGTGACGACATTCGGGACCGGTAAGGCCACCCCGCCGCAGAACCTCGGCGAGATCTACGAACTGGCCGACGAGATGCTGCCCGAACACCTCAGCGCCGCGCTGCGCGGCGGGACGCCGCTGGGCGGGATGGCCTTCCACAAGTACCCCACCAGCCGCTGGCGGCGGTATGACCAGATGACGCGTTTCCCGGCGGGCATCATCCCGTTCGGCGATGCAGTGGTGAGTTTCAACCCCACCTACGGCCAGGGCATGACCATGACGTCGATCCAGGCCGGCAACCTGCGGGCCGTGCTGGAGGCGGGCCACACCGATATCGCCGGCCGACTGTCCCGGGCGACCAAGAAGACGACGTGGCCGGTCTGGACGATGAACGCCATCGGCGATCTGGCCCTGCACAACGCCACCGCGGACAACATGCCGTGGTGGTACGAGAAGGTCGGCACGCTGTTCGACCAGTTCCTCGGTGCGGCCGAGACGGAAGCCGATCTGGCCGAATGGTTCCTGCGGCGGTTCAGCCTGCTGGACAGCCTGTACATGGTTCCCGACGCGCGCACACTCGGGCGCACCATCAGGCACAACATGGGTCTGCTGATCACGGAGAAGCGCCGGACCCGACGCGCGACGCCGGACCGGGAAACGGTCCCGGCCGGCTAGATCCCGACGGTGGTGCGGAACAGCCTGCTCGGCTGATCGGCCACCAATCGGATGGGCCCGTCGTCGGCGGCCACCCAGGCCGCGCCGCCGCGCTTCAGGGTCACCGCACCGGATTTGGCGTGCACCCCCACGACGCCCTCGGTGCACAGCAGCACCTGCGGCCCGTCGTGTTCGGCCGGGGCGTCGATCTCATGGCCGATGTGCTCATCGCCGACCTGCAGCACCGACACCGCGAACTCCGGCGCCGGTGTGTCATAGACCAGTTCCATCCCGTCGCGGGTGGACCGCGGCAGGATCGGGGAATCGTCGGCGGGGGTGAAGTCCAGGACCCGCAGCAACTCCGGGACATCGACGTGCTTGGGGGTCAGGCCACCGCGTAACACGTTGTCGGAGTTGGCCATCACCTCGAAGCCCACCCCGTGCAGATACGCGTGCAGATTGCCGGCCGGCAGGTAGATGCCCTCGCCGGGCGCCAGCGTGATGCGATTGAGCAGCATCGCCGCCAGCACACCGGCATCGCCGGGGTAGCGTTCGCCGAGTTCCAGGAGGGTCTTGGCCTCGGCGGCGAAGGTGGTCTCCCGCGAGCGGATGTAGTTGATCGCGCCGTCGAGGACCGCGGGCACCAGCACGTCGAGCGTGGGCTGCGGCGCGGTGATCCAGGTGGTGAACAGCGCGCGCAGACCGTCGGCATCGGACTGGCCCGTCAGCAGTGCCACGAACGGATCCAGTTCGACCACCGACAGCGCACGCATGAACTCCGCGCTGCGGGCCGCCGGCCGGAAACCCGCCAGCGCCTCGAACTGCCCCAGTGCGACGATCAGTTCCGGCTTGTGACTGGCGTCGCGGTAGTTTCGGGTCGGCGCCGAGATCGGAATCCCCAGGCGCTCTTCGCGTTCGAAGCCGTGCACCGCCTGCTGGCTGCTCGGATGGGCTTGTAGCGACAGCGGTTCGTCGGCGGCGAGTACCTTGGCCAGGAACGGCAACGCGTCACCGAACCGGGCCCGCGACCCGCCGCCCAACTGCCCGTCGGGATCGGCCGTGATCACGTCCAGCAGTGATCGCTCACCCTCATCGGTATCGCAGCGCGCCGGATCACCGGGATGCGCGCCGAGCCACAGCTCGGCCTCGGGATGTGGTGTCGGGCTTGGCCTTCCGGTGAACTCGGCAATCGCGGTACGCGATCCCCAAGCGTATTTGCGCACAGCTCCACGGAGCAGGTTCACGCCATCAACCTCGCACCAGTCGTAGATACACAGCCGTCATCTCCAGACGGACCGCCACCGTCGCCAGCTGCTGCTCGAGCCGGACACTGCCGATCGTCGACGCACTGTCGGGGACGTCGTCGGCGCTGACCACATCGAGATCGGTGAAGCCCTCGGTGCGCGCCACCACCACGGGTCGTTTCTCATCGGAGGTCAGCACCACGGTGCGCACCCGGGACGGCAGCGGGCCGTCGAGTTCCTCATCGTGGAACAGCGCGGTCTCGTAGTCCACCGGCGCGATGTTCAGCGGACTCAGCGCTCCCAGCGCATCGGTCAGACCGACCGCCGCGACCACCTGGCGCGCAACCCGCAGCAGCACCGCCGCGCTGTGCTGTGCCAACGCCAGCGTCGCCTCGCTGTCCCCTGCCAGCACCACTTCGCGCCCGGCGAGGCGCTCGGCCAGACTCTTGGCGGGATTGGTGAACGATTCCCGTGCCGCGCTGTTGCGCAAGGCTTCCGCGTCCAGTTCGTCGGCCAGCGCCCCGATGTCGACCCGGACGGCGGCGTCGACGACGGCCAGCACCGCCACACCGGCGGCCAGGTACCGGGTCAATCCGAACTCGTCGGGCACCGGCAGTCGCGGCGCGAGAACGGCCGCCCGTCCGGCGGTCACATCACGCAACGGTCCTTCGTTGGGAGCGACGATGACGACGCGTGCGCCGCGGCGCACGCCCGTGGCTGCCGCGGTGACCAGCACCGGGTCCCCCGCGTCGGCGCCGGCCACCACCACGACGTCCAGCGCACCGGTCCACGGCGGCATCTCCGAGGCCACCACGATGGGCACACCGGTGGCCGCCCCGAGTGCCGCGGCCAGCACTGTGCCCGCCGCGCGGGCGGGGCCGCCGTCGGCGATCCAGATCAGGGTGCGAGGTGGGGTGTCCGAGCGCAGCAGGTCCAGCGCGCCCTCGTCGACGGCCGCCGCGGTGGCGCGGACCTGCGCCCCGGCCATGGCAGCCGCCCGTAGCAATCCCTCCCGGTCGGCGGCCAACAACCCCTCGACATCGTCGAGGTCGATGGTGGCGGCCCGGGAGGTCACGGCGCCGACTCGCTCCGCGATTCGCTACGCGCGGCGATCAGTTCCGCGACCTGTTGCACGACCTCGTCGACCTCGTCGGTGGTGCGCGCCTCGACGTTGAGCCGCAGCAGCGGTTCGGTATTGGAGGTGCGCAGGTTGAACCAGCGCCCGTCGCCCAGGTCGACGGTCACTCCGTCGAGGTGGTCCAGCGACTGGATGCGGCTGCCGAAGGTGGTGAGCACGGAATCCACACAGGCCGGCGCGTCGTCGACGGTGAAGTTGATCTCCCCGGACTCCTCGTAGCGCTGGTAGTCGGCCATCAGCTCGGACAGCGGGCGCTGCTGCTCGCCGAGCGCGGCGAGTACGTGCAGCGCGGCCAGCATGCCCGAGTCGGCACCCCAGAAATCGCGGAAGTAGTAGTGCGCCGAGTGCTCGCCGCCGAAGATGGCGCCGGTCTCGGCCATCAGGCCCTTGATGTAGGAATGGCCCACCCGGGAGCGCACCGCGGTCCCGCCGCGTTCGACGATCAGTTCGGGTACCGCACGTGAGGTGATCAGGTTGTGGATGACCGTGGCGCCGATCTCGCGGCCGAGCTCGCGGGCGGCCACCAGTGCGGTCACCGCGGACGGCGAGACGGGCGCCCCCTTTTCGTCGACGACGAAACAGCGGTCGGCGTCACCGTCGAAGGCCAGGCCGATATCGGCCCCGGTCGCCAGGACGTGAGCCTGCAGGTCGACGAGGTTGGCCGGATCCAGCGGATTGGCCTCATGGTTGGGGAACGTGCCGTCGAGTTCGAAGAACAGCGGCAGCACCGTGATCCCCGGAATCGCTTCGAGCACCGCGGGAGTGGTGTGCCCACCCATCCCGTTTCCGGCGTCGACGGCCACCCGCAGCGGGCGCAGCTCCGACAGGTCGACCAGGGAACGCAGGAACTCGCCGTATTCGGCGAGGACATCGCGATCGGTGATGGCACCCGTGGCACCGTCGTGGGCGGGCACCCCGTTGATGACCTCATCGCTGATGATCAGCAGGCCAGTGTCTTTGCCGACCGGCTTGGCGCCCGCGCGACACAGCTTGATGCCGTTGTAAGCGGAAGGGTTGTGGCTGGCGGTGAACATCGCGCCCGGGCAGTCCAGCAGTCCCGAGGCGAAGTACAGCTGATCGGTCGAGGCCAACCCGATACGCACCACGTCGAGCCCCTGGGCGATGACGCCTTCGGCGAACGCATCCGAGAGCGCGGGCGAACTGGCCCGCATATCGTGGCCGATGACCACGGTGTCCACCGGCGCCGGGCTGAGATGTTCGTCGCGGACCAGCCGTGCGAAGGCCCCACCGACATCGCGGACGAAGGCTTCATCGATCTGGTCTCCGACCAATCCCCGCACGTCATAGGCCTTGATGACAGCGTGGACAGCCTCAGCGGACCGAGACATGGCTCTCCTCGCTCTCTGTGTACGGGGAATCGGGATTGCTCTGCTCACTCAGCCTAGTGGCTCGGTAGGACGACCGTCGCGGGTCCCGCGACGGGGACCGGCGGGCTGGAGCGCAGCGACCGGGGACTGTTCCGGCGGGCTGGAGCGCAGCGACCGGGGAATGTTCCGGCGGGCTGGAGCGCAGCGACCGGGGATTGTTCCGGCGGGCAGGCGAGCAAAGCGACAGACGCCGCGATCAGTCGGAGCTGGGTTCCGGGTCCGGGAGCACCCGGAGATGACCGCGACGGCGGCCGTTGGGTTCCGGACGCCGAGCCGGCGCGGCCGCCATCAGCGATCCGCCGGGCATTCCGGTGGTGGGATCGGAGAATCCTGCGGTGACACCGTTCACCATGGACTGAACCCCTTCGCGGCCCTCTCGGACGGCATCGGCGAGCGCAGACAGGTCGTCTTCGTCGGGATGGTTGGGCAGCGGCCCCGCGTGCCGGACCAGTTCCCAGCCTCGGGGAGCGGTGATCCGACCGGCGTGCACGACACAGAGATCCCAGGAATGCGGCTCGGATACCGTCGCGAGTGGTCCGACGACCGCTGTCGAGTCCGAATAGACGAAGGTCAGCGTCGCCACACCGTAGTGCGGGCACCCGGGCCTGCAGCAGCGACGGGGAACGTTCACGCTCGGAAGATTATCGTGCGGCGACGCCACGGGCCTCCGGACACGCGCGTGCCGCGTTGCCCGATCTCCAACCGTTACCATCTCCTCCGTGGTGCAGCGCAACCATCGGGGATCCCGACGTGGCCGGGGAATGCGCGGATCCCTGCTGCCCCCGACCGTGCCGGGGTGGCGCAGCCGCGCCGAGCGGTTCGACATGGCGGTGCTGGAGGCCTATGAGCCGATCGAGCGGCGCTGGCATCACCGGGTGTCGGGACTGGACGTCGCGGTCGACGAGATCCCGCGCATCGCGCCCAAGGATCCCGAGAGTGTGCAGTGGCCGCCGGAGGTCATCGCCGACGGTCCGATCGCGCTGGCCCGGTTGATCCCGGCCGGCGTCGACATCCGGGGGAACTCGACACGGGCGCGAGTTGTGCTGTTCCGCAAGCCGATCGAACGGCGCGCCAAGGACACCGACGAGCTCGCCGACTTGTTGCACGAGGTGTTGGTGGCCCAGGTGGCCACCTATCTGGGCGTGGAGCCCTCCGTCATCGACCCGTCCGTCGACGACGAATAACGCGCCGCGACCCGGAGGTCACGACGCGCTGTTCTCCTCAGATGATGCCGCGTTTGAGGCGGCGACGTTCCCGCTCGGACAAGCCGCCCCAGATGCCGAAGCGCTCGTCGTTGGCCAGTGCGTACTCCAGGCACCGGTCGCGGACCTCGCAGCCTTGGCAGATGCGCTTGGCTTCGCGTGTCGAGCCACCCTTCTCCGGGAAGAACGCCTCAGGGTCGGTCTGCGCGCACAGACCGCGCTCCTGCCACTGGTCGTCGTCATCCAGAGACTCGGGCGTGAACTCGATACGCTCGGGCACCAAACTCAGCTGCGGGCGCCCGATGATCTCGCTTGCCGTCGGGCCGGTAGTGGTGTGCGGTGCACTGTCCACTGAACCGAGCATCCGGTCTTCGAACCGGAGCGCGCGGTCGAGATCGACCTGCTCATAAGACATGTTCCGCCTCCTCACCTAAATTGTTTTCCCGTTGTTGCCATGTTCGGAGCCCCTGCCGGATTCACGAAATGGCGGATCGCCATACCCCTCCAGCACTGCCCCAGCTATCACTATTGTGATGTAAGGCCATCCGGATTCGAACATATGATCGAATCCCGGTCTGCGGCACCGAAACCGGCGGGCGAACCACGAAATGACACTGATGTGATTAGACACGCGTTAGCTGCCACAGTCAAGCGATACGGCCAGTTTTCATACCATCTCGTGACATAGATCCGGCGTGTCCCTGCCCCCGCGTGTTCCCCACACCCCGGGCGGCGACACCGAAGAAAGCTGGCTGGCATAGGGTCTGAGGGCGTGAAGGTCACTGTTCTGGTCGGCGGCGTGGGCGGCGCACGATTCCTGCTGGGGGTCCAGCATCTGCTCCGATTGGGGCAGTTTGCCGACCCCTCCATCCAACACGATGAGCCCGCCGAGCACGAATTGACAGCTGTCGTCAACGTCGGCGACGACGCGTGGATGTTCGGCGTGCGCATCTGTCCGGACCTCGACACCTGTATGTACACCCTCGGCGGCGGTATCGATTCCGAGCGTGGCTGGGGTCACCGTGACGAAACGTGGCATGCCAAGGAGGAACTCGCCGCCTACGGTGTGCAGCCCGACTGGTTCGGCCTCGGCGACCGCGATCTGGCCACCCATCTGGTGCGCAGCCAGATGCTGCGGGCCGGGTATCCGCTCTCTGCGGTGACCGAGGCGTTGTGTGCCCGATGGGCTCCGGGGGCTCGACTGCTGCCGGCCAGCGACGACCGCAGTGAAACCCACGTCGTCGTCACCGATCCCGACGGCGAACGCAAGGCGATCCACTTCCAGGAGTGGTGGGTCCGTTACCGGGCGAAGATCCCGACGCACAGCTTCGCGTTCGTCGGGTCAGACAAGGCCACCGCGGCGCCCGGTGTCACCGAGGCGATCGCGGGCGCCGACATCGTCCTGATCGCCCCGTCCAACCCGGTGGTCAGCATCGGCTCGATCCTCGCCGTGGGCGGTATCCGCGGTGCGCTGCGGTCCACCGCGGCACCGGTGATCGGCTACTCCCCCATCATCGCCGGAAAGCCGTTGCGCGGTATGGCCGACGAATGCCTCTCGGTGATCGGCGTCGAATCCTCCTCGGAGGCCGTGGGAGAACACTTCGGCGCGCGCAGCGCCGTGGGCATCCTGGACGGCTGGCTGGTCCATGACGGCGATGACGCGACCATCGCCGGTATCGATGTGCGCCAAACTCCCCTGCTGATGACCGACCCCGCCACCACCGCCGACATGGTGCGGGCCGGACTGCAGTTGGCGGGCATCGCACTGTGAGTGCCGAGCACGGCGCCGCGGGCGCCATCGAGATCATCCCGGTGACCGGGCTCGGCGAGTTCCGCCCGGGCGACAACCTGGCCGCGGCCATCGCCGGTGCGGCCGACTGGCTGCGTGACGACGACGTGGTGGTCATCACCAGCAAGGTGCTCTCCAAGGCCGAGGGCCGGATCGTCGCCGCGCCCACCGATCCCGAGCAGCGGGACGCCCTGCGCCGCAAGCTCATCGATGACGAGGCGGTCCGGGTGCTGGCCCGCAAGGGCAAGACGCTCATCACCGAGAACGCCATCGGACTGATCCAGGCCGCGGCGGGGGTGGACGGCTCCAACATCGACGCCGCCGAACTCGCGCTGCTGCCGGTCGATCCCGATGGCAGCGCCGCGGCGATCCGGGACGGTATCGCAACACAACTGGGCGTGCGGGTCGGCATCGTCATCACCGACACCATGGGGCGCGCCTGGCGCAACGGGCAGACCGATGTGGCGATCGGGGCCGCGGGGCTGACGGTGCTGCACGGCTATGCCGGCGCGCACGACGCGCACGGCAACGAACTCGTGGTGACCGAGATCGCCGTCGCCGACGAACTCGCCGCCGCCGGAGATCTGGTGAAGGGCAAGCTGACCGGAATCCCGGTGGCCGTAGTCCGCGGACTGACCCTGCACGATGACGGCTCCAACGGCCACACCCTGGTCCGCGCCGGCGAGGACGACCTGTTCTGGCTCGGCACTGCGGAGGCCATCGCATTGGGCCGCAGGCAGGCACAGCTGATGCGCCGTTCAGTGCGGCAGTTCAACTCCGAACCCGTCGCCGCCGGTCTCATCGAGGAGTCGGTCGCCGAGGCCCTGACCGCACCGGCGCCGCACCACACCCGCCCGGTGCGGTTCGTCTGGGTGCGCGACCCGGACACCCGGACCCGACTGCTCGATGCGATGAAACAGCAGTGGCAGGACGATCTGAGCGCCGACGGCCGCTCCGACGATGAGGTGTCACGCCGGGTGGCGCGAGGCCAGATCCTTTACGAGGCAACCGAACTCATCATCCCCTTCATGGTTCCCGACGGCGCGCACAGTTACCCGGATCCGGCCCGCACCGCGGCCGAGCACACCATGTTCACCGTCGCCGCCGGCGCGGCGGTGCAGGGCCTGCTGGTGGCTCTGGCCGCACGCGACGTCGGCAGCTGCTGGATCGGATCCACCATTTTCGCCGCCGATATCACCCGCCGCGAACTCGACACGGCAGCGGACTGGGAACCGTTGGGCGCCATCGCCATCGGCTACCCCGCGGAGGGCACCGGGCCTGCCGGCCCGAGGGATCCCGCACCGGCCGACGGCCTGCTGGTCCGGCGATGACCCTGCACGCCTCCGTCGTCGATACCCTGGAACGCTGGGAGGCAACCGATCCCGAACAGGATGCGCTACGACACGCGGTGCTGGCGTTCGTACTGGCCCGGCCCGATGCCTGCCGGCGCGCCTGCGAGCCCGGCCATGTCACCGCGTCCGCACTGGTCCTCGATCACAGCGGGACCCATGCCCTGCTGACCCTGCACCCGCGGGTCGGCCGCTGGCTGCAGCTGGGCGGGCACTGCGAGGACACCGACGCCGATATCACCGCCGCAGCCCTGCGGGAGGCCACCGAGGAGTCCGGTATCCACGGATTGCGGATCGAACCCGGACTCGCCGCGCTGCACGTGCATCCGCTGACCTGCTCGCTGGGGGTGCCGACCCGGCACCTGGACCTCCAGTTCGTCGTGCACGCGCCGGCCGGCACGGAGATCGTGCGTAGCGCGGAGTCCCTGGATCTGCGGTGGTGGCCACTGGACGCCCTGCCCGGGGACGACCCTGCCCTACTGGCGCTGGCGAAAGCCGCGCAGAGTATTTCGCCGAAATAGAATTCCGCGTCGCCAAATCGCCGAAAAGCGTCGTGGAATTCTATTTCGGCGTAAGTGGCTCAGACGTCGGTGGAGTAGCGGATGCCGCCGTCGGGGATGGTGACCCCCGGCCACACCCGGGCGCCTCGCAGCAGCTCGCAGCGGGCACCGATATCGGCGCCGTCGCCGATGACACCATCGCGGATCAGTGCCCGCGGCCCGATGCGTGCGCCGAAGCCGATGATCGACCGTTCGATGACGGCTCCTGCCTCGACCCGGACACCGTCGAAGATGACCGCGCCGTCCAGTCGGGCTCCGGCGCCGATCTCGGCTCCGCGGCCGACCACGGTCCCGCCCAGCAGCAGCGCGCCGGGTGAGACAGCCGCACCATCGTGGATCAGGAACTCACCGCGCTGATGCTGCAATGCCGGTGACGGGGCGATACCGCGGACCAGATCCGCCGATCCGCGCACGAAATCGTCGGGTGTGCCCATATCGCGCCAGTAGCTGGCGTCGACATACCCACACACCTTGCGGCCGTCGGCGAGCAGTCCGGGGAACACCTCACGCTCCACCGACAAGGCCCGGCCCTTGGGGATCTCGTCGATGATCGCGCGCTGGAAGACATAGCAACCCGCGTTGATCTGATCGGTCGGCGGATCCTGGGTCTTCTCCAGGAAGGCGGTGACCCGTCCGTCCGCATCGGTGGGCACACACCCGAAGGCGCGCGGATCCCCGACCCGCACCAGGTGCAGCGTGACATCGGCCTGATGGTCGGCATGGCTGTTCAGCAGGGCGCCCAGATCGGCGCCGGACAGCACATCGCCGTTGAACACCAGCACGGTGTCGTGGCGCAGCTTGCCTGCCACGTTGGCGATACCGCCACCTGTACCCAGCGCCTCCTCCTCGACGACGTACTCGATCTCCAGACCGAGTTTTGACCCGTCACCGAACGCCGCTTCGAACACCTCGGCCTTATAGGAAGTGCCCAGCACCACGTGCTGGATACCGGCCGCGGCGATCCGTGACAACAGGTGGGTGAGGAAGGGCAGCCCGGCCGTCGGCAGCATCGGCTTGGGTGCCGACAAGGTGAGCGGCCGCAATCGGGTGCCCTGCCCGCCGACCAGGATTACCGCATCCACATTCGCGGGATCGAGTGTGCTGGCCATTCAGAGCCGCCCTTTCGCCTGTTTACGTCGAGAGTTCCGGACCACGAGACCGGCTCGGGTTGCCAGTGCACCCCTGATCGTCCACCTCAGCGGGGCCTGCCACCAGCGCGAATGACGGTCAGCCAGGAAAGTGTAGGTGCTGCGGTGATGGGCCGCCAGATTCGTCGCCGGATCGCGCCCGGTCGAATGACCTTTGTCGTGCAAAACCTCGGCGGTGGGCACGTAGATGTTCTGCCTGCCGGAGCGCGCCAGCCGGTCACCGAGGTCGACGTCCTCCATGTACATGAAATAGCGCTCGTCGAAACCGCCGATGCCGTTGAACGCATCCCTGCGCAGCAAAAGGCAGGCGCCGGACAACCAGCCGACCGGCCGCTCGCTGGGGGTCAGCCGTTCCTGCCGGTAGGCCGCCGTCCACGGATTCGATTTCCACACCGGCCCGACGACGGCGTGCATACCGCCGCGGATCAGGCTGGGCTGATGCCGGGCCGACGGGTACACCGAGCCGTCCGGATCGCGGATCAGCGGGCCGAACGCGCCGGCCTGCGGCCAGCGCTGCGCGGCCGCCAGCAGTTCATCAATGCTGCCCGGGCCCCACTGCACATCGGGGTTGGCCACGATGAACAGCTCACCGTCGTCGACGAACTCGGTGACGGCCCGGTTGACGGCGGTGCCGTAGCCCAGGTTGCCGCCGGTGTGCAGCAGACGGGTGTTGGGATATCGGGCCACCGCATCCTCGGGGGAACCGTCGGTGGATCCGTTGTCGGCCATGATGACCGTCACCGGCCGATCGGTGGCATGGGCCAGCGAGGCCAGGAAACGGTCCAGATGCGGGCCCGGTGAATAGGTCACCGTCACGACCTTCAGTTCCTCAGACACCAAGCCCAACCAGTTCATCGCCCACGCTGGAGAGGGTAACGGTTCTCATTTCCCCGTCGCTTCGCTCGCCCCGGATCCCGGTTCCCCGTTGCTGCGCTCGCCCCGGATCCTCAGCGCAATGCCGTCAAGGCGGCGTCCAGCCCGTCCTGCCAAGACCGCATCGGGCCGTATGCGGCGTCATGGAGCGCGGTGGACAGCGCCGAGTAGACCGGTCGCGGCGCGGGGCGCGGATGTCGATCCGTGCTCACCGGAAGAACCCGGGCCGGATCGGCGCCGATACCGGCGAACACCGCGCGGGCGAGGTCGTACCGGCTGGCCGGACCGGTGTTCACCACGTGCAGCAGCGGCGCGGGGGCCGGGTCATCGGCGATCCGCAGCAGGGCGGTCACCAGGTCGGCGACGTAGGTCGGGGATCCGGTCTGATCGGCCACCACGTCCACGGTGTCGCGTTCGGATTCCAGCCGGCGCATGGTGCCGACGAAATCGCTGCCCGTCCCGGTGTAGACCCACGCGGTGCGCACGACGGTCGCGGCAGGCAGGAGGGCGTGCACCTCGCGCTCACCGGCGAGCTTGCTGCGACCATAGACGCTGCGGGGGCCGACGGGATCTTCCACCTCGTATGGCCGTGCGGCGCCGTCGAATTCGCCGCTGAACACGTAGTCGGTCGAGATGTGGATCAGCCGGGCACCCGCCGCGGCGCAGGCGCGCGCGACGTGCCCGGCACCGGTGGCGTTGACGGCGTAGGCCCGCGCCTCATCGGTCTCGGCGATATCGACCGCGGTCAGGGCCGCGCCGTTGATCACGACATCGCCGGATACGACGTGCTCGGCCCCGGCCGCCGGATCGGTGATATCCCACTGCGCCGAGGACACGGCGAGCAACTCGCGTCCCCGGGCGGTGAGTGCGCCGACCAGGGCCCGGCCGACCTGCCCGCCCGCGCCGGTGATGACGATTCGGGCAGGCACGGTCGCTATCCGGCGAGCACCCCGGCGGCGACCTTGGGCTGCCAGTCCGAGGTGAGCAGCGCGCCGTAGTTGGCCTCGCGGTCATTGCGGTTGGAGCTGTCCAGGTCGCGCACGGCGTGGATGAACGCCGGCCCGGCCCAGCCGACGGCGGCCGCCGCGCCCAGCACGTCGACGATCTGCTTGGCCTGCTCCTGCTGGCTCACCCCGTCACCGGGGATGTCACTGGTGGACGCACCCATCTCGGTCAGCCAGATCTTCTTGCCACCGTCACCGTTGGCGACCATCACGTCGTGCATGCGCAGCACATCGGACCAGCCGTTGTTGCTGTCGGCGGCCAGACCGCCGGGGAACACGTAGGGGTGCGCCGCGGCCGCGTCGAAGGAGCCCTTGGCGCCCGCGGCGTACATCTGCTCCAGGAATCCGGGAGGCGAATCGGCGCCGCCCAGCGGGCTCAGACCGGCGGCCACCACGGTGGCACCGGGGTTCGCACCCTTGATGGCGGGGTAGGCGGCCTTGAGCATGTTGGTGTAGCGGACCGCCTTGTTATCGGCGAAGCCCATGAACAGCGGCAGGTTCGGCTCGTTCCAGACCTCCCAGGCGTTGACCCTGCCGGCGTAGCGGCTGGCCGCCGCCGCGGTGAAGGCACCGAAGTCGGCGTTGTTCTTGGGCGGTGAGGACGGAAACAGCAGCTGTGCGCCCTCGGTGCGGGCCCAGAACGGAGTGTTGGAGATCAGCCCGAGCACGCGAAGGCCGTTGGCGCTGGCGGCGTTGACCAGACTGTCGAAGTAACCCCAGTTGTATTCGCCCGGACCGATCCCGACGACTCCCCAGTCCAACGGGAGGCGCACCCAGGATGCGCCCGTCTTGCCGACCGCGGCGATCTCACGGGCGGCGTCGGCCGGGTTGCCGGTGGCCCAGGTGTAGCCCTGGGCGAATCCGTAGCCGTCGGCCGGAGCCACCACCGCATGCGCGGTCACCGGGCTGATCGTCAGCATCGACACCACCAGCGCCATCAGTGTTGCCATGCGCGCCAAGTTCGTGCCCAGAGTTTTCCGCATACCGGTCAAGTTACCGGACCTCCTGTGTACTCATCGACCGAACACCCAGCCCAGGCGGGTGAACGGTCGTGGTTGCCGATAACGAGCTGTGTGCAATCTGTCGTTCACTGACCCCGCCTCGTTACCGCTGCCGTTTACCGCTGCCGTTGTGGCGAATTCGTCATGACCGACGTTGGCACGCCGACGCGCTTCGGCGGACATCGATGCTCCGGCCAGTAGCCTGGGCTGATGCAGAATCGGCTGACCAGAACGGTCGGCGTCATTGCCGCAGTGGCGGTCGTGGTGTCCACCGGCGTGGCCTGGAGCACGGTGCGGTCGTTCGAGGACGGCATCAACCACGTCAACTCGGCAGCACTGGGCGGCGGCGGCGAGGACGGCGCCATCGACATCCTGCTGGTCGGGGTCGACAGTCGCACCGACGCGCACGGCAACCCGCTCTCGGCCGAGGAGCTGGCCTCGCTGCGGGTCGGCGACGATGTGGCGACCAACACCGACACCATCATCCTGGTCCGCATCCCGAATAACGGGAAGTCGGCCACCGCGATCTCCATCCCCCGCGACACCTATGTCGAGCTGCCCGACGACCAGGGAAAGATGAAGATCAACGGCGTGTACGGCGACGCCAAGCTGGCCACCATGAAGCAGTTCATCGAGGTCGAGGGCGGGGACCCGATCGAGGGTGAGAAGGAAGGGATCAAGGCGGGCCGCGAGGCGCTGATCGAGACCGTCGCGCACCTGACCGGCGTCACTGTCGACAACTACGCCGAAATCGGGCTGCTGGGCTTCAGTTTGATCACCGACGCCCTCGGCGGCGTCGACGTCTGCCTCAAAAACCCGGTGTACGAACCTCTTTCCGGCGCGGACTTCCCGGCCGGCTGGCAGAAGCTGGACGGCCCGCGCGCGCTGAGCTTCGTCCGGCAGCGCCACGACCTCCCGCGCGGTGATCTGGACCGGGTGACCCGCCAGCAGGCGGTGATGGCATCGCTGGCCCACCAGGTGATCTCGGGCAAGACGCTGTCCAGTCCGGCCACCCTGGGTCGCCTGCAGACCGCCGTGCAGCGGTCGGTGGTGCTCTCCGATGGCTGGGACATCATGGATTTCATCGAGCAACTCCAGGAGATCGCGGCCGGTTCGGTCGCCTTCGCCACCATCCCGATCCTGCGCGAGGACGGCTGGAGCGATGACGGCATGCAGAGCGTCGTGCGCATCGATCCCGATCACGTCAAGGAATGGGTGAACAGCCTGCTGGACGAACAGGCCGCGGGCAACACCGAGAAGGTGGCCTATTCGCCGGAGAAGACGACGGTCGACGTCGTCAACGACACCGATGTCAACGGCCTCGCGGCCGCGGTCTCCGAGGTGCTGACCGGCGGCGGATTCGCCTCCGGTGCGGTCGGCAACCACGACGGTGTCGGCGTGGCCAACAGCCAGGTACGCGCACCGAGTGTCGATGACCTCGGCGCCCAGGCGGTTTCGAAGAGCCTGGGCAATCTGCCGGTCATCGAGGATCCGGGGATGACGCC